>JAAYSH010000030.1 GCA_012518415.1 Erysipelotrichaceae bacterium | reverse complement strand
TAGAAGCGCGGTTAATTGCTGAAGATATTATAAAGAGATTAAATAATAAGCAGCAAACATATGCTGCTGCAAAACATACAAGTACAAGAGACTTAGACTTTAAAGATTTTGCAATTCTTGTAAGAAACAAAACGAACTTTAATGTGTATAAGCGCGTATTTATCGATTATCAAATCCCGCTTAAAGTTGTAGATAATGAAGTTATTACTGATCAAAGCCCAATTCAAGCAGTTATTTCGTTAATTAAATTACTAGCGCATAAAATTACGTATAACTTAAGTGAAAGCGAAGAAAAACTCGCTTATCTTTCAGTTGCAAGAAGTTTTCTTGTTGAAGAAGATGATAAAGTCTTACATAAGCAAATTAGTGAAAACACATATTTAACTAGTGAGCTTATGAAAAAACTTGATGAGGTTGCTAGTAAGGTTAAATACTTACCGCTCCAAAGCCAATTAGAGTATTTAATTAATGAATTTAATTTAAACGAAAACATTATAAAACTTAATAACGTCGCAGTAACACTCGAGCAAATAAATATTTTTATTAATAAACTTAACGAACTATCAAAAGTTGGCTACACAATTAGTGATGTTGTTTATTACTTAGATGAATTAATTACGAATCAAATCGGAATTGATGCAGGTATAAGTGATGATTCAGAAAATGTTGTAAAAATAATGTCAATTCATAAATCAAAAGGCTTGGAATTTTCACATATTTACTATCCCGAATTATTTAGAAACTTCAGTGCTGCGGATTACCGGGGCGAATGGCGAACTTCATCTAAATACGGCATCGTTGGAAGGGATTATTTAAGTGACGGTAAATATAACTTTGTTCATGAATTACAAAAACTTGATGAAGAAGCAAAAACACTAAGTGAAGAAATTCGTGTCTTTTATGTCGCACTTACAAGAGCAAGAGAAAAAATTACATTATTAGCGCCAAAAAGCAAACAAAAAAAATATGGTTCTATTAGTGATACAATATCATTTCTTGAATTATTTACCTTTGCTAAAGAGGAAATTAGAAACCTTGAAGTAAAACAAGGTGAACTAAAAGGAATTAAATTAAATGAAATACAAAGTAGTAAAAAAGAAGATGAAAAATTTAAAATTCCTTTATTAAAAACATATGAAGGTGATTTTACTTTAAAAGAAATAAGTAAACCAATCGCAAAAGTAATCGCCGAAGATGTTGATCCTCAACTACTTGAATACGGAGACCGAATGCATAGCTTACTTTTTGCCGCTGATTTTGTAAGCAAAACGCTTCCTAATGAGATAAGTGAAAGTGAAGCGCGGAAAATAACTAAAATTATGAACTTAGATTTATTCGCACAAGCAAATAAACATAACCACTATAAAGAATATGCATTTTATGATGAAGAAACTGACCGTGAAGGTATAATTGATGGCTTTATATTATTACATGATAAAATTATTTTATACGACTATAAACTGCAAAACTTAGAAGGCTATGATGAACAACTCGCCGCCTATGCATCGTATTTAGAAAAAACATTTAATTTACCAATTGAAGCATATTTAGTTTCAATTAATTTAGGTATATACGAAAGGATGGAGTTATGAGTTTTAATAAAGTAAGCAACTTTCTTGATTTATACGGAGAAAGTGATGAAAAAGTAATCGAAGCAATCGCTAGTAAAAGTTCACATATTTTTCAAACCTTTTATGTACCAGGTGACTTCCGTATTATTATTGGTAGCGATAAATTAGAACACTACCCGCATTTAGAAGCAACACTTAATCGCGCTTTATATTTTGAACCAATTTTACTAAATGAAAATTTAAGCGAGGATTTACTTGATTTGAAAGAAAAAGAATTTATCTTAACGAAAATGTATAAAGCGACATTGTTTTTAGAAATCATTAAAGATTTAAACGCGGAGTTTTGGCTAGAGTTTGATTTAAATAAGCTTGATCCACTTGACTACCGTGCGCTTGCTGCGAACTTATTCCAAGCGTTTACAATCGATGAAGTTAACGAACTCGCAGATCATGAAGATGAATTTGTTAGCGCCCTTGCTTACGCCTTATATGGCGAACTAAATGAACACTACTTAATCGTCGAATTAAATAATTTGCTTAACTATCAAATAAGTTTTGATTACTTAAAAGCAATTCATATTAGCAATACTCTTGAAGAAGAACTTAAAGAAGTATTAATAAGTATTGCTACTACTTTAGAAGTGGAGGTGAAGTACTATTAATGGAAAGAAACCCTACTAACCGTTTTAGCGAATTTTCCAAGTTTTTAGATGAACTAAAACTTCCATATCCTCCAAATAAAGAGTTTTTATATGAGGTTTATGAAACTGTTTTATATACAATTGAGGAATTCGCCACAATTCATGAACAAATTGAAGCAAAACTTGTTAATAAAAGTGCGATTGTCTTTTATATAGTCAGTGAATACTATTACTATACAGCAGGAAAAAGCGAAGAGGAAATTAAGCAAATGAGTGAAAATGAAAACTTCATTTCACTAATGATTTCAAATATCGCTGACAAATACCTAACGAATAATCATTTTGACTACCAAAAAGGACTAGGGATGTCGATATATTACCCGCCGATTTCATCACTTACATTATATTTAAACTTTATTTTAGGGATGTTAAAAAGATTTCCGAAATATAATCCGCAAACGACTTTAATGCGTGATGTAATGGCGAAAGCATTCTCGCTGGCAAAATCAATTGTTGATTTGCTTACAGGAGGATTTGAAACCGAAGCATTCTCGACGTGGCGTACTCTTCATGAAACCGAATGTGTACTAGCAATTTTAAATAAATATGATGAAGATGTTTATAATAGTTACCTCCGACATATTAAATACGGAGTCGCTTATCGAAGTGGCTTATCGACAAAAGAAAAGACCGATGAAATTTTTGTTGAAATTAAGCAAAAAATGAAAGATGAAAAACTTAAGAGTAAAGATATGAAACGCTTTATTGAATATGGTTGGCTTTTTGCGATACCTGAATTTAATTTAAAAACGCATAAACTTAATTTCCGTGATGGATTGCAAAAAAGCGCAGGACTAAGTGAGTATCACCGCTTTTATGAAATGAGTAGTGAAGTCGCACATTCTTCACCAATTTTAATATATGCACTGCCCTCTTATATTGGTGATATAACTTTACTTAGCTTATTTGAAACATTTTTTAGAATTGAAGCAATCTTCACATCATTCTTTATTGAAAGAATCGGTGAGGAAGAAGAACGCGCCTACGCGATCATGCGTAATATCCATTATTCGCAACTTCGCGAAATGTACAAAAATGAAAAAAGACGGTTTCTTGCTAAGCAACAAAACCGTCAATAAATAAATGGTTTAAATTTAGTTTATACGAACTGTTTCTCAAAAGAAGTAAGTTTTGCAATGACTTTATCAAGAACATCATTATCAACTGCTAAAGAGAAGCGGACATGATCATCATAGTGTTCGCCAAAGCCAATTCCAGGTGTAACAACAATACCTGTTTCTTCGAGTAACTTTA
>JAAYSH010000029.1 GCA_012518415.1 Erysipelotrichaceae bacterium | reverse complement strand
GCTGCTTGCATTTCCGTTAATAAGTCATCGACACGGACGTTTTTATTTACGTATAAACTTTCAGTTAATAATGAACGAATATCAATTTTTTCTAAGTCATTTCCCGCTTCAACGATAGCGAAAATAAAATCTTTAACAGGTAAAATACCAAGAATGTTATCTTTATCGCTTTCATAAACAGGGACACGTGAGAATTTTGATTCATACACTGCCTTATATATTTCTTCAGTTGACATACTTACTTCGATTGCTTCAATATCAACTCTTGGTGTCATAATTTCGCTGACAAAGCGATTTTCTAAGGCTAGCGCACTTTGGATTAGGTCAGCGCGGTCCTCATCAATTACTCCTTCACCTTCCATTACATCAATAATTGATTCAAGTTCTCGTTCATTAATCGATGGAGCGATTTCTTCATCATCATTACCACGAATTTTGGATGCGAGTTTTTGAATTTGCATAAACACCCATGTAAATGGGGTGAAAATTCTAAGAACAACCCACATTGCGCCTGAACGAGCTAAAATTGATTTCTCAGGTGATTTTTTCGCGAATGTTTTTGGTAAGATTTCGGCAAAAATTAAGACGATAATCGTCATTGTAATCGTTGACAAAACATTAGACCATGTCGGTCCAAGAACAACAATTCGGGTAAACATCGATGCCGAAAGTGTCGATGCTGATATGTTAACTAAGTTATTCCCAATTAAAATTGCAGTAATAGTTTCATCATATCTTTCGCTCAAGAACACTGCTTTTCTTGCTCCACGAACGTTTTCATCCATTAGGTTACGTATTCTGATTGTATTGGATGATGTTAGTGCTGTTTCTGTTGATGAGAAAAAGGCAGAAAACACTAAACATAAAATAATTAGACCTAATAATAGTAGATCGTACCACCATGATTCATTTGAGAATAGTGGCAGTGATGAGAAGTTGACTAAACTTCGAGACAAGTCAGGGATAGATTCCAATTAACAACACACTCCTTTTAATTAAATTGCGATTTTTGGAAATTTCTTAATAAGGTCATACCTTTTTGATACTGAAATTATACTAGTATTTTTTCAAATAGCAAATTTTTTTAGCAATTTAAGTTGAAGTGTCCTATAAAAGTCGGCGTTCATCGCGGTAAACTTCTTTAATAATTCCGCCTCCTAGGCAAACTTCACCATCATATAAAACTGCGGCTTGTCCTGGTGTAACTGCTTTGGCCCTGCATTTATATATTAATTCGAAATGATCATCATCAATATGTTTTATAATAGCCGGATGGTCTTTTTGCCGGTATCTAAATTTTACATTTAAACTTGCCCTATCAAGAGGTTTATCGCTAATCCAGTTAGCAAGTTCGATTATCGCGCGGTTTGAATAAAGATGGTAATCTTCATCACCACTTGCAACATATAAAATGTTTTTTGTAACATCTTTTTTAACAACAAACCAGCCGCGGGCATCTTCGCCTTTAATTCCGCCGATACCAAGGCCGCGTCGTTGGCCGATTGTATAGTACATGACACCAGAGTGTTTTCCTAATACACGGTTTTTATTTATATCCACAATATCACCTTGTTTTGCAGGGATATAATTTTGAAGAAAATCTTTAAAATTGCGCTCACCAATAAAACATATTCCCGTTGAGTCTTTTTTATCCATAACTGAAGTTAAATTTAGTTTAGCCGCAATTTCGCGAACTTTATCTTTTTCAATTTCACCAAGTGGGAAAAGGGCAGACTTTAATTGTTCCTGCGAAAGTTGGCTTAAAAAATATGTTTGATCTTTATTTTTGTCGTGAGCTTTTGCTAAATACGCTTTATCACCATCGGTAATTTTTTTAGCATAATGTCCTGTAGCGATAATATCAAACCCTTCACTTTTAGCAAAATCTAAAAATGCATCAAACTTAATGTATTTATTGCAAAAGATATCTGGATTTGGCGTTCGGCCTTTACTATATTCTTCTAAAAAGTAGACAAAGACGTTATCCCAGTACTCTTTAACAAAATCGACTCTTAAAAGCGGGATACCAAGTTTTTTTGCAACTTCTAAAGCATCTTCATAATCAACTTCTTGGGCACATTTATCATCTTCTAAAGTCGGATTACCTAAAATATCTTGGTTTGCGAGTGAATCCCAGTTGCGCATAAAGCCGCCGGTAACTTCATAGCCTGCTTGTTGCAGCAAAAAAGCCGCGACCGCGCTATCAACACCGCCACTAAGTCCGACTAAAACTTTGCCTTTGCTCTTATTCGCCATAAAGCTCCTTACTATCGAGCCAGATTGTTACTGGTCCGTCATTAATGAGTGATACTTGCATATTCGCCCCAAATTCTCCTTCTTGGACATGAGGGTATTTTTCTTTTAGTACTTGGTTAAAGTACTCATAAAGTTCTTTTGCCCTAGTACCGCCAAGAGCGTCGACAAATGATGGGCGTCGACCTTTTTTTGTATTCGCATATAGTGTAAACTGCGAAACACTTAAAATCTCCCCATTAATACTTTGAATATTTAAATTAGTTTTTCCGTTTTCATCAGGAAAGATTCTTAAGCCAAGTACTTTGGCGACCATTTGTTTGACAACTGCTTCATCATCATCTTTGGTGAAGCCGATAAATAATAACATACCTGGTCCGATTTTTGAAATCGTTGTATCGTTTATACTTACCGCTGCTTGTTTAACAACTTGGAGTAAAATTCGCATAGTTCACCTCATATATATTATAGAGAATTAATTCCGATATTGTTATAATATAACAAAGTAGGTGGTTAAATATGATTGCTCCTTTAGCGCATCGGATGCGTCCTTCATCCCTAGATGAAATTATTGGTCAACCTCATTTAGTCGGTGAGGCTGGTTTTTTAAGGACGATTTTAGAAAACAAAATGCTTGTTTCACTCATATTTTATGGTCCTCCAGGAACGGGGAAAACGACAATCGCTCAAGTATTAGCGAGGGAGTTTAACGTCCCCTATAGTGAGCTTAATGCGGTTACTTCTTCCAAGCGTGATTTAGAAAAAGTAATTGAAAAGGCGCAGCTACATCCACATGGGTACATATTAATTTTTGATGAGGTTCACCGTTTAAATAAAGATAAGCAAGATATTCTATTACCATTTATTGAAGACGGGACACTTTATTTGTTTGGGATGACAACAGCGAATCCGTACTTATCAATAAATCCTGCGGTTCGTTCGCGGACACATTTGTTGGAAGTTAAGCCGTTATCAAAAGATAATGTCGTTACCGGATTAAAGCGGGCCCTTAGTGCATATAATGGATTAAATAATAAGTTAAGTATTAGTGATGATGCACTTAGTTTAATTGCTAAAAGTAGTGGCGGTGATATGCGGTTCGCGCTTAATTATTTAGAAGTTTTATCCCTAAGTAATGAAAATAAAGTCGATGTTAATCAGGTTGCGAGTGTCTTAAAAGTTCCAAACTACTTGCTCGATAAAGATGAAAGTGATCACTATGATTCTGTTAGTGCGCTGCAAAAAAGTATTCGCGGGTCTGATGTTGATGCGGCCTTATATTATTTAGCTCGGCTTGCCGCGGCAGGTGACTTAGTTTCAATTGAACGTAGGCTTTTAATAACCGCCTATGAAGATATCGGTTTAGCAAACCCGCAGGCCGTACAAAGATGTGCGACTGCGATTGAAAGTGCAAAAAAGGTTGGTTTCCCCGAGGCGATTATTCCCTTAGGTTTTAGTGTAATTGACTTAGCCCTTTCCCCTAAATCAAAAGCAGCCGCAAATTCAATTCAAGCGGCAATGGATATTGCTACTTCGACCCTTTTAGATGTACCTGATTATTTAAAAATGACACCTGTTAATATTCGCGAAGAAGATAAATACCCCTATGACCGCAGTGACTTATGGGAAAAGATCCAGTATTTGCCAGAGTTAATTAAAAATAAAGAAATTTATTTACCTTCAAATAGTTCACAGTATGAAAAGGTTTTAAACGCTCATTATGAGCGACTTAAACGTCAAGGCCGAAGCAGTGATTTGGCAAGTTTAAAAAGAAAGAAAGGTAATTAATGCAGATGAGACAAACTGAAATTTCATTAAATAGTGCTATTAATAACCGGCTTTTTTCTCTTGTTATATACGAATGTGTTAAAGCTTTACGTGCGCCAGTTGAAAAAGCACTTACAACTTTTGATGAGGTTGGGCTTGATTTTACGAAACTACCAACTTCTTCAACAAATAACGAACTCGTGATTGCGGAAGCATTGCTTCACAAAATTTATCCGCCTGCGAAAAAAATGAAATTTGCAACGAATAATGGGTTTCAAAAAAGTTGTTCAGCAATTTTTGTTGAAATAAATAAAGATAAACTTAAAGTAAGTGAAGGATATTCTAGTGATGATGTTTTGCATTTATTAACAATAATGGCGTTTTTACCAGGTGAAAGCCAAACTTTATCATCGCGGGTCAAAGCGTATTATGAAAGGTTTTACCACTACTCTTCCTTCCCGCCGTTTTTCCCGCCTTATTTAAGTGTGTTAGTCAAAGACGGATATAAAGTTGTTGTTGAAGAAATGAAACGTGTCTCGAATCGCTTTAATTATGAATATAGCGATAATCCACGTTTAAAAGACTTCTTTACTTTATATCAAAATATTTATTTACAGTTGCTTCGTGAAAACGGTGATTTTACATGGATATTACTGGAGATTTTTGAATTGTATCAAAAACTTATTCCGAAGAATCCCGAACTAGCAACATTTATCTTAAATGAATATTTCACTTTACAAAATAAAGAAAATAAACACGAACTTTATAATACTAATTTTATGCTTCTAGCAAGAGCGGAGATGTATTTAAAAACCAAACCTCATGATTTTCAAGTCGGTAATCGGATTGTTCAAGAAATATGCCGCGAATATTTACTTACTTATCCAAATCTTTCGAGCCAATTTCTTCATGTATATACCCCGATTAGTACTAATGCGGACTTGAGGAATGAAGGATTAAAAAAGCTAGAAGATAAAACTGAATTGATAGAATTATTTAATAAGTATTATTACAACGAATTATTTATTAAGGATGAAGAAAGGCTTGAGCATCTGCTTTTACAAATAACGAATATTATTGGTCCGCTTTATTCAAGTAAATATGTTCTTGAGTTTCCGAAAGTAAAGGAAGAAACAGTCGAATTAGAAATTAAGGAACAAGCAAGTAAACCTGAAATACTTCCTTCAAGTTTTATTACCAAAAACCAATTTAAATCTTATTTTATAAATACATTTGTAAATAAAAAATTAGAAAAAACCGACACATATTGGCAAGGATTTACTAAGAGTTTATATGATACTTCACCGCTACGTACTTCGGTTTACGAAAAAGATTTCTACGCGATTTTAAACAATATGATCGATGATATTATTCAAGAAAACTTTATTACTGCTCAATACACGTTAGTTAATTGGCTTAAGGATAAGAATTCGCCTGAAGCGCTTGATAAATCTTATATATTTTTCCCGCTTTTTAAAGCGATGGAGCGCCTAATTATTAAGATAGTTTCTGACTTCTTCGGTGGTCAAACAATCACGATATCTTTTGCTAAAACAGATACTGAAACTGGTGAAAGAAAACATCGAATTTATATTCATAAAAAACACTTCAAAAAACCTTATCACTATAAATGGGCGACTAATTTGACCCTCGCAGAGCGAATTGAAGTATTAGTTAGTTTTGTTGGTAAAACATTTAATGAATCAGTTAGAAATAACTTAAATGAGAAACTCCAAGAGTGGCGCCAAAAGGTGCGAAACCAACTTACGCATGACCGGGTTGTTAAAAGTGATATGCTCTTATTTAATTACTACTACGACTGCTTACTTGTAATTAATGAGTTGCTGATTATTTACCGTGAATTAGCTGAACTAAATAAAACATCGACCACTAAGTAGGTCGATGTTTTTTTATTTGCTACTCAATTACTTTATATACAACCGGAGGGGTTTCGACATGGTTTTTAGAAATCTTAAATGCATTTTTAACATTTTCTAAGATTTGAGTAATCTCATCAAGTTGCCGGTTTGTATGGACATGAGCAAGAATATCACCAACACTTACTTCACTACCAACTTTTTTATTTAAGACAATGCCTGCGCTTGGATCAATTGCATCTTCAATCGTTTCCCTGCCTGCACCTAAATGTACACCAGCGACCCCAACTTCAAGTGAATCAATTTCCTCAACATATCCTGATTCGCTAGCAACGATTGGTACGATGAATTGCGCAATTGGGAATTTTTCTGGGCCATCAATATATGTAGGATCGCCACCTTGAGCAATTACCATTTCGCGAAGTTTTTCTAAAGCACTTCCGTCGGCAATTTTACTTTCGGCTAGTTCTCTGCCTTTTTCAATCGAGGGAACAATTTTTGCTTGATAAAGCATAATTGCAACAGCAGTTAAACAAATTTCAACTAAGTCATCCGGACCGCCGCCTCTAAGTGTCTCGATTGCTTCAATAACTTCTAAGTTATTGCCGATTGCTAAACCAAGCGGTTGATTCATATTCGTTAACATCGCTTTTGTATCACGGTTAAGTGAATCGCCAATCTCTACCATCGTCTGTGCGAGCTTTGTCGCTTCTTCGATTGTTTTCATAAAGGCACCAGAACCAAATTTTACGTCAAGTAAAATTGTATCAGTTCCGCTCGCAAGTTTTTTTGACATAATCGATGAGGCGATTAAGGGGATACTTTCTACGGTTGCCGTAACATCACGAAGTGCGTATAAAATTTTATCAGCCGGGACTAAATCGGCAGTTTGACCAATAATTGCTAAGCCAATGTCATTAACTTGTTTAACAAAGTCATCAATTTCAATATCAATTGACATATTCGGGATTGATTCTAATTTATCAAGCGTCCCGCCAGTATGGCCTAAACCACGTCCACTCATTTTTGCTAATTTTGCACCACAACTAGCGACAAGTGGACCAATAACAAGTGAGGTTTTATCCCCTACTCCACCAGTTGAGTGCTTATCAACTGTAATACCTTTAATCGAACTTAAATCGACGACATCGCCTGAGTGCATCATCGCTTCAGTAAGGGCAGCGATTTCATCTTTGTCCATCCCTTGAAAAACGATCGCCATCAAAAGCGCGCTTGTTTGGTAGGTCGGAATTTTTTCCTCCGTTACACCTTTGATAAAAAAATGGATTTCTTCGCGGGTAAGTTTTTTACCATATCTTTTCTTGGCAATAATATTACTCATTCGCATAATCTCGTCCTCCTTTTTATAATTAAACTTTGAATTGCAACTAAATTCTTCAGCAAAACCCAGTTAAATTTTAAGTAGTAATTAATTTAAGGTCGCGCTTCTTAATATATGGGCGCTGCCTCTTGATTTGAACCTCACGAATATGATTCACGCTTGCTTGCATTGTTTCACGGACTAGATTAGAAAATTCAATCGTTGTCAAGTTTTCATAATCACTTGCTTCATATAAAGCGGGAACATCAATCGTAACTGGGAATTTTTTCCAGTTAGTATTAAGTTGAAGCGGGAATTGCGTACCAATTAGGCAAACACTTACTATTTCTAATTGCTTTTTCATTGCGATATTGAATGCTCCTGCTTTGAACTCGAGTAACTCTCCATTAAATGAAGTATTTCTTGTTCCTTCAGGGAAAATACAAACGGTTAAACCATTATCAATTGCTTTACTAACAAGTTTCATCGAATTTAATTCTGCTCGTAAATCACCACGTTTTAACCCAATACCATCAATCAATCTCAAACACCGACCAACGACAATCATGTCAAATGTTTCTTCTTTAGCGACAAATATAAGTGGCTTTTTATTTAACACGATCATCGTAACGGGGTCAAGAAATGAAAAGTGATTAACAATTATATATTGTTGGCGGTTATTTTGTAAATGCCCCCAGTTTCTTGCCTTAATATCAATCCTGAGGACTTTATATAGTCGTATGAGTAGTTTTCTTAATTCATCCCAGCGTTGCTGTAATGTGTATTTATTCATATTTCTCGACATTGGAACAATTTTAAAAAGATATTGCCAAAGTAAATACGGGACAAAGACAAATACTAATCTTAACCACTTTAACATGAATAACTACTCATTCCTTTCATCACCTTTTCTTAGGCCAACAACGAAAAATGATAATGGCTGCAACACAAGTCTTTTTACATATGTATCAACTTTTGCCGCTGAATAACCCGCGCGATCAAAAATAATTTTTTCATAATCATCAAGGTCATAATACATTGTCTCTTTCGTTGGATTAAATAAAACTTTAAATGATTTATATGGTGACTCATATTTAGTAATATTAACGTAATCAATTAATATACCAGCATTACCATTTTTGCCGTTAATATCTTTAAATTCCACCATCTCACGAATTTTCTTTGGATCAGTTTCATGGAGGAAAATGCATTCTTTTCTTAATTTTGTTAGTTCATGGAAATATATGGACATATCATAGCGGTCATCAAGTTTAACATAGGCGAATTGATTAACACGGTCTCCACTTCGATAAGAGTTTTGATCGCCAAATTTTGTTAGGCCGATTTCTTGACCCTTGTGGAAAAACGGGATACCAAAGGCAACCATAACTGCACTATTAAGTAAACGAATCCGGGCGAGCATATCTTTTTCACTCTCATCAGCATTCGCGATTGTAATTTTATCAAAAATTGTCGCATTGTCATGACATTCAACGTAGTTAATCGATTGACCCGCGTGCGTATATTTAGGTGAAAATACTAGCTGATTTGATGAGCCTAAATACGCAAACATAAAGCCAAGGCGATAATCTCCAGCACCAAGTAAGAAGCCACGATCTGCCATCCGGTCTTCTGCTGTTGAGCCTTTAACAATATCGCGGAAGGAATCGTTAAAAAAGGCATAGTTTGGTAACTGCGCGTGGTTATCTTGGGTTGCTTTTAATTCATTTGGTAAATTAGTTGGCATATTCCATCCTTCACCATAAAGCATGACGTCAGGTTTAATCGATGTCGCAAGTTTTTCGATTTGCCGCATCGTTTCTAAGTCCATAATTCCCATTAAGTCAAAGCGGAATCCATCAATACCATATACTTTCATCCACCATTCGATACTATCTAAAATAAGCCGTCTAACCATATATCGGTCAGTTGCTAAGTCATTACCACAAAAAGAGCCATTTGACATTGTTCCATCATCGTTATGACGGAAGTAATAACTTGGAACAACTTTTTCAAATATACTTGTTTCCGCAGCGTAGACGTGATTATAAACGACGTCCATATTAACGCGGATACCTGCTTCATGAAGTTGGGTGACAAGTTTTTGTAAATCTTTAATTCGGCTTAGTGGATCATCTAGTTTAGAGGCATATGAGCCTTCGGGCACAAAATATTGGCCGGGGTCATAGCCCCAGTTATATTTACGTTTTGGATCAGTTTCATCAACAGTAACAAAATCATAAATTGGCATTAACTGTAAATGCGTAAAGCCAAGACTCGTTAAATAATCAAATCCTGCTGGGTTACCTTCTCTAGTAGTTCGCCCACGTTCACTTAAGCCTAAAAATGTTCCCTTATGAACAACATCACTTGTTTTATCACTTGTCATATCCCGCACCGATGCTTCATAAATGATCGCTTCAGTCATTTTATTAAGTGCTGGTAGTTTTTGTTTAGAAAAATCTGGTGTAAATGCTTCAAAATCAACAATAACACTTCGTTTAGCATTTTGGGTCGATGCTTTTGCATATGGGTCAACTACTTCAATTGGCCGACTATTATTTATAACCATATATGTATACTCATAGCCGACAAGTCTGCCATTTAATGTAAGTGAAAATACGCCTTTTTCACCGCGGCTTAATTCGTGGAATGTGCACTTATTATCGTTATCACAAAGATTTAAAAATACTTTGCTTGCAAGTGGGGCCCATAAATAAAATGAAGTTGAATCTTTATTTAAAATCGCACCTAAGGGGCCATCATATGCATATTTTTCATCAAAATCATCAGCAAAAACCGCATTTGTTACATCGACTGGCTCTGTTCCATATTGAGGTGTATAAATTAAATATTCATTGCCAAGCTCGATGTCAAATGGTACTTCGAGTTCATATAAATTTGTTCCAAACTGGAAGCGAACATCGATGATTTTTAAAGGAATTAGTTTTTCACTATTAACTGCTAGCGTAAATCTGGGATTTTCATCCTTTTTGTCTTTGGAATATATAAGTGCTTTAATTGTGCGTTTGCCAACTAATTTGGCTTTCATAAAATAATTCAACATAATTAATAATTCTCTTTCTTTACAATAACTACTGCAACCGCATATTCACCATCATGAGCGATTGAGACTGGGTATACTTTATTTTCATAATGTAAGGAGGGTTTACCTTGTTCTCCTCTTATTATTTTAATCCTTTTAAACGGAATCCGGGTTTTTTCGCTCCCCCGAGCTTTAATAAATGCCTCTTTAGCAGCGAAGCGACCAGAAACGAATTGTTCTTTATTGTGCGCTTCTTCATATAAAAGTAATTCTTCTTCACTTAAAATTCGTTGTGCGAGTTTAGTTTTACTTTTAAAGCGCTCGATTTTTACAATATCAATACCTACTTCCATACAACTCCTTATTAATACTCATTATTATCGATTCGTTTTTCTTCAGGCGAGCGCATATCACTAGCGATAACTTTTGAGCCCTTTGCTGAGTTAGACTCACCGCCGCTTTCAACGATATCATTATCTTTTAACATATTAAATATTCGTGATGCGCGCGAGAACCCCATCCCAAAATTCGTTTGAATTCGATTAATTGATATATAATCTTGGGTTAACACCCACGCTTTAATTTCATCATAACGTTCATCTTTTTCTTGCCTGATGAGGCCACCGAATTCTGCTCCTGCTGCAGAGCGGTGCTTAAGATCTAAGAACTCTTCCATATATTCGGTTGGATAACGTTGTTTTAAAAATCTCGCAACTGCGATAATTTCTTTATCATCGACAAAGGCACCTTGTAAGCGGACTAAACCTTGATTAGAAATTAGCGGACTATCGACTAACATATCGCCGCGACCAAGTAGCGTTTCTGCTCCACCTGAACCTAAAATTGTTACCGAGTCTGCTGGTGATGCAACACTTAGGGCAACTCTTGTTGGTAAGTTTGCCTTAATAACACCTGTAATAACATTAACTGAAGGTCTTTGCGTGGCAATAACTAAATGAATTCCTGCTGCACGTGATTTTTGTGCAATCCGGACGACTGGAGTTGCAATATCTTTTGCACCTTCAACAAGGTCAGCATATTCATCAATTATGACGACTAATACCGGTAGTGGTTCATAGCCATAATCAGCCGCAACTTCATTAAAGTCACTTAGTTTCGAGCAGCCTGTTTCAACAAGTAAGTCATAGCGGTTTTCCATTTCTTGGACAAGTTTATCCATTGCAACTTTTGCCTCATCATAATCGGTAATAATTGGACACATTAAATGTGGGATATCGCGGTATTTAGACATTTCCACACGCTTTGGGTCAATAATCATTAACTTTACTTCACTAGGAGTATTACGCATTATAAGTGTCATAATTAATGAATGAATAAAAACTGATTTACCCGATCCAGTCGCACCAGCAACTAACATATGTGG
>JAAYSH010000028.1 GCA_012518415.1 Erysipelotrichaceae bacterium | reverse complement strand
TTTATTAATACCGGAATTAAAGAAATTCGCATTTTATCACGTGATGAGAAAAAACAAGATGATATGCGTAAGCAATATAATAACGACAAACTAAAATTTTATGTTGGTGATGTTCGCGATTATCAATCAATCCGTGGTGCGTTTCGTGGTGTTGATTATGTATTTAATGCCGCGGCTTTAAAACAAGTCCCGTCGTGCGAATTTTATCCAATGGAAGCGGTGAAAACAAATATTATTGGTGCTGACAATGTCATTACCGCTTGTGTAGAAAATGGGGTTAAAAAAGCAATCTTTTTATCAACCGATAAAGCCGCCTATCCAATTAATGTGATGGGAATGAGTAAGGCTTTGATGGAGAAAACAGTAATTGCTCGGTCAAGACAACTGCTTGAAGGTGATACGGTTTTATGTTTAACAAGATACGGGAATGTTATGGCATCAAGAGGAAGCGTGATTCCGTTATTTTTAGATCAAATTAAAGCAGGAGTGCCGTTAACAATTACTAATCCAAATATGACGAGGTTCATGATGACGCTTGATGATGCGGTTGATTTAGTTCTTTACGCATTCGTTCATGGAAAGCAAGGAGACTTATTTGTCCAAAAAGCACCAGCGACCACGATTGGTGTCCTCGCGGATGCGATATTAGAGTTAACAAATGCAAATGTCGGGAAAACTTATATTGGCACTAGACACGGCGAAAAGTTATACGAAATTTTAGTAACAGAAGAGGAAATGTTAAGAGCGCAGTCGCTGCCAAACTTTTATAGAATCACTGCGGATAATCGCGATTTAAATTATAAAAAATTTACTTCCGAAGGTTTTGAAGCGAACAAATATGAGTCATATGGCTCACATAACACGACGCAACTCAATGTCGAAGAAATGAAACAATTACTTAAAAAGTTGGAAGAGTTTAAATAGTTAACTATGGAAAAAACACGAAATAATTTGGACACTAGAAAAAAAACAATTACATTTTTATTTATGTACTTTTATCCCGAAGCACCAACAATCAGATATGTTTTTGAACCAATAATCAATTCATACATCGAAAAAGGGTATCACATTAACATTATAACGCCTAACCCACTCCGTGATATTACACGTGATGAGATTGCTAAGTATAATCATTCACACTATGAAAGGTTTAATGAACATATTGATGTTTACCGTGTAAAATGTTTTAGCTACAAAAAATATAGCAAGTTTAAACTAGCACTCAGATATTGGTCGGTTTCGCGGCGTTGTACAAGAAAGTTAAAAAAGATAACGACGGATGAAGTGTTTTTACAAACAAGTCCGCCGATTTTTTATGCTTATTGGGGGTCGAAAATCGGCAAAAAAAAGGGAGCAAAAGTAATTTATAATGTTCAAGATTTATTTCCGGATAATATGTTTAAACCTTCAGATTTCATGTATAAAATTTTAAATCGTTATCAAAAAAAGGCACTAGAAAATAGTGATGAGATTATCACAATCTCCAAGGATATGAAGCGGACACTTGAAAACAAGGGGGATTTTGGCAATAAAATTAGAATTATTCCCAACGGACCTACTTATAAAATCAGTGAATATGATGTGGGGAAACTTGACGAAATTAGAAAGCGCTACAATATGGGGAGCGACACATATAATGTTGTTTATGCAGGGAATATTGGCTATTTACAAGATGTCGATTTGATGATTAATGCTAGCAAACTTATCGATGAGCCAAATATCAAGTTTATTATTATCGGCAGCGGATCAAATCGAAAACGAATAATTAATCGCATTAAAGATGAAAATTTGACGAATGTTCATTATTTTCCGCCTGCCTCGATGGAAGAATCCCCATATATTTACAAACTGGCGGATGC
>JAAYSH010000027.1 GCA_012518415.1 Erysipelotrichaceae bacterium | reverse complement strand
CAAAGAAGATTTAAGTTTTAGCGCTCCTCAGCCTAAAAGACAAATTGATAATAAGGCAAAAGATGAAGAAGTTAAACAGTTACAACTTGATTTTACTTATGGAGAACAAGTTGAGCCAAAATTTGAAACAAAAGTAACGGCTACTCCTTCTTTTAGTGATGTGGAAAAAGAAACGCCATATGTAGAAGAACCTAAAGACGAAATAAAAGATTCGCTAAAAAGACTTAGAGCAATCGCTCAACTTCAATTAACTTATATTATTGCAGAAAGCGATGATGGTGGATTTTATTTAATCGATCAACATGCTGCGAATGAGCGAATAAATTATGAAGCATTTATGAAAGATGTAAATAAAGGGTTAATTATGCGCGAACCGCTTATTCCTGAATTAATTGATATCCCCTTAAATGATCAGCTGCGCTTAAATGAAGAAAAATTTGAAACATTAACGAGGTTAGGAATTAAACTTGAACACTTCGGCGGGACAACTTATAAAATAAGCCAAGTACCTGTGTTTAAAGAAGATTATGATGAAAAAGTATATGTTGAAGATGTATTAAATCAATTACTTCATAGCGATATTGAAGACTTTTCTAACTTAAGACATTACGCAGTTGCAACAATGGCGTGTAAAGCTAGTGTAAGGGCAAACGAACGACTTGATTTAAACTCAATGCAATATTTACTTGATAATTTATTAAAAGCAAATAATCCTTACACATGTCCACACGGAAGACCGACGATTATTCATTTTTCTAAATACGAACTTGAAAAAATGTTTAAAAGGACAGGAACATGATTGTTGTAATATGTGGTCCAACAGGAACGGGAAAATCATCATTTGCAATAAAACTTGCCAAAGCCATCGACGGAGAAATTATTAACGGTGATGCCTTTCAGGTGTATAAACATTTAAATATTGCAACGGCAAAACCAAGCGAAGAAGCATTTAAAGAAGTCCCACATCACTTATATGATATTAGTGAAGTTGATGAAGACTATACCGTCGCTCATTATCAAAAAGATGCCAGAATTGCCATTGATAATGTAAGGAAACGTGGCAAAACACCGATAATTGTCGGAGGGAGCGGGCTTTATATTCGAGCGACTTTATATGATTATGAATTTAGCGAAATGCCTAAAGTAGACTTAAGTGAATATGAAAGTAAAACTAATAGTGAACTTCATAATTATTTAAGTGAAATCGATAAAGAAAGTGCAAACAAAATTCACCCAAATAACCGCAAGCGACTACTACGCGCAATTGAAATATATTTAGCAACTGGTGAAAGTAAAAGTGCAATCGAAGCAAAACAAAAGCAAGAACTAATCGAAGAAGCGCATTTTTTCGCTTTAGATATAGACCGGAAACTACTTTACGAACATCTTGATGAACGTGTTAATAAAATGGTCGAAGCGGGTTTATTTGAAGAAGTTGAAAACCTATTAAAGAAGCATCCACACAATGCCCGCGCATTCGAGGCAATTGGATATAAACAAGTTGTGCAAGGGAAACAATGCAACTTAACCAAAGCAGAAATTATTGCTGACATTCAAAAAGCAACAAGAAATTATGCCAAACGGCAAATTGCATATTTTAAACATCAACTACCAACAATATGGGTAAAAAGTTGGGATGAAGTAGCAAACATATTGGAGGATTTATATGACGGTCGTAAAAATTGATTTATATGATGTTGTTGAAATGAAAAAAGCACATCCGTGTGTCCATCGTTCGAAAATCTTTCAAGTTGTCCGGGTTGGAGCTGATATTAAAATTCAGTGTCAAGGCTGCGGCAATGTTATTATGATGGAGCGAATTAAATTTAATCGTCGTTACAAAAAAACAATTAATCCTGCTAGCGAGCGACTATTTAAAAAATAACAAACAAAAATTAAATTAACTCCCTATTTAATACTAGGGAGTTTTTTAATGTTTAAATTCGATAAAGTAAGTATGTCATTTGGAAAAGACCTGATTTTAGATAAGGTTAGTTTTTCACTGCCTAACAAAGGTCTTATCTTAATAAGTGGCCCTTCTGGATCAGGAAAATCGACTCTACTAAATTTAATGGGCGGCTTACTCAAGCAGACTAATGGGGAAATATATTTTAAAAACAAACGGTTAAGAAAATTTTCTAAACAGAGGAAACTAAAATTTTACCGCAAGGAAATCGCCTTTTTATTTCAAGATGCACATTTAATTGGTGACTTAACTGTTTTAGAAAATCTTACACTCCCGCTAATGTTTAAAGGTAGTGCAAAACAAAAAGCTGAAACTAGGGCGCATGAATTATTAACGAAGTTTTCTTTAAACCATTTGGCTAATCAAAAAACTGCAACTTTATCAGGCGGAGAAAGAAGTCGGATTGCTTTACTAAGAGCCCTCATTAATAATCCAGCAATAATACTTGCAGATGAACCAACTGGAGCACTTGATGAACAAAATAGTAAACTTGTTACTAGTGAACTAATTAAATTAGCAAAAGAAAAATTAGTCGTAGTCGTTTCTCATGAAGAGAACTTATTTTTAGATGCCGCGGATGTAGTCATAAGAATTATAAATAAAGAAGTTGAAGTCAAATCAAAGAGTAAAATAACAGAGCAAACATTTGCAAAAGAAAAAATGAAACTAACTAAAGAAGGTAGTAGTAGCGGTCTAGTTAAGCGGCTATTAAAAAGAAGAAGAATGCAAAACATACTTATGATAGTTTCACTAAGTTTTGGTCTTGTTGTTACTTTGTTAATGTATGGCTTTTATGAAGGGGCTAATAATGTCGTTGCTAATTTAGATGAGCTCTACTTTGCTCCGTATGCTTTAAATGTCAGCCAAACAAAACAAAAAATCGTTACTGGTTCAAATTTTAAAGTCGCTGAAATGGAGCGGCCCAGTTATTAT
Source organism: Erysipelotrichaceae bacterium (assembly GCA_012518415.1). Classification (GTDB taxonomy): domain Bacteria; phylum Bacillota_I; class Bacilli_A; order RFN20; family CAG-826; genus UBA5455. The sequence continues at coordinate 16,811 of JAAYSH010000027.1, read as the reverse complement.
GAAGTTAGAAACTGGCAGCAATTCGCACCTAGTTTAATAATTGAGCCTTCGCTCTCTACGTTTATTTCGCCATTTACAACTTTAAGTAATGATGAAGGGGAAAAACTTACGGACATTATGATTCGCTATTATAGTCAAAGTCAAATTGCTCATTTAGATGAAGTGTTAAAGCGACAAGTCAAGCAAGGAGAAGTAGTAATTGCTAATGAATTATTTTTGCAAAAATTTAGCAAACAGCAAATAACTATAACAATTCAAAGTGAAATTATTAGTGGCTACGATGAAGTAACGCTTTTACCAATTCACGACCAATTTACTTTGATGCTTACTCCGAAAATTTATGAAATAAAAGAAACGAGTTTTAGTAATACACCTGCAATATATTTTAATTATGACTATTTCAAAGATATTTTAGTTAATACTTACTTAGCAAATTTAAGTTACACGCTAGGTAAAAACGTGACTTGGTATGAGCACTTACTTAACCTTTCTAGTAAAGACCCACTTTCTAGTTATAACTGGCAATTATTCATTAATAATAAGGGGGATTATGAAAGGCTACTTAATATAGGAAATAAGGAAGTCATTAAAAATACCCCGTATGAATTTTCTTCGCATTTAATAGTTACTCATAATACACTTGTCGCCTATATCGATTTAATCGAACTAACTTTAGTAGTTTTTTGGATCATTATGGTTATAGGAATGATTGCGATATATGCGATTGTCTTATTTACTGCGATTATTGATTCATCCAAAGATATTACAATATTCCGCATTTTAGGTGCAAGCGAGGGTACAATTACCAATATTTTTCGCTCGTACAATATTTTCTTATCAAGTTTAAGTTTGCTAAGTTTACTACTTGTTTCTCCATTGAAACGCAAGGTTAATGAATTATTATTTTCTTATTTTAACCTCGCAAATCTTGTCCAAATTAATTGGAATTATTTTAACAAGTTTCCCTATTCAACAATTTTGCTTGTCTTAATCGTTTTACTCCTAGTTAGTGAGGTCTTACTTTTATTTACGAATAAATACTTTAAGAAAATTAATATGGTAAAGGAATTACAAAGTCGATGATTAAACTAAAAAATGTTAGTAAAAAATTTGACCATGAAGAAGTTCTATGGAAGATTGATGAATTAACCTTTCCTGATACAGGTTTAGTTGTAATTCACGGACCAAGCGGAAGCGGGAAGTCGACACTTTTACATCTTATCGGCGGGCTTGATTTAGATTATAATGGCGATATTTTGCTCGATAATATTAATTTAAAAAAACTAGAACCTGCTAGGCGGGATCACTACCGCTTTCAGACGATTGGTTTTGTAATGCAAAGATATTATTTACTTGAAGCAACGAGTATTAAACAAAATTTACTCCTACCGTTACTTGCTAAAGGGATAACTAAATTTGCGGCTTTAAAAAAAGTAAGAGCGTCATTAAAAACAGTAGGTTTAAATAAAAATATTAATCAAATGGTAAGTACTTTAAGTGGCGGTGAAAAACAGCGTCTTTCTTTGGCCCGGGCTTTAATTAACGAACCAAAGTATTTACTTTGTGATGAACCAACAGGCGCGCTTGATGAAGCAAACAAAAAAGTAGTGTTAGAAATTTTGAAAAAGGTCAGCAAAACAAGGTTAGTTTTACTTGTGACCCATGATTTAGAAAGTATTGAAGAAGATGCGGACATGATTGTTGAACTTAAAAATTCTAGATTCCATCTAAGGAAACAGTTTAATGTAAATAATAATTCATTAGTAAATATTAAAGTAGCAAGTAAAGAAGAAGCAAAGCTGCCGCTTAAGTTTGCTCTTACTTACAATTTCAAACAACTAAAAAGGACACCGGTCCGTGCGTTTATTACAAATATCGTTACAAGTTTAGGGCTAGTTGGCATTGGCCTAAGTTTTATTTTAACAAGCAGTGTTAATAAACGGCTTGAAAGTGCGCTTCAAGGTGTGAGTAATCCGCATGCTATTGTAATGAAAGCAAAAGCTCCAAATAAAAACCCGCCAAGAATCGCTGCTTCTAAATACCAGGTTCAAAGTGTATACAACCGCTACTCACACTTCTTTAATCATCTTGGGGCACTTTATGAATATAATTTTGAGGCAAACTTTAAGGATGCTGATGAAGTTTATATTGCTAATGTCGGTTATAAAGTTAAATTACCTTCATTTCATATTCGTCACTTTAGCGAATACTTGCACATAAGCGAAGTTGATAACACAAGTTTTTATCCGAAGTTTCAAGGCGAACTCGCACTTGACGAAGTTATTTTAGGTATCCCGACCCAAGATTTAGAACAAATTAAAACATCGCGGTACTTGCACCGCGGTGCGACAATCGAAGATGTTGGCAATACTCTTTTAAATAATCAACTAACTATTGCCCTCCACGTTGCTAACGATGACTGGCAATATGATGATGAACGGCTATTTTTAGTTAAAGCAATGTTTGCAAGCGATGAAGCAATCGTTGTGCATACGAACCCTTTATTTAATGAAATCTTACTCGAAGAAGAAATGCGACTAAAATCAACAAATACATTTGAAGGCGCTAAAGCGCTACCGTGGACTTTAACAAAATCATATTACTTACAAGCAAAAATATCCCCGTTTAAAGTCATCGAGCATTTCCTTCATGAATTAAGTTTAAGTAATTATGTACTCCACGGGGTTATTGAAAAAGAACAACCGCATTTGTATAAAATTTTACCGACAAATAATCGGCTTGCATTTTTCGATATTGGCCGTAATTATTATTCGCACGCTCATGCCGATCAAATACTAAGTTTAAGTGAAGAAGTTAATAGTTACTACGCATATAGTGAATCAATATATTTGGCAGAACCCGATTTACTTATGAGCGGATTTTATTCACCCTTATTTTTATCAGGTGATTATGAAAGTTTAAATGAAGCACTTAATGCGGCGAGCATTATCCACCATAAAGATGAAGGTGTAGACGTTATCGTTCCTTATAATATGCTTAAAGCACACTACTCAATTAGGGGGAAGGAGGGGTTAACTTATGCAACTTTTGCGGAAGATAACTTAACCAAGGGAAGAGGACCGACAACAATTGATGAGATTGTAATTTCAACTTCACTATATGAAAAGTTATTTCCTTATCAAGATTTTAAAGAGCAAAGTTTATATTTAGGCTACCTTATAGAAACTAGACCACACGGGGTTAACTTTGTCCAAGATTTTTATAAACAAGCTAAAGTAAATATTGTTGGTCTTATTAACCATGAATTCTACGGCATATTTCAAAGTCCTGCCTGGCTTAATATATTTTTTTCAGCCTATTTTAATTTACCAATATTTTCAACACTAACAAGTGGATTTGTTCTCGACGTAAATAGTAATGATATTGAAGCACTGGTAGCTAAATTAAATCAGCAATTTTTTCGCTTCGAATTCAGCGCTCCAATGAATGATACATTAAAGCAAATTAGTAATACGTTAGATAACATTCGTTTAGGGATGTTATTTATTGCCTCGTTTGCGGTAATTATTTCTTTACTCCTTATAATTTTAATTAATTATTTAACAATAAAAGAGCGGATAAATGAAGTTGGTCTTTTAGGTTTAATTGGCTTTTCTGCTAAAGAAAGAGTTAAGTTATTTATCGTTAATGGTATTCTCCTTGCTTTTATTGCTTTTATTAGCGCGTCGCTAATGCTTGTAGTAGTCGAAGTCATTTTAAATAAGGCATTTATAAATTTAGGATTTGGAGCCGCAAAACTAACGCTTAACCCAGTTAGTTTTACTGCGATGTTTCTTATTTCAACTTTGATTGGGGTATTAGCAAGTTACATTTCAACGATTAATTTAAGTAAAACCGATATAATTCCACTTCTTTACAATTAGTAAAGTATAGTGAGAATACGTAAAATATCACTTTTTTACATAAATTCACCTTTCTTTATCCTTTTGTGTTAGCACTTATTTTTTTAAAATGGTACTATATGTACATAAAGGGTGACTACATCCTAAAAAATCTATGTAGTGTAGGGGAAAGGTTTGGTTTCATGAAAGGTACTGTCAAAATGTTCAACGCGGAAAAAGGCTTTGGCTTCATTCATAGCGAAGAAGGGCAAGATGTCTTTTTCCACTATTCAGCCTTGCAAATGGAAGGTTTTAAAACCGCAACTGCAGGTGAAAAAGTTGAATTCGATTTAGAAGAATCTGATCGCGGCCCACGTGCGGCGAATATTAGAAAGATTACTGAAGAATAGATTTAATTCACGTTGAAAAGAAAACCGCGACTAATCGCGGTTTTTCTTTATTAACATTTGTTTAAGTAGTATAATATTACCGGTTTAAATGAAAGGTGGGATTAGTTTATGGCTCTACGTTTTGGCATAATTGGCTTGCCTAATGTTGGTAAATCAACACTTTTTAATGCACTAACTTCCTCAAGTGTACCAGCTGATAACTATCCGTTTACAACAATAAAGCCAAATATGGGAATCGTTAGTGTTCCCGATGAGCGACTAAAAATACTTGGCAAAAGTTATCCGCATTTAAACTTAATTCCAGCAACGATTGAAGTGTATGATATTGCTGGATTAGTTAAAGGAGCGTCTTCTGGTGAAGGGCTTGGTAATCAGTTCTTAGCTCAAATTCGAGAAAGTGATGCGATAATTGAAGTTGTCCGCTGCTTTGAAGGTGATGAAATTATTCATGTTGAGCACAGTGTTGACCCGCTTCGAGATAGCGAAATTATTGAACTCGAACTTATTATGGCAGATTTAGAAACACTTAGCCGCCGCCATAAAAAAGTCGCGACAAAAGCTCGAGTAGAAAAAGAACCAACAGCAGTTTATGAATTTAATTTAATTAAAAAACTAATCGAACATTTACAAAAAGGTGAGCCAGCAAGGACACTACCAGATATTTATCCAAATGACCGCGAATATATTTTAAAGCAATTTCATCTTATAAGTGCAAAACCACATATTTATGTTGCAAATGTTGAAAGTGATGATGAAACTAGCCTAAAAAATAACACTCATTATCAAAGTTTACGTGAAGGTTTCAAACATAAACAAACACTAATTATTCCTGTCGCGATTAAACTTGAAAGTGAACTCGCCTTATTTGATGAAAGTGACCGCCAAGAGTATATATCATTAATTGATGCAAGTGGTGAAGGAATTAATGAACTTATTTTAAGTGCATATAAGCTACTAAACTTAGCAACATTTTTCACGATTGGCGATGAGGAGATTCGCGCTTGGACGTTTACTAATGGTCAAAGTGCTCGGGAATGCGCTGGATTAATTCACACCGACTTTGAACGCGGCTTTATTAAAGCAGAAATATTTACCTTTACTGACTTTGTCACATATGGAAGTGAGCAAGCAATTAAAGAAACTGGTAAACTTAATATTGAAGGAAAGGATTATTTAATAAAGGACGGAGATATTGCCTTCTTTAAATTTAATGTAACAAAATGAGTAAACTTGATTATCGAATTGGATTTTCGCAAGATATCCACACATTAGTAAAAGATCGCCCCCTTATATTAGCGGGGGTTGAAATACCTTTTGAAAAAGGGCTTCTAGGCCATAGCGATGCTGATGTTATATATCATGTCGTAGCTGAAAGTATCTTTGGTGCACTCGCTCTAGGAGATTTAGGCACACATTTCCCTAGCGTTGAACGCTATAAAGATATTTCAAGCGCGCTGATCGTTGCTCATGCTAGTTCACTATTAGACAAACATTTATATGTCGTAAATAACATCGATATAACCGTTGTTTGTGAGGCACCAAAGTTATCGCCATATATTGAAACAATGCGAGAAAACTTAAGTAAATTACTGCGGGTTGATAAAGAGCAAATTTCAATTAAAGCTACAACAAAAGAAAAACATGATAGTGTCGGCCACGGAGATGCGATTGAAGCATACGCGGTCGTCTTAATAAGGAGAGTTAAATGAGTAAAGTAAGAGTAAGATATGCTCCATCACCAACTGGATATTTACATATCGGTGGAGCAAGAAGTGCGTTATTTAATTATTTATATGCCAAACGGCACAAAGGTGATTTTATCCTCAGAATTGAAGATACAGATATTGAAAGAAATATCGAAGGTGCCGAACAAAGCCAAATTGAAGATTTACAGTGGCTTGGTATTTTTGCTGATGAATCACCGAATAAACCAAATAAACGCTATGCCCCTTACCGCCAATCAGAAAAATTAGACGTATATGTAAAATATGCCAAACAATTAGTCGAAGCAGGCTATGCATATTATTGCTACTGCAGCGAAGAAGAATTAGAACAACGCAAGCAAGCCGACTTAGCTAAAGGTATCGCTTCGCCCCAATACAATCAAAAATGTTTGCATTTAAGCGAAGAAGAAATCGAAGCATATAAAAAAGCAGGCCGTGTCCCAACAATAAGACTACAAATGCCTGATAACGATGAAATTACTTTCACCGACTTAGTTCGCGGCGAAGTTAGTTTTAATACAAAAGATATTGGTGATTGGGTATTAATTAAATCAAACGGAATCGCAACTTATAATTTCGCGGTTGTTATTGATGATCATTTTATGGATATTTCTCATGTCCTCCGCGGTGAAGAGCACTTATCAAATACCCCAAAACAAATTCAGTTATATAAAAACTTCAATTGGCAACAACCAAAGTTTGGTCATATGACAATTATTGTTAATGAAACAGGCAAGAAGTTATCAAAACGTGATCAAAACATTTTGCAGTTTATGTCACAGTACCGTGAACTTGGGTATTTACCAGAAGCGATTTTTAACTTCATTCTTTTACTTGGTTGGTCTCCAGGTGGAGAAGAAGAAATTTTTACCATGGATGAAGCAATCGAAATATTTACGCTCGAGCGACTTTCACGTTCGCCCTCGACATTTGATCCTGGTAAATTAATGTGGATGAACTCCTATTACATTAAAAACTTAAGTGATGAAGATTACTTAGCCTTTATTAAACCATTTGTTACTAAAGCACTTGGAGAAGGTTTTGAAGATGATTACTACTTAATGGTCGCTAATATATTTAAAAATGACATTAAATATGGTCATGAAATTGTTGATTTAATTACTCCAGTCATTAAACCAAACCAAATTAGAAACAAAGAGCACCTTAACCTCCTCGCAAGTGAAGGAGCGCAAAATGTAATTAAAGCATTTAAAAAATTACTAGCAAAGGCACCTGACTTAGAAAATGAAACAATAAAGGTAATATTTAATAAAGTAAAAGATGAAACTGGTGAAAAAGGGAAAACTTTATATCAACCAGTCAGACTTGCTTTAACTAGTGAAACAAGCGGGTTAGAAATGGTTAGTGTCTTTAAAATTTTAGGTAAAGAAGTCGCCCTTGAGCGACTAGAAAAAGCGCTAAAAGTTTAAGTAGATTTAAAGTATAATAATTAATAGGTGAAATAGATGAACATTCAAACACTACTCCAAAATAAAATCGCCGAAGCACTAAAAAGTTTAGGTGTGGATATCGACGCTTCGACAATTGTTATTGAAACATCAAAAGAAGCAATCCACGGTGACTTTGCTAGTAATATCGCAATGCAAAGTGCTGGAAAACTTAAAAAACCTCCACGTGCAATTGCCGAAGACATTAAAAATGTTATAAATATGGACGGGCTTGATAAGGTTGAAATCGCTGGTCCTGGGTTTTTAAACTTTTTTGTTGCCCCAAGTAAACTCGCTGAAATAATTAGCCAAATCAATGAAGAAGGCGCTAAGTTTGGCGAAAGCAAAATTGGTGAAGGACAAAAAATTAATGTCGAATTTGTTTCCGCTAATCCTACAGGCGACTTGCACTTAGGCCATGCCCGCGGTGCCGCACTTGGTGATGCGATATGTCGGCTTTATGAAGCATGCGGCTATGATGTTACACGGGAGTACTACGTTAATGATGCTGGAGCACAAATTGATAACCTCGCGGAATCTTTATATGTCCGCTATATGGAATTATTTGGTGAACAACTTGAACTACCAAAAGATGGTTATGCTGCTAGTGACATTATTGATATTGCTAAGGAATTAAAAAACGAAGTAGGAAATAAATATGTTAATAACTACTCCACAAGTTTTTTTAAAAACTACGGCATTAAAAAAGAGTTAGAAAAAATCAATGAAGACTTAAAATTATTCCGCGTTCCTTTTGACGTCTACACGTATGAAACCGATATACGTAAAGAAGGAGCGATGGAAAAGTTATTAAATGACCTTGAACCATTTACGTATCATTTAGAAGGTGCAACTTTTTTAAAAACAAGTGAATATGGTGATGATAAAGACCGAGTAATCGTAAAAAGTGATGGTGACTATACTTACTTTTTACCTGACATCGCCTATCATTTGGACAAATTAAGTCGTGGCTATAATTTATTAATCGATGTGCTTGGTAGTGACCACCACGGCTATATCGCAAGAATGAAAGCCGCGATGCAGATGTTTGGCTATCCAAGTAGTATTTTAGAAGTCGAAATGTTACAAATGGTTCGGCTTATAAAAGATGGTGAAGAAGTTGTAATGTCAAAACGAACAGGTAATGCTGTGACTTTAAGAGAATTATGTGAGGAAGTCGGAGTCGATGCGGTTAGGTATTTCTTTGTCAACCGTGCCTCAACTTCTCATTTGGATTTTGATATTGATTTAGCAATTCAAGCTAGTAGCGCAAATCCGGTTTACTACGCCCAATACGCCTATGCACGTTTATATGCAGTTTTACGTAGAGGCAAACATTTTGATATTTCATATGATGGTGAAGGCTTAACGAGTAAATATGAAACTGATTTAATGAAACAATTAGCAAATTTCCCCCTCGTGGTGGAAGATGCTGCCCTGACAAGATCACCATATAAACTAACAAATTATATCCAAAAACTTGCAAGTGACATTCATGCATTTTATACTGAATGTCGTTTACTAGATGAAAGTAATCCTAATTTGACAGCGAATCGCTTAGGACTAGCGAAAGTAAGTGCTGAAGTTATTAAAAAAGCACTTAATCTTATCGGTGTAAATAGTCCAAAAAAGATGTAAAATAGAAATGAGGTATAAATATGGAAAGACGTTCAACATTAGATATCGCCTTTCAAATAATTGAAGAGGCAAACCAACCATTCCCATTTTATGAATTATGGGAAAAAGTTGTCGAAGTACAACAATTTAGTGAAAAAGAAAGCGCTGAAGTAATTTCGAGATTTTATACGAATTTAACTTTAGATGGTCGATTTGTTAATCTTGGTGACAATACATGGGATTTACGCAAAAATAATACATATGACAAAGTTCATATTGATATTAATGAAGTTTATACTGCCGATGACCAAGACCAAGATGATGACATCGAAGAGTTAACCGCGCAGATGGAAGAAGCAAAAGAAACGGGTATGTTTGAAAATCCTGAAGAATTCGATGATGAAGAAATTTAAAGAGCATTGCTCTAACATAATAAATGACTAAATAAAGGAGAAAAATATGCCATTAGTTAGTATGAAGGAAATGCTTATTAAAGCAAATGAAGAAAAGTACGCGGTTGGTCAATTTAATATTAATAACCTTGAATGGACAATCGCAATTTTAGACACTGTGCAAGAGTTAAATGCACCAGTAATTTTAGGTGTATCAACTGGAGCAGCCCGTTACATGGGTGGTTTCAAAGCAGTCGTTGGAATGGTTAAAGGCTTAATCGCCGCAAAAGGTTATACAATTCCAATCGCACTTCACCTTGATCATGGTACAAGTTTTGAAGTATGTAAAGAAGCAATTGATGCAGGCTTTACAAGCGTTATGATCGATGGCTCACAGTTGCCATTTGAAGAAAACGTCGCTGTTACAAAAAAGGTCGTTGACTATGCTCGCTCCCGCGATGTTTACATCTCAGTCGAAGCTGAACTTGGCTCAATTGGCGGTGAAGAAGATGACATCGTTGCTGAAACATTATACGCTGATCCAAAAGAGTGTTTAGAGCTCGTTCAACGTACAGATATCGATACACTCGCCCCCGCCTTAGGTAGTGTCCATGGTCCATATAAAGGTGAACCAAAATTAGGCTTTGATGAAATGGAAGAAATTAACAATTTAATTAAACTTCCACTTGTATTACATGGTGGTTCAGGAATTCCTGATTTCCAAATCCAAAAAGCAATCGCCAGAGGAACAGCAAAAATTAATGTTAATACCGAATGTCAACAAGCATTTAACGAAATCTTACGCGATGTAATCGCTAAAAATCCAGATGTATATGATCCACGGAAATTACTTGGACCTGCTAAAGCTGGAATTGTCGAAGTCGTTAAACAAAAATGTGAAATCTTCGGTTGTATTGGCAAAGCTGCTTAATTAATCAAATAAAACAAGACCATCTGGTCTTGTTTTTTTGTGCAATTTCCCCCATAATTATGTATATAAAGTAGGTGAATTATGTATAAAAAACAATTTGAAATTATAGTTAAAGCTGCAAAGGCAGCAGGTGAAGTTGTTATAAAATATTACAATGATAAGTATGCGGTAGAAATTAAAGAAGATGACTCGCCCGTAACTAGTGCTGATCTTGCTTCTGATAAAATAATTCAACAAATTTTACATAAAGCTTATCCTCACTACCCAATTTTAAGTGAAGAAACAACCGATAGTGAAAGTCGCCTCAGTAGTGAATACGTTTTTATTGTCGATCCACTTGATGGAACAAAAGAGTTTATTGACCGAACAGGTGAATTTGCGATTAATATTGCTCTAGTAGTAAATGGTGAAGTCGTAGTTGGTGTGATTTATGCACCGATAAGAGATGAACTTTATTACGCACTTAAAGGTGAAGGTGCATATTTAATTAAGGCTGGTGAAAAAAGCAAACTTCAAGTAAGTGATAAGACAACTGACTTAATCGCACTTGTATCAAGAAATCACTTGAGGCAAGAAGAAGTTGATTTTTTAAAAGCAAACGAAGCTAAAATTAAACAAACAGCAGTTATCGGAGCTTCGCTGAAGGGATGTTTAATCGCCCAAGGTGAGGCGGATATATTTTATCGCTACGGGCCAGGGACAAAAGAATGGGATACAGCCCCGCAAGATTTAATCGTTAGTGAAGCAGGCGGATTATTTTTAACACCAACAGGTGAAAAGTTCACTTACAATAAAAAAGATGTCGTTAATCGTAGTGGATACATAATTGTTAATCGAAAGGAAAACATTTGGTTATGAAAAAATATTTATCGGTTTTACTTTTAAGTTTACTTATAACTAGTTGCGGAGGCGGCGAGGAAAAAGTTAGTATTCCTGATAAAGTTGACCCGCCAAGTATTGATACAACATTTGACTACACAATTAGTCCAAACTTAGATGAAGATGGCAACTACATTATTGATATTTATGGACTCAATGATTTTCATGGTTCGATTACGACAAGTGATGACTTAGAAGAACCAGGCTTAATAAAATTAGGAACATATTTTAATGAAAAGTACTTGCAAAACCCAGGTGGAACAATATTAGTTTCAACAGGAGATATGTGGCAAGGGTCAGCAGATAGTAACATTACTAAAGGTCAAATGCTGACAGTAATGATGAATCAACTTAACTTTGAAGCAATGGCACTTGGTAACCATGAATTTGATTGGAGCGACGAGTTAATTTATGAAAATGCAAAAATTGCTAACTTTCCTTTCTTAGGTGCAAATATTATTGATAAACGAACGAATGAGCGGGCAGATTTTGCTGATGGCTCAACCTTAGTAACTCGTGGAGATTTTACGCTTGGAATTATCGGTACAATTGGCTCAGAACTTGAACGTTCGATTATGCCTTCATATGTTGAAAATTATGAATTCATCGATCCATTAGATTCAGTTAATGAAGAGGCGCTAAAACTAAAAGCCGCTGGTGCACAAGCAATTATTTTACTTGACCATGATGGCTGGGTATCGCCAAGCTTTACCCAAAGAGAAATTATTAATAGCGGTCATATTGACGCTGTTTTTAGCGGACATACGCATACATTAGATAATCAAATGATTGAAGCAGTCCCAGTAGTCCAATCAACAGGCTATGGAAGGGAAATAATGTATGTTCAATTAAAAGTCGCAAAAGATAGTGGGGTTGTTAGCGCATTTGGTGATGTAATTGATTCAAAAACATATGTTAGTGGTTTAGCAGACGATGAAGATATTAAATACATTTTCGATTATTATAATGAACAATTAATTGCACCAGTAAAAGATGAAGTTGTCGGCTCACTTCGCAAAGATATGAATGAAGATGCACTTACAAATATGGCGACCAAATCAATTTTAGAAGCGGCGAAAAAGATTGATAGCGAAGTTGTTGCAGCAGCACACAACTTTGGTGGCATCCGTGTTGATAGCTTACCAAAAGGTCAAATAACTTACGGCGATATATATAAGGCCGTGCCTTTTGATAATACAATCGCAGTTTTTGAGTTAACTGGAGCACAAATTTTAAGTATTCGAAGTGGGAATCGAATTATTTTAGAAGAAGGACTTAAACTTGATAACAACACAAAATATAAAATTGCCCTCATTTCTTATATATACGAATATAACCTGCTCCCGGTTGAACAGGCTTTGTTTGTTATGGAATTATATACAAGAGACTATTTAGCAGATTTATTTAGAAGTAAGAAAAACATTAATCCAGATGAATATGCTCACGGCAATATAAATATGGTGTAAGTCTAAAATAGCATTATAATTACTAAATCCCTTATTAAAGACCAATCAAGCGCATGCATTTTAAATTGACAAAAGCGCAATTAAAATGTATATTTTAATGCTACATATATTATAAATAAACGAGGTTATCGATATGAAAAATAAAATCTTAAGTATCTTATTACCACTCTTACTCCTATCTAGTTGCGGAAGCAGCGATAAAAGTGAAACAACTAATAATCCAAACAAAGATGAACACGGTAATTACTTAATTGATATTTACGGTTTAAATGATTTTCATGGCGCGATTATAAGTAATAATAATCCAAGTTATTATGAGCCTGGTTTTGGAAAACTTGCAACATTTTTCCGTAATAAAATCGCTGAAAATCCGTATGGAACCGTTTTAGTTGCGAGTGGCGATATGTGGCAAGGGTCCGCTGATAGTAATTTGACTAAAGGCAAAATGCTTACTGAAATGATGAATGATGTCGGCTTTGACGCTATGACAATTGGTAACCATGAATTTGATTGGACGACTGAGGCGATTTATGCAAATAAAGAACTAGCAAACTTCCCGCTACTTGGGGCAAATATTATTGATAACCGGACAAACGAAATCGCAGATTTTGCAAAGCCATCAGTTTTAATTGAACGCGGTGATGTCAAAATCGGTCTAATCGGTACGATTGGTATTGGACTTGAAAACTCAATCCAAGCCTCTTATGTCGAGAATTACCGCTTTGAAAGTATTCCTAGTATTGTTAAAGAGCAATCAGAATTACTAAAAAGTAGAGGTGCCGATACAGTTGTATTACTTGATCATGCCAGTTGGACAAGTATTGGTAACGAGCAGTTGCCGATTGTTAATAATCGCTATGTTGATGCAGTATTTTCTGGACATTCACATCGTTATGATAAACATACATTCAAAGGAGTCCCAATTGTGCAAACAACAGGTAATGGTAAAGAAATTATGTATGTCCAACTAGCCATCTCACCTGGAGGTGATGTCAGTTTAAGTAATTATGATGTCCTTGATTCTTACACACATGTTGGCGATTTAAAGGAAGATGCAAGTATTAACGCAATTTATGATTACTACAGCAAAACCATTATCGATGACATTAAAAATGAAGTTGTTGGTACTTTAAGTTCAACAATGTATAAAGAGCAATTAACAAATGCGGCAATTTACTCAATGTTATATGCTGCAAAAGAAGTAGACCCTACTGTTGCAATGGCGGTCCACAATTATGGCGGAATCCGCGTCGGATTAATCGATGAGGGACTTGTTACGTATGGAGATTTATATAAAGCGATTCCGTTTGATAATGATATTGCAATCTTTGAATTATCCGGTTACGAAATTCAAAGATTTGGAGGCCGCGTCATCGCCGAAGATGGATTAGTCTATAATCCAAGTGAACAATATAAAATCGCAGTCATTTCCTATTTATATGAGAAACAAAACTTGAGGAAAGAAGATGCTCTATTTTATCTCCCCGATTACACACGTGATTACTTAGCGAACATTTTTAGAATTAAATCACTCGTAAATCCAAGCATCTTCGCCTCGTATAATCTTAATGTCATAAAAGATTAAACTTAGTAACAAAAAAACTCCTGATAAATAAATCAGGAGTTTTTAATTCTCGCGAGAATTATACTTAATCAATAAGTTTAACACCAAGAATGCCAGGGATTTCATCCATTAAGATAACTTCAACCCCTTGTCTTAGTGTTTGGTCTTGAAGACTACAGCCTACACAAGCGCCATGCATCTTAACATGTACAAAACCATCTTCAAATTTAACTAGTGATATATCACCACCGTCTCTTTGAATAAACGGACGGATTTTCATTAATGTTAATTCAATTTGTTGTTCAATTGTCATAAGCTCACCTCGGATTTAATATTACCACATGAGTAATTATCAGTCATTAAATACGCAAAAAGGCAAGCCGCAGCTTGCCTTTAATTCATACTACATCACGAACGAATTATAATTCTTTTTTCCAAAGTCCATGTAAGTTGCAGTATTCATAAGCCGAAAGTGCGGTCTCACCTTCGAGAAGCTCAAATTCGGCAATTGGCTCTTCACCTGGTTGCAAATGTTTAATTTGCCAGCCTTGATCGGTTTCAAGCAAAATCCACTCGATATAGTGAACTTCCTCCATTGGGTGAATTACATCACCAACAACGACTTTAACGTGCCGTCCGTTAACTTCGACAGCAGGAATGTGTTTTTCAAGTGCAACATTTTCTTCTGTGTTTGCTGGGACTTCAACCATTGGTTCACCGCAGCATTGTGGGGTAACTCCACCATCATTTAAAACGAGAAAGAAGTTGCCACATGTTAAACAACGATAAAATTTTAATGCCATATTTTTTACTTCCTTTCTTTATCAATTTAATTATAGCAAAAATATAAAAAAAATATACCGATATGCAATTGTAAATGTAAAGAAGCGGTGAGTTAATTATAGATCAACGATTACATATAAATTAAGGGGAAAAACATACATGTTCAAAAGTCCTGCAAGGTCAAAAATCATGCAAAAAAAGGCCTAAATTGATTAAGGTTTCTAAGATAAACCAAACAAAAAACCGCAAGAGATGCGGTTTGTTTGCTATGGGTTGCATGACCTATTTTAATACAATTACGCACCCCTAGTGAGAATTTGCGCACCCTACACCTATTTTTACGCACCCCTGCTTGATTTTACGCACCCCTATAAAATGGCTATATTAAGCGATTTATGTTGCGATAACTAGCAAAGGTGAAGACTCTCTTAATGAGAGTCTGTTTTTTTGAGATGTTCCATAATCAAATCTAATACAACTCCAATATCGATGTTATGGATTAATTCTTTCTCATAGACATCAAAAGTCATTCTATTTCCTTCAATCATAGCTTTTCCAACTTCAATCCAATAGAAGCAAAACATAAATTGTGATGGAAAGTTATGTTTTTCAGGCAAGTCAATCTGAACTCTAATTGGAGAAATGTGCTTCCATTCGTCGATAGGTTCATTATCACAGTCCTCTACGTGACGTAAAGAAAAAACTCCATTTCTAAAGAAATACTCTCTTGGTTTCATCTGGTTCTTCTTCAGATATGAGATTAGTTCTTTGTCGTTGGTTATGGTGATAAAATCACCTTCTTCACGATAAAACACATCTGTGTACATGCCATTGATTAAATCAACAACATAGTCCCCATCCCCATAAGGTTCAGGGTGGCGATAAAACTTCTGAATCAAATTCCTTGGTACGTTAATTTCAATACTTTTCATAAGTATCTCCTTTTGGCGTTTGCCATTTTATTTACAGGATTAACCTGTATTACCCTTTGTACCAAGGTGTTTAAAATTATATAATATGTTGTTCAATTTATCCCTCAAATTTAGGATTAAATTTGTAATGTAATATTCCTTCTATAAAGTTTAATGTCAGCTTACCTAGTTTTGCATCCATTATAACATCAAATCTTTCACAGTTAACTTTGATCCATTGTGTTATATTGTTCGAATCTACAATTGTGGACATAGTTTTATCTTTAAGTAGGCTATTAGCCAATGTACTTTTACCACTTTTTATATAGTAGTGATGACTTTGATATCTTGCTTTACTTTTGGAATTAGCCTGTCCTATCTTTAAAAACTGACCCATATAAACAAATGTATATACTGCGATTTTATCTTTAGGGAGTGGCATGGGTTTATGTCCTAAACTTTGGTATTGGATGTAGAAATCATCTGACGTTAGCGGCTTTCCAATCTTCTCTGATAGTTCCACTATTAACTTTGATATTTCTTTACTGTAGTCCATAGAATTACTCTCCTAATTATTGTTTATGTGAATATAACACAGGATTTGCCATACCTTTACCGGTGAATTTGTCAGGTATTCTTTTATTAATAAATATCTCACTAACTTCTTTTGGTGCTTCTTTACCAATAAAATGCTTTCTATTTGAATTTGGTGTTAATTGCCAAGATTCAACTTCATATACTTTCTTAACGACAGTATTGGCAACAGATAAAACATATTTGTAATTTTTAACTCTATTAAAATCTACAACCCAAGATTGTCTAGTTGCTTCATAAACAGGATCTT
>JAAYSH010000026.1 GCA_012518415.1 Erysipelotrichaceae bacterium | reverse complement strand
TTTTCTGGCTTATCTGCGAGTGATTCATCGTTTTTCGCGGCTTCAACTTGAATATTAAATTCCTTTTCTCTTTCTACTTCAGAAATATCACTTGTATTAATATAAGTTGGATTATTTGCTGCGATATGCATAGCGAGTGATTTGTTTGTATCACCAGCGTCTTTATTTAAAACGAGTAATACGGATATCTTACCATCCATGTGCGAATATGTTCCAAATGCTTCACCGTCTTCTAGTTCGATAATTTCAAAGCGGCGTAAGGTAATTTTTTCGCCCATTTTAATTGTCGCATCGATAAATAATTCTTTTGTTAACTCTTCAGCGGCTTCTAAACTTTCGCTGTTATTTTCTAAAAGTAAATTAGCGACTTCATTAACAAGTTGTTTGAATGGTTCACCAATACTAACAAAGTCGGTTTCGGCGTTAACTTCAACGATAATTGCCTTGCTTCCATCTTTTGAAAAGACAACTTCTGTTCTACCTTCAGCGGCGATCCTAGTTGATTTTTTGGCCGCGGTTGCGATTCCTTTTTCACGGAGCCAGTCCTTTGCCTTTTCGATATCGCCATTATTGGCTTCTAAAGCTTTTTTACAGTCCATCATACCTGCGCCTGTCATTTCACGAAGCGCTTTAATTGCTTTAACATCAATTTTCATAAATTATTCCTCACTACTTTCATTTTCTTTTGCCACTTCAACTTCTTCATCTAGTGAATCATCATCTTCATCATCTTCAATGATGTCTTTTTTTACTCGACGTGATTTTGAAGATTGGCTTTCTCTTCTTTTCGTCGTTTTTCTTTGTGGTCGACGTTGTTGCCGTTGAGGACGGTCTTTGTCTTCAACTTCGATGTCTCCTAATGATTCCATTGTAAATGTATCTTCGAGTTCATCGAGTAAACGTGCGTATGCATATAAAGGTAAGTTACCTTTTCCTTCAACAATCGCATCTGCCATAATTGCTACAATTAATTTTACTGATCTCGTTGCATCATCATTCGCAGGAATCATGTAGTCCACTTCATCAGGGTCATTGTTTGTATCGATAATTCCAAATACCGGAATATCAAGAATTCGTGCTTCTTTTACAGCGATTTCTTCAATTTTTGGATCACAGACAAATAAAGCTTGCGGAACTGTCCGCATTTCTTTAATACCGGTTAAGTTTTTCGCGAGCTTTTCAATTTCTTTACGTAATTTAATCGCTTCTTTTTTCGGTAATAAGTCAAACGCACCGTCTGCTTCTTGTCTTTCTAAATCACGAAGATGACGAATTCGCGATTGAATTGTTTTAAAGTTTGTTAATGTTCCACCTAACCAGCGGGAGTTAACATAAAATGAACCCGAGCGAAGTGCTTCTTCTTCGACGATTTCTTTGTATTGATTTCTAGTGCCGACAAATAAAACTTTTCCACCGTTTTCAACGATTTCTTTAAGCGCGATATACGCTTCTTCGAGTTTGACGATTGTTTTTTCTAAGTCGATAATATGAACTCCACTTCGGGCTGAATAAATGTATGGTTCCATTTTTGGATTCCATCTTCTTGTTTGGTGGCCGAAATGTGCACCAGCTTCTAAAAGCTTTTTCATCGTTACAATTGGACCACGTTCTTCTGGTTCAGGAAGAACTTGCGCCATTGTAAGCGGTTCAGCAACTGCTTCAGTTGTTTCGGTCGTTTCTTCTTTAGCGACTTCAACTAGTTCATCAGTTTTTGCTTCCGTTTTTCTTACTGGTTTTTCTTGTTTAGTTACCTCTTCTTCCGCCGTAACTGTGACGTCTTTTTTTGCTTCATCCATGTGAAGACCTCCTATTTGTTAATTCCTCCATCATTTCGAACTTCATTCCCCCTAATACTTAGGACGTGGGTGAAGAATTCATGATGTGTGTATTGACCCTTTTAGGCCGGCAATATATTAGCATAAACAATAATTATTAACAAGTTTTAACGCTTATCATCACTATCTGCCTTTTTTCCTACTTGAGCGCGTGGATGCGCCTTTTCGTATTCGCTTTTTAAAATCGTTGGTGAAACATGCGTATATATTTGCGTTGTTGAGATAGACTCATGACCAAGTAGCTCTTGAATGACACGTAAATCCGCGCCTTTTGAGAGTAAATCTGTCGCGAATGAGTGCCGTAAAAGGTGAGGGTGCAAATCATAATAAGCACCAATTTTCTTTTCAACTGCTTTTAAAATGTATTCAAGTCCCCGTGTAGTCAGCGGTTTTCCTTGTGCGTTTAAAAATACAACACCGGTCGGTCTTGGTATTTTGTTTTTCGCGAGTAGTTTTGGCCTCAACTCTTTTACATATGCTTGAAGATCACTGCGTGCTTGTTCGCTAAAAGGCACGAGCCGCTCTTTTTGGCCTTTACCAAATATTCGCGTAATTCGGTTGTTAAAATCGATATCTTGTAATGTAAGTGCGACGACTTCGGATGCCCGAAGTCCACTCGCAAGCATCAAATGAATTAATGCTTGATCACGAAGCATTAATTCATCATCACGGTTTTTGTTGGCGTTTAGTAAATCCTTAATATCATCCTCGTAGAGGACGCTTGGAAAGTTAACACCGACTTTGGGTGATTCAATGAGTAAAAACGGATTGCGACTGGAAAGGGAAGTATCAACCCGCCACTTATAGTAGTGACGTAAAGCGGATATCCTCCTTCTTAGTGTTCTTCGAGAAATATCTTTTTCTAATTGGGTAGTTAAGTATCTTCTAATTATTCCAGTTGTTACTTGCTCATAATCAACACCTTCATTAAGTAAAAACTCACTAAAATCGATAATATCACTTTCATACGCATCAATCGTTGCACTTGAGTAACCGCGTTGATATCTTAAATAATTTAAAAATTGAACAATTAGATTATCCATGAATGCTTTCCTTCCATCTTTTCATTTTCTCAACTGCTTCACTTGCTTTTTGTAGCCGGTTTTGCTTATTAACGCCATATATTATGCCAAAATTGGCATTCATCGGTGCGAATGTTTTAATATGGGCGTTTTCTAAATAATTAAGTAAGGCGCCAAGCATTGTTTCAAACGGCGGGCTAACGAGTTGTTTGTTTTCTAGTAACCGCAAAGCATTAATTCCAGCGACAATTCCGCTTGCACCACTTTCAATATATCCTTCGACTCCACTTAATTGTCCCGCAATAAATATATTCGGATAGTTTTTTAATTGGAGTGTTTTATTTAAAACTGCCGGGGCTTTAATAAATGTATTTCGGTGCATAAGCCCGTAGCGAACATATTCGGCATTTTCAAAACCTGGAATTAACCCAAACACGCGGCGTTGTTCGCCGTATGTTAAGTTAGTTTGAAAACCAACGAGATTATATAAGTTTCCCGCGACATCATCTTGGCGAAGTTGGACAACTGCATACGGAAGAGTGCCGTCCTCTTGTTCTAAGCCTTTTGGTTTAAGCGGTCCAAACCGGAGCGTGTTTTCACCGCGACTTGCCATTACTTCTAGCGGCAAACAGCCCTCAAAATATTGTTCATCGATTTTTTTAAGTGGTGCGCGTTTTGCATTGACTAATTCACGGACGAGTGTCTCATATTGCTTTTTAGTAAGCGGAACATTTAAATAGCCCCCGTCGTTATTTTCATAGCGGCTTTTTTCATACATCTTACTTAAATCAAGTGAATCTTTCGTGACAATTGGCGAACTTGCATCAAAAAAACCGAGCATTTGTTCACCAAGTAAGTTTTCTAACGTCTTTGTAAGCGCATCACTTGTTAGCGGACCACTTGCAACAATTGTAATTCCTTCAGGGATTTCTTTAACTTCTTCACGAATAATATTTATGTACTTGTTATTTTCAAGTTGCTTGCTTATATATGCTGCGAACTTATGGCGGTCAACAATTAAGGCGCGACCACCGCTTATTTTACTTGCTTCTGCGGCTTCCATCATTAATGAATCAAGAACACGCATTTCGGCTTTAAGTAAACCCGCGGCATTATCGAGATCATTTGATTTAAGTGAATTGCTACAAACAAGTTCACCAAAAAGATCGCTACTATGTGCTTCGCTTGTTACATAGGGTCGCATTTCATATAAGTTAACATAAACTTGATGGCGGGCTAAGTAGGCGGCAGCTTCGGCGCCTGCGAGTCCTCCGCCGATAATATTTACTTGTTTTTTCATATAAAAATTATATCATACGGCTTAAAAAAGGAGTGAGTTTTACCTCACTCCAATTTATTAATTAACTTTCTTCTTCAGGTAAACTTTCTGTATGCCGACATTTTGGAAAACGACTACAACCTAAGAATTTCCCGCGATAAGAATCTTTTACAACTAAATGCCCTTCTTGGCATGTTGGACACTCTTTTACGTAGTCGGCTTCGGTATATGTTTGTTTACGTTTATTTGTCCGTTCTAATCCTTCGTTGTAATTACATTTTGGGAAGTTAGAACAGCCAACGAAAGTTTTACCGCGACGGCCGACTCGTTCAACTAAGTCTCCACCACAACTTGGGCATTCGCGTCCGAGTTTTTTAGGCTCGGGACGTTTATGTTCATATTTTGTATATTTACAACTTGGATAATTACTACAGCCAATAAATTCACCGTAGCGCGAAGTTCGGTATACAAGTTTGCCCGTACCACATGAAGGGCAAGTTTCGCCTGTTTCTTTTGGTGGAACTTTTTCAATATTTTCATTTGCTTTATCAAATTCACGGGTAAATGTCGTGTAAAACTCTTTTAATACATCGAATCGGGCGACATCACCGTTAGCGACTTTATCTAATTCACTTTCCATATCCGCAGTATACTGCGTATCCATAAACTCAGGGAAGTGTTCCGTTAGTGTATCGGCGGTTAGAATTCCTTGTTCGGTTGGTCTTAAGGCGCCTTTTTCCATTTTTACGTAGTTACGTTTTGGATCTTTTAGTGTTTCAATAATTGGTACATACGTTGATGGTCGACCGATACCTTGTTCTTCAAGTGTGCGAATTAATCTTCCTTCACTATATCTTGATGGTGGTTGCGTAAATTTTTGTTCAGCATTAACTGTAGTAATCTCATGAGTTTCACCAACTGTGAATGCTGGAATTTCTTTGTCACCATTACTTTCTAAATTGCCAATAACCTTTTTATAACCAGGGAAGACTAATCTTGTTCCGCTTATGTTGAATTCTAAGTCATTTGATAAAAGTGTAACTTTTGTCACTTCTTCAATTTTGTTACTCATAAGTGAGCCAAGAGCACGCGCATAAATTAAACGATATACATTGTATTGCTCTTGAGACAAAAAACTTTTAACTTCTTTTGGCGCACGATTAACCGATGTTGGCCGAATTGCTTCGTGCGCATCTTGGACGTTTTCACCCTTTTTCGCTTTCTTTTGCTTTGGGCTGCCAACATAATCTTTACCAAAGTTTTCGTAAATATAAGCTTGTCCACTCTTAATAAATGTATCACTTAATCTTGTTGAGTCGGTACGCATATATGTAATTAAACCTTCAACTTCACCGTCAATTTCTATTCCTTCATATAATTGCTGAGCGATAAACATCGTTCTTTTTGCATTATAGCGGAACCTATTTGAAGCCTCTTGTTGAAGTGTCGATGTTGTTAGAGGTAGTTTTGAAGCTGTTGTTTTTTTACTTACTTCAATATTACTAACCTTAACTTCTTCACCTAGCCCTTTTAATATTTCATCCATTTCTTCTTTTGAACGGATTTTAATTTTTTCGTCTTCAAGTCGGGCGAAGTTTAGTTCATAAATTTCACCATCGATTTCAATTTCAAGTTTGAGCGTCCAATATTCTTCGGGTTCGAATGCTTGAATTTCTTTTTCTAAATCAGTTAGCAACCGAAGCGCGACGCTTTGAACCCGTCCAGCAGATTGCGAGCCAAGTTTTTTCCGAACGAGGCCTGATAATTTAAACCCAGATATCCTATCAATGATTCGCCGTGTTTCTTGGGAGGCAACTAAATCCAAATCAATTGTACGTGGGTTTTCCAACGCTTCATTAATCGAGTTTTTTGTAATTTCATGGAATTCAAGTCGCTTTGTCTTCTTTAAATCAAGCCCAAGTTCTTCGGCAAGGTGCCAAGCGATTGCCTCACCTTCGCGGTCTGGGTCCGTCGCTAAGATTACTTCATCAGCTTTTTTAACCGATTTCTTTAAATCATTAACAACTTTACTCTTGTCTTTATTAATTATATAAGTAGCAGAAAAATCACCGTCGACATCAACTCCAAAGCCACCTTTACCTGATGTGGCAAGGTCGCGGATATGTCCTACAGATGATTTAACCTCGTATTCATCACCTAAGTAACGTTTAAAGGTTGTCGCTTTAGTTGGAGATTCTACAATAACTAATTTCATAATTCACCTCTTCTAGCAACTAATATATTGATAATTTAGCGATGTGTCAATCATTTTAATTTAGTGTTCAATCTTATATATATAATATATATATATAATTTTTTTGTTAATAATTAATTTCTAAACTTTTCATAATGTCCTCGGCATCTTCAATTAACATCGCGCCTTCTTTAATGAGCCGATTACATGTACTACTTGTTCCAATTTCATGCGGGACACAGTAAATATCACGGCCAAGCATTAATCCGTAGCCGACTGTTATAAGTGTTCCGCTTTTTGCATGGGCTTCAGTAACTAAAATACCGCGAACAAGAGCGGCAACGATCCGGTTCCGAAACGGGAAGTTTTCTTTTTTCGGTTCGACTTTATCTGGATACTCACTTAAGATGAGTCCGCCGTTATTAATAATGCTTTGATATAAAAGGGCATTGCGCTTTGGATAGGGGTTATTAATCCCGCTGCCAAGAACAGCGACGGTTTTTCCGTTTTTATTTAAGCAAGTTTCATGAGCGAGAGTATCAATACCTTTGGCCATTCCACTAACAATGACATAACCTGCTTCTGTCAGTTCGCTTGTAATAATTCGGGTATGCTTTTTGCCATAATCACTCGGTTTTCTTGTTCCAACGACAGCGATGATATTTTGTTCTTCAATTAAAGATATATCACCATAATAAAAAATAACTAACGGCGGGCGATACATATTACGAAATGCCTCCGGGTAGTTCTTATCGACAATTGTTAAATATTTACAATTTATATTGTGTACGACTGCTTTGACTTCATTTTTATCGACAATTTCTTTTTTTCTTATCGCATTAATAAGTAAGTCATAATCACCTTCATATTTAATCGATAAGTAAGCTAGTAAATCACGTGCATCAATCATAGTTATTCTCCTTTATTATATAAATACAAATTTATAAGGAGATTAGTTTGATTAAAATAATTTTATTTGTTCAAACTTTAAACTTTTGACTGGTTCATATGTATAACGGTGGATTCCTTTAAGTGGCCCATGTTTGCGTAGTGCCTCGATATGTTTTTTTGTTGCGTAGCCTTTATGCTTATTAAAGCCATAATCTGGATATGTTTCATGAAGTTGCTCCATTAAATTATCCCGTGTTACTTTGGCAATAATTGAGGCGGCTGCGATTGAAAGAACATTTTCATCACCTTTAATAATCGCTTCCACTCTTGCACTTTCATTTAATAGCGGCATCGCATCGCTTAAAACTAAATCATATGTCTTTTTTAAATTTTCTAGTGCAATGCCCATCGCTTTTTGCGTTGCAACGTATATATTTAATTCATCAATTTGCGGTGCTTCAATAACTCCAATACCGACTGCAATCGCATATTTATTAATTTCTTCAAAAAGTTCTCTTCTTAGAGCGTCGCTTAAAGATTTCGAATCATTAATTGATTCGTTGTAGTAAGTTTTTGGAAGAATAACTGCGGCAGCTACAACTGGGCCGGCGATTGGCCCGCGGCCTGCTTCATCAACGCCTACAATGACGTTATATCCTTCCTTATAATATTTTAGTTCAATTTCATTTAAGCGCATCGACACTCTCCAATGTGTATAACCCAAGCAATCCTCCCATAAATTCTTTTTGCAAGATTTTAGCGGCTTGCTCATAATCATTATCTTCACCGCCAACAATACCGCGGCTATTTGAGATTAGCTTTAAGATTTCATAATTTTCGCTATCAGCACTTACTTCAATGTTATAGCGCTTATTTAGCTCGCTTAAATTACTTGTTTTAACTAAATCAAGTGTCGCGTTACTTATTTCATGAAGTGGGAGTATTTCTAAAGGGATTGTTCCAATCATTGCAAGTTTAAGTGTTGCGCTTTTATCATCATAATTAGGTGGTAATACACCAGGAGTATCAATTAACTCTAATTCTGCAGAAATTTTAATAAATTGCTGTGCTCTTGTTAAACCGGGACGATTAGCAACTTTCGCACTTCTTGATCCTCTTAATCTGTTAATAAGTGTTGATTTACCAACATTAGGAATACCCGTTACCAGTGCACGAATTGGTTGTGGTTTAAGTCCTCGTCTTTTATCTTTTTCCCATTTATCTTTTCCAAGTTCTTTGACTTGGGTGAGTATTTGTTTTGGAGCGCTTTTGTCTAGTAAATTTAAAGCAAGGACACTTTCCCCTATACTTTCATAGTAGTTAAGCCATTTTGCTAGTTCACTTTGATCTGCTAAATCTACTTTGGTAAAAATAAGTAGGCGCTTTTTATTTTCGCCAAGTTTAATTAATTGCTTATTTCGCGAACTAAAAGGTAGGCGCGCATCAGCAAGTTCAATAATAATATCGACAAACGATATTTTCTTTTCAAGTTCCCGCATTGCTTTCGCCATGTGGCCTGGATACCAGTGAATATTTCTATGTTTTTTCCCGCTCATTTGAAATACCTCCAGTTCCAAAGCATATAATACTGTTTACCAGTAAGTCGCCCTTGAGCATCACTACCGGTCGATGTGCCTTGAATTACATATAAGACACCATTAATAATACTTTTATTAACTGCACCAATATTTGCTGAACGTGAATCTAAACTCTGACTTAAATTATCACCAAGGACAAAATACTCGTCATTTCCTAGTTCAAATGGTGCACCACTTCCGTTTTCATTTTCCTTATATACGTAGTATCCTCTGGGGAAATTATTCTCATAAGTAAAGATTGCTCCATCCGCTTTCGTAATTTGAATCGTATCAAGTTCATTACCACCATCAAAGAATTGAATCGTTTCATTTGGCAAAGCAATCACGCGCTTAATTAATTGAGGGATTGTTTTTAATTGTTCTTCGCTTAAATTATCGATTTTATCGGGAATCGCCTCATGGCGCGGATCATAAAAAATAATAATATCATCACGTTCAATATTATCTAAATGCTTGCTTTTTGTTGACATAAGGCCGAATTCTTTATCATGAAGTGTTGGATACATCGAATCGCCAACAACAACTACGAGTGTATTCGTTTGATTAAGTATAAGAAAATACGCTCCTCCAGCAATTGTGATTAGGAGTACTACTGTTAATATTATTTGGAATAATTTTCTTAGCCATTCAAAGCGCTTTTTCTTTGGTTCGCTTAGCTCGCTTCGATTTCCGTTTACATCTAATTCATTCATATAAAATACCTTCTAAATTATAATGCTTTTAGTCCCTATTAGCAAAGCAATCGAATTATTAGCATTTTTAAATTAATAAGACTTTTATCTTATTTAAGAAAAAAGGAGTGTAATTAGCCACTCCTTTTGTTTTCTTTGGTTTGATTTGACGTTAAATCTTTTCTTTAATCCGGGCACGTTTACCTTTACGATCGCGGATATAGTGAATTTTATTCCGTCTAACTTTACCTCGGCGAACAACTTCAATTTTCGCAATAATTGGTGAATGAAGCGGGAAGTTTCTTTCGACACCGATACCACCGCTAATTTTGCGGACGATAAACGTTTCACTAACGCCACCACCACTAATAGCGATAACGACGCCTTCAAAAACTTGGATTCTTTCTTTTCCGCTTTCAATAATTCTGACATGAACACGAACTGTGTCCCCTGAAGAAAATTCAGGTAAGTCAGTGCGAAGTTGAGAAGCTGTAACATCTCTTAATAAATTACTCATGCTACTTTCTCCTTTATCAAGTACTTTTTTCATGCTGTTCACTATCTTTGTTCGATAGGCGGACCACCACTAGCGCTTTTAAACGCTTATGTATAATAACAAATATCAATATTATTCGCAAGTTTTAAATGATGATATTAACTAACATTTCTAAAAAGTCGAGCATTTACGATTATTTCACTGCTCGACTTATAAAGTTTCTTTATAAAACTACTTGGTTTTTATAAATTAAAGGAATATATCTAAGATGAAATATACGACGTAAAAACCCGCTATCCCGTACATAAATGGATTAATTTCTTTGTAGCGTTTACTAACTAACATCATTAAGATATAAACAATTAATCCAAAGCCTAACCCTTCAGAAATTGAATATGTTAAAAGCGTTAAAATAAATGTTACAAAGGCCGTAATCCCAATAATTGCATCGTCCCAATTAATATGTTTTAAATTGTTGGTAAACATCGATGCTCCAACAGCTACAAGTGCGAGTGATGTAATTGTTGATGAGGTTAGTGGCGTAAATAACGGATAAATAAATGCGCTTAAAAGAAATAATACTCCCGCCATAACTGCGCTTAAACCTGTTCTTGCCCCAATACTTGTACCAACACTACTTTCAGCAAATGTTGTCACAGTTGAAGTTCCAAGCGGTGCACATACTGCTGCACCAACGGCATCTGCAAGTAGGGCTCTCCGGCCATCGATGAGGTTTCCGTTTTCATCAACAATTCCTGCTTCACGGCCAACCGCCATCATCGTAGCGGTTGTATCAAATAAATTAACTAAAACGAGAGAGAAAATAAACGCATATGTTGCTGGTGTAGCAATAACATCAAGCCAAGCTTTACCTGCTGATACGGTTTCAATTGTCGGTGCTGCACTTTGGGCGTTTGTAACAATCTCACCACCTGTAAATATTTTAAAAGCAACATCACCTAAACCGCTTATTCCCCAACTTGCATTCGTGTCATAAAAAGGTAGGCCGTTAGTAGCATAGCTACCGCTTCCGCCATTATAAAATATCGCGTAATTAACAACAATGCCAAGGACGAGAATTACTCCCATCGAAATCGGAATTGCTAGTTGTTTAAGTTTAGGATTATTAATCGCACTTAAAGCGAAAACAAGTAAAATACCAATCATCGCGATTAATACTCTTGGTTCACCTAAATTACCTAGCGTTACAAATGTCGCGCCATCACTTGCAATAATGCCCGCGTTTTTTAATCCGACAAAAGCAATAAAGCCACCTAAGGCAGCGGATAAAATATATTTAATATCATTGGGAATCGCATTAATTATTTTTTCTCTTAACGCTGTCAGTGTTAAAAGTAAAAATACACTACCAGCTAAAAACATAACAATTAAAGCGGCAATCCAGTTGTTATACGCCTTATATACAGTAAAGGCTAAATACGCATTAACTCCCATACCAGCACTTAAAACGACGGGAAAATTACCATATAATCCCATAAATATTGTAATAATTCCACTTATAATTGCTGTTGCGGCAAAGACGCCTTGTTCAGACATTCCCATTGCACCTAAAATCGAGGAGTTAACTGGCAAAATATAAATCATCGCAATAAATGTGATGACTCCAGCTAATAATTCAATTCCGATTTTACCGCCTCGATCTTCAAGGCGAAACACTTTATTAAGGGCGTTTTTCATAATTAACCTTCTTCCTTCTTATTTAATTAGTTTTTCAATATCTTCTTTACTTGCTTGGAATAATGTCGTCGCTGTTGCTGCACCACAAAGGACACCAAACTCCAATGCTTGCTTTAAATCTTCATGTTCAATGTAGCTTGCTAAAAAACCAGCTACAAATGAATCACCAGCACCAACATCACTAACGACTTTTACTTGTGGTGCAGGAGCGTGATATAAATTAAAATCGCTATCCATTAAATATGCGCCTTTATCACCAACTGTAAGCGCGACATTTTGCGCACCATCAAGAATCATCTCTTTTAAATATCTTGAATAGTCAGCTTTTTTAAATCTTGCAACTTGACCAGAAGATAATTGGAAATAATCTTCAAATTCAGTTGCGTTTGGTTTAACTAAAAATGGTCGCTCTTCCATCGCTAAGCGAAGAAACCTTGCCTCGGCATCAACGATAATTCTTACATCGCGGCGGTTTAAATAACGCATAACTTTGCGGTAAATATCATCAGGCATCCCCCGAGTAATATTTCCGCTTATAACGACATAACTTTTATTTTCAATATTTTCTAAAAGTCTAAATAAGTCAGCAATTTCTTTTTCACTAACAAATGGTCCGGGTGTGTTAACACTTGTTGATCTTGCTTGGGGGTGATAAAACTTTATATTAATGCGATTTACTCCTTCAATTGGAATAAATTTAGTTTTAACCCCTTCTTTTTGTAAGCCATTTAAAATGACTGAACCAGTATGACCGCCAAGAAAACCGATTGCTGTGACAGGAATTTCAAGTCGATTTAAAATAATCGCCGTATTAATCCCTTTACCGCCTGGCGCCATTTTTGTATCATCGGCTCTTTGAAAGGCGTACGGACGCAATTCATCAATCGCAATCGCATAATCAAGTGTCGGATTAAAAGTTATTGTATAAATCATAATATAACTCCTAAAATTTTGTTAAATATATTATACGATATTCCCTCATTAAATTGCAGTCATTTTATTGATTTTCTTCTTTTTGTTGTCACAAAGAAAAATAAAACTTCAAAAGCTAATGAAGTCACATTTAATGATTAGTTACCTTAGTTTTAACAAAAGGTTTGAAAAATAATCTTATCTAAACTTAAGTAAATCTTTAAATTAATTTACGCAAACATTTACTTTCCTAGCAGGGTGAAATACCTAAAAGAGTTTCTCCATATGCACTTTTACCTGTTAAGCGTTTTTGCTTGACACTACAATATGAGCGTTGTATAATAAACCCGTTATTTTATGAAGGAGAAAGTATATGGCAGTTAAAATTAGATTAAGACGCGTTGGTCGCAAAGGTGATCCATATTACCGGATTGTCGCTGCTGATGGAAGAATGCCTCGCGATGGTCGCTATATCGAACAAATTGGCTACTATAATCCAAACGAACCAAACAATATTGCAACTATCGATGAAGAATTAGCGCTTAAATGGCTCCATAACGGTGCAACACCAAGTGATACTGTTCGAGCTTTATTTACCAAACTTGGTATTATGGAAAAATTCCATAACAGCAAAAAAGCAGGTAACAAATAGTAATGATTTACGAAGAAATTGTTCGGACAATAATTGAACCGATCGTCGAAGAACCAAAAGCACTCTTAATTAGAGAAATCGCTACGAATGGTGATGATGATATTACGATTGTTATTGTCGCTAATAATGATGATACGGCACGTTTAATCGGCCGCAAAGGCGTAATCGCTGAAGCGCTACGTGAAGTAATTTCCATCGCTGGAAAGCAAGACCAACGAAGACTACGTCTAAAATTTGAATCATTTGAAAACAAAAGTGATGAGTAATAACTCATCGCTTTTTTGCTATAATACAAAGTAGTTATATATGGAGGCAAATATGGAGTTTCGTAAAGTAGGAACATTATTAAAACCACGCGGTTTGGATGGTGAAATTAGAATTTATGTTACAACTGACTTTAGTGAGATTCGCTTTAATGTTGGAAACACATTATATTTACATAATGTAAAAAAAGATAAAAAACTAAAAGTAACAGTCGCTTCATTTAAAGTTCATAAAGGTAATATCGCCTTTATTCGCTTTATGGAACTTCAAACTTTAGAACAAATTGAGGTCTGGCGGGGCGCAGAAGTTTTAGGCGAACAATTCGATGAACTGCCTGATGACTATGTTTACCGTGATGAAATAATCGGTTCTACTGTTATTTTTGAGGGCGAATTAATCGGTGTAGTTATCGAACTAGAGGAATATGCGCCTTACTTATCGTTACGCGTTCAACTTACTGATAAAAAGCGAAGTATTTTAATTCCATATATTGATGAATTTGTAAGCGAAACGGATACCGATCAAAAGCAAATTACTGTTAAAGGAATAGCAGCCTTATTATGAAAATCACGATATTGACACTATTTCCAGAGATGATTGCGCCATTTTTTGAAAACTCAATTGTAAAACGTGCGATTGCGAAAGGAATTGTTGAAGTTGAATTTATTAATTTCCGTGATTTCACACTGGATAAATACGGAAGAGTTGACACCCCACCTGTTGGTGGCGGTGCTGGCTTACTTTTAAAAGCACAGCCAATTGTTGATGCGCTTGAAAGCGTGAGTACTTCTTCTTCAAAAAGAATATTACTAAGTCCACATGGACGGGTATTTAATCAGCAAATCGCCCATGAATTAAGTAAAGAGCAGCATCTTATTTTAGTATGCGGCCACTATGAGGGTGTCGATGTAAGAGTAAATCACTATATTGATGAGAAAATTTCTTTAGGTGATTATATTATTACCGGCGGGGAATTAGGTGCAGCAATTATTGCTGATGCTGTTATTCGATTGCTTGATGGTGCAATCGCGGATGAATCAATCAAAGAGGAGAGTTTTGAAGGTGGTTTATTAGAATATCCCCAGTATACTGAGCCTTATTCTTACCGCGAACATAACGTTCCATTAATTTTATATTCTGGTAATCATGAGGCGATAAGAAAGTACCGGCAAACTCAAGCGCTTGTACTTACCCGTGAACATCGTCCTGATTTATTTGCACAATATGAGTTGAGTAAAGAAGATAAAAAATTACTCGAAGAATATGATTCTGGCGTCACGCCGAAATGGGTCGATGACGCGATTGAAAAAGGCGCAAAATTTACAAAAAAAGATGAGGAATAAATTGTGATTATACTTTTTTATATTATTTTAGGTATTGTTCAAGGTATCGCGGAAATACTGCCAATAAGTAGTTCGGGCCACCTTGCTTTAACTCAAGCATTAATAAGTGATAGTTCTGGTTTAACTCAGTTTAAAGCGGATACACAGGAAATGCTCGTATTTAATATATTTACTCACTTTGCTTCCTTGCTTGCTCTACTCGTTTTCTTTAGAAAACAACTTTGGATCATGATTAAAGGAAGTTGGCAATTTATTTTTAATACAAAATTAGGGAGACAAAACGCAAAAGATCTCCGTAATCAAACTAAGTCAAAATTATTTGATTTAACTCATGACTATGATGAAACCAATAGTAGCGAACGGAAAAAAGAAATCCAAATTGAAGCTCAAAACATTGAAAAAAAGTATAAAGTCCAAAGAAAGTTATTAAGAAAACAAGCAACGAAAGACGCTAAACCTGGGTTCATGTTAACTGTCTATATGATAATGGCATCAATTCCCGTTGCAATTGCAGGTTTTTTACTAAAAAATTGGATTACTTCATTATTCGGTGAACTTTCATTTATTGGCATTGCCTTTATGATTACTGGCTTACTTTTATTATTCGTTTCTATGTTTACAAAAAAATCATCTGATAGTAAATATACGTGGAAAAATACGATGGTTACTGGTATATTTCAAGTGTTTGGTATTTTCCCCGGAATTTCTCGAAGCGGTGTCACAATGAGCGGTGCTAAAATTGCGGGGCTCAACGATGAGGCCGCAAAACAGTTTGCCTTTATCTTATTTATTCCTGTCGCAGCTGGCGGTTTCTTACTTTCGCTTGGCGATATTAATTTGATCACGGCTTTACCAAGTGTCGATGTTATTGGCTTTATTTTAGGATTTATTACTGCTTTTATTATGACTGGCCTTGGCTTATTATTTATATTTAAAAAGTTTAATTTATCGCATTATAAATATTTCACAATTTATTTATTTATTATTGGCATGTTTACAATCATTTACCATTTTATTTAAACTTGGTAAACAAAAAGCCGGATTTGTTTAATGAATCCGGCTTTTAAATTACTTGTTTTTAAAATCCAGGTGGCATTCGCCCAGTTTTTTTATATTGTTGCATCTTTTTCATTGCATCTTTCATCGAATCATATTGTTTTAGCATTCGATTAATTGCTGCAGTGGAGGTCCCACTTCCTTTAGCAATTCGGACTTTTCTTGAGTGTTTTAAAATTGCCGGGTTTTCTCTTTCTTCAGGCGTCATCGAGTTCATAATTATTTCAAAGTTGCGCATTTGTTTTTCAGCAATTTCTAAATGTTCTTTATCAATTTTAGGCATTCCAGGAATAAGTTTTAAAATTCCTCGAAGTGGTCCCATCTTTTGAATTTGTTTCATTTGCTCAAGCATATCGTTTAATGAAAAGTGGCCTTCTAACATTTTATTAACTGACTTCTTCATTTCCCGTTCATCGATGTTTTCTTGAACTTTTTCTACAAGAGTAACAACATCACCCATACCTAAAATTCGATCTGCCATTCGTTCAGGATAAAATGGTTCTAAATCATCAAGTTTTTCCCCAACACCTGCGAATTTAATTGGGACTTTGGAAATATGCCGAATACTTAAGGCTGCACCTCCACGAGCATCACCATCAAGTTTTGACATAATTACTCCGCTTAGTTCAAGCCGTTTATTAAATTGCTTGGCCGTATTAACCGCATCTTGTCCGCTCATAGCGTCAACAAGAAGTAATATTTCTTGTGGTTCAATTATTTCACGAATATCTCGTAACTCCTGCATTAATGGCTCATCGATTGTTAAGCGGCCTGCTGTATCGATAATGACAACATCATAATGCTCAATCCGGGCTTTTTCTTTCGCCTGAGTCGCAATTTCTACCGGTGTTACATTAGTACCTAATGAAAAGACATCAACTCCGATTTGTTTGCCAATTTGGCTAAGTTGATCAATCGCCGCGGGACGGTAAACGTCCGCTGCAACGAGTAAGACTTTTTTCTTATCTTTTTCTTTCATTCGCTTCGCTAGTTTACCAGCAGTTGTTGTTTTACCACTTCCTTGGAGCCCAACTAACATAATGAAAGTTGCTTTACCTTTTAAGTATTCTAATTTCGTTTCATCAGAACCAAGTAAGTCGACAAGTTCATCATGAACAATTTTAACAACCATCTGTGATGGATTTAGTTCTTTAAATACTTCTTGACCGATGGCTTTTTCTTTAACGTTATTTGTAAATTCGCGGACAACTTTAAAATTAACGTCCGCTTCTAGTAAAGCGCGTTGGATTTCTTTTAACATCGCATCCATATTAGCTTCAGTAAGTCTTGATTGACCACGGAGCTTTTTTAATATGCCTTGAAATCGTTCAGTTAGTGATTCAAATGCCATCGCGGATATTCCTTTCTAAGTTAGTAATAATAAGTAATGTTTCTTCATCTTCAATATTTTGCTTAAGTAATTCAATTTGTTCAAGAGAATACATTTTTTGTTTATGTAAATTAAGTTTTTTCTCAAAGTTTGTTAATTTTTTTGAAGCCTTATTAATCGCATCACTTACTGCTGCGCGTGAAATATTTTTATTATCAGCAATCTCACCATAAGAAAGATTATATCGATAATAAGCAATCATTACTTCTTGTTGAACTTTAGTTAGTAAACTTCCATACAAACTAAGTAACTCATTCATGTACACAAATTGATCAAGCTTCTTCATAATTACTCCTAAAATACAAAGTTAAATAAAAATGTTAAGGCGAGTAATATTAAGAATTGAATCGAAAACTGCTTATGAAACTCGGGCATTCTCCACATTGATGTATTCGTTGCTCTTTGAATTGGCCGAAAGCGGATGTATGTAAATACAAGCGCAATAACTAAATCCACAACGATAAGTATTATTAATGCATCAACACCTAATAAGCCTAATACGGATACAACAATAAATTGAATCCCCATTACTAGTAATAATAAAATAAAAAATCCTAAAATCATTAATCTTCGTCTCCTAGTGTTAATCCGTATAAATATTGATCTAAATCGAATTCTTGTAAATCATCCATTTGTTCACCTAAACCGATAAAGCGAACTGGAACACCAATTTCATCACGGATTGCCAAAATAATTCCGCCTTTCGAAGTCCCGTCCATTTTTGTAATTACTACACCTGTCAAAGTCGTGGCTTCATTAAAGGCTTTTGCTTGTAAGACACCATTTTGGCCAGTAGTCCCATCAATAATAAGTAGCGTTTCATGCGGGGCATCTTCGATTTCTCTTTCAATAACGCGGTTAATTTTCGCTAGTTCGTTCATTAAATTAACTTTGTTTTGTAATCTTCCTGCTGTATCAACGATTACTAAATCAATGTTTTGGTTAATTGCCGCATGAATGCCGTCATAGGCGACCGAAGCAGGGTCAGCGTTTTCTTTACCGCTAATAAGTGGGCAATTTAGTCGGTCGGCCCAAATACCTAATTGCTCAGTTGCACCGGCTCTAAATGTATCTGCCGCAACTAGCATAACACTTTTACCTTGATCAATGTAGCGTTTTGCTAATTTAGCGATTGTTGTTGTTTTTCCCGAACCATTCACACCAACGACTAATAAGACCGTCGGTCCATCTTTGGCAAATTGAAGTTCGTTAATAATCGCGGTTCCACTTTGTGCATAAGAAACAAACAGTTTATCAACTAATAATTCATTAATTGCTTCAGGATCACTTATTTTATCGAGTCTTGCCGCAGCTTTTGTTTCATCGATTACATCAAAAGTAAAATCAACTCCAACATCAGCCTCGATAAGTATTTCTGTTAACTCATCAAAATACTCTTCATTAACGGAACGATATCTAGCAGCGAGTTGTTTTAAGCGATCACCAAAGTTTTGCCGTGACTTTTCTAGTCCTGCAACATATTTATCTTTTTGTTTGGATTTCTTTTTTCCAAACTTGTTTTTTAAAAAATTAAATAATCCCATACTTTATGCCACCATCTTTGCAAGCGCATCTCTTGCAGCTTCTTGTTCTGCGGCTTTCTTTGTTTTGCCTTTTCCAACACCTAATACGTCTTTCCCGTAGCGACTTTCAACGTGAAAGATTGGATCATGCGATGGGCCTTCCATTTCAACTGTCACATATTTAACGCCTTCACCAGTTTTTGTTTGCATAAGTTCTTGAAGGGCGCTTTTATAGTCATTTACCATATGAATATCAAAGTTGATAACTTCATCTTTAAATATATTCGTTAAAAATTCCCGAACAAACTCATAACCTTTATCAATAAATATCGCACCAATAAAAGCTTCAAATACATCTTCATAAATCCGGTTACTTAACTGTGTTTTCTGGGCTTTAATTGATGTTCCCACTTTAATATATTGATCGAAATTTAATTTCTTTGCATATTTTGCAAGAGTTTTTGATTGAACGAGGTTGCTTCGAAGTTTGCTCATCATCCCTTGATCAAAGTCGCTTCGATATATATAACATAATTCAGCGACAATAAAATTAATTGCCGCATCACCAATAAATTCTAAGCGTTCATAATCTTTGCCGCGAACTTTCTCATCCCCGTGTACAGATGGATGCGTAAAGGCGATTTCGTAATAACTCACCTCATTAGGAGTAATATTTAATTTGTCTAGTAAATGTTTAACTTCCATCCTCGACGAATCCTTCTTTAATTTTAGCGACTACATCTTGCTTGGCCATTTTATAGGCGACTTTAAGGGCGCTATAAAAAGTATAAGCATCGGAGTTTCCGTGTGCTTTAACAGCGACAGTGTTAATTCCAAGTAACATCGCTCCTCCAGTTGATTTATAGTCAAATGTATCTTGAATTTCTTTTAAACCTTTTCGTACATGTAAGTAACCAATTTTTGTACTTAAGTTTTTGGTAAACATCTTTTTTAAACTGTTACCAAAGAATTTTGCGATTCCTTCACTTGTTTTTAAGAAAATATTGCCTGCGAATCCACCACTAACAAGAACATCAACATGTCCGTCTAGTGCTTCTCGGCCTTCAATATTACCTTTAAATCCAGGAAAGTCCATTTCTCTTAGACGTTTATTTGCTTCGACTACTTCAGGTGTCCCCTTATCGTCTTCAGCACCATTTGATAGTAAATAGACATTTGGATTTTCAATATCCAAAACTTTTTCTGCATAAATCGAACCCATTTTTGCAAATTGAATTAATTGCTCAGGTGTATTTTCATTACTTGCCCCAATATCAAGGACAACCATCTTTTTACCTTTAATCGCAGTTGGGAAAGGTGCAGTAATGGCTGCCCGCTCAATTCCGGGAATTAGTTTAAGTTTAACTGTAGTGGCAGATAAAAAGCCTCCAGTTGAACCGGCACTAACAATTGCATTCGCTTCTTCTTCAAGCAAAGTTGCGATTGCAACATTCATACTTGAATTTCTTAGCCGTAAAACTTGGAGTGCGCCTGCATCCATTGGGACGACATCTTCAGCGTGAATAATTGTCGCTTTACCTTCGAGTGGTTTTAGTTCATCTTCGTTGCCAACACAAAAAACTTGAACATCTGGATATTCTTCAATAAATCTTAATACTCCTGGAACTGTTGCCTCCGTTCCGTGGTCAGAGCCCATCATATCAACAATAACCTTCATAATAAATCCTCACAATAAATAATTCTACCATATTTTACTCGGATTCTTTGGATATATATGTATTTTAAACACCAACAAATCCGTCTCTTTCAATAAGTATTTTTGCTTTTTCGATGATAAGCCGATTATCATCATTATCCGCGTCGCTGATTATTTCCTCAGCATCCTTCCTTGCATACTTAAACATCTCAAAATCACTAATCAAATTAACATAGCGAAAACTTGGTAATCCTGATTGCGAAACACCTGAGAGTTCTCCTGGTCCTCGAAGGAGTAAATCTTTTTCAGCGATATAAAACCCATCATTAGAATTAACAAGGACATTAAGTTTTTCTTCATCAATCTCATCAAAGTCATCGCCAACTAATAAACATGTTGACGGCTGTCCCTTTCTGCCGATTCGACCGCGTAATTGATGTAAACTTGCTAGCCCAAAATGGGTCGGTGCATAAATTAACATTAAGGAAGCATTAGGAACATCAATGCCAACTTCAACAACACTTGTCGCGACTAGAATTGGTTTTTCTCCACTTTTAAATTTTTCGAACGCTCGAAGTTTTTCTTCTTGTTCAAGTCTTCCGTGAAGCAAAGTAACTAATCCTTTATATTTCATAGAATATTGTTGATATAATGTTTCAGCCGCGAGATTATTATCTTCAACCTCTTCGATTCGCGGAGCGATAATAAAAATTTGTTCGCCTCTTTCTAGTGCTTGCTTAATCGAATAAGCAATTGTTTCATCGCTAGAGTTAACAATCATCGTCGTAATATCACGTTTATGACCGGGGAATTGATCAAGTGTTGTTACATCTAAATCACCATATACCGACATTGCTAGTGTACGCGGGATTGGGGTTGCAGAAATAAGAAGTAAATCCGCGTGGTCGCCTTTTGCTGCAAGTGCGGCCCGTTGATTAACACCGAAGCGGTGTTGCTCATCAATAACAACTAGCCCAAGCGAATTATAAAACACATCACCGCTAAAAAGCGCATGTGTACCAACAATTAAATGAATATCGCCAGCAACAATCGCATCTTTTATTTCGTTT
This sequence comes from Erysipelotrichaceae bacterium, assembly GCA_012518415.1. Classification (GTDB taxonomy): domain Bacteria; phylum Bacillota_I; class Bacilli_A; order RFN20; family CAG-826; genus UBA5455. The sequence continues at coordinate 7,852 of JAAYSH010000026.1, read as the reverse complement.
TTTCTTTTCTCAGTTAAATTTCCGACTAAAAGTTCAATCTTTACTGGGAAGTTTTTAAAGCTAGCTTGTAAGTTTTCAAAGTGCTGCCGCGCTAGTGCATCAGTAGGTGCTAAAAACGCCCCCTGATCGCCGCGTAGAAAATTCGCATATAAAGCAGTCGCTGCTACAACGGTTTTACCACTGCCAACGTCGCCTTGAAGTAGGCGATACATTAAACTTGGTTTATTCATATCTAAAATAATTTCTCGAACACCATTCAGTTGGCTTTTCGTTAGTTTATATGGCAAATCCACAACGAAATCATTAACTTTCTTCAATTCAATCGGTGTTTTCTCACCCTTAAAAAGCAATTTGTTTTGCTCACGAATAAGCTGGGTTTGCAAAGAAAACATCAAACTTTCTTCATATTTTAAAACGCGTAAACCTTGATATATATCATCTTCATTTTTCGGAAAATGAATTTTTCTTAATGCTTCGCTTTCACTAATAAAGCGATACTTTTTATTTAAATATTCTGGTAAGTTGTTATAAAGTGTATTACCCGTTTCTTTAAATGCTTTTTTAACAAGTCGTTCAAATTCAAAGTTTTTCAAATCTTTTGTGAGTGAATAAATCGGTTTTAAATATTCGCTTGGTTCCATCTCACCTTTAACAATATTACTTAAATTAATTTCCCGTCTTTTTGCATCATATCTGCCTGTTATTGTGTATGTATCTTTTTCATTAACAAAACGCATTAAATAAGGACGGTTAAAAGCTACAACACGAAAGAAGTACCCTTTTGCAGTGTTAACAAGAAAATTAATAATAGTTAAACGGCCTCTTTTAACATAATTCATTGGTCCAATCCGTTTACCAACAATAACAATTTTTTGTTTATCTTCTAGTGAAGTTAAATCAGTTGGCTCAAAACTATCATATGTCCGCGGTAGATGGTAGAGGACATCTTTGAATGTCTTGATATTCATCCGGTCAAGGGCGGCTTTAATTCTTAGGCTTGAGGTTAATTTTTCCATACTATTATTATAAAGATTTTCCCTTCTTGTAACAATGTTCCACTTGTAAATTAGCAAATAAATAAAAAACTGTCATGATTAACGACAGTTTTTACTAGTTTTAAAATTTTATTTTATTCGACGCCGATAATAAATGAATAAACTGGCTGGTTACCTTCAAAGAAGTCAAATTCGATTTCATCATATTTTTCAGTTAAGACTTCTTCAATTTCTTCAGCATCTTCTTTACTTACATCTTCACCAATAAGGACGGTGACAATACTTGTTAAGTCATCAATCATCATTTCGATTAATTTAATTGCAGTATCAAATTTGTCATCACTTACATATTCAATCTTCTTACCGTTAAGTGCCATAAATTGATCTTTCTTTACTTCAATACCTTCGACAGTTGTATCTTTAATCGCATATGTGACTTGACCTGTTTTAATCGTTGTCATTGCTTCAGACATTTCCTCAAAGTTTGTTTCAGGGTCAACTTCTGGATTAAAGTGCATGGCTGCCATTAAGCCTTGCGGAATTGTTTTTGATTCAATAACTTGTGCGTTAACTTCTTCGATGTCTTCAACGACTTCACAAGCTTGTTTGGCAGACATTACGATATTTGAGTTATTCGGCAAAATAAATATATGCTTAGCATTTACTGCCTCAATCGCAGCGATAAAGTCTTCTGTAGATGGGTTCATTGTTTGCCCACCTTGGACAACATAGTCAACATTATAAGTTTTAAATAACTCACTCACACCTGCACCACTAGCGACACTAATAATTGCGTAATCTTTTAATTCTTGCTTTTCAAGTTGTTTTTCTTCTTCAAGGTGATGGTGTTGTTCAGTCATGTTATCAATCTTAATCGTTTTGAATTCTCCAAATTGTTGGGCGTAATTAAGAATATTACCTGGGTTAAGTGTATGGATGTGAACCTTAACGAGTTGGTCTTCCTCATCGACAACTAAAACAATCGAATCACCATGGGCATTTAAAACATTGCCAAATCTTTCTTCATTAAATTTACGCTTTTGATCAGCAGGTCCTAAACCAAGGACAAACTCCGTACAATAACCAAATTCTTCACCAGTTGCGACAACATCAGTTAATAAGGCGGACTTATCTGCAGTCTTGTCAGTCGCGGTTGCTTGTGATTTTTGAATAACATCACCTTTAAGTCCACTTTCCATTCCTTCTAAAATAACAACAATACCTGCTCCACCACTATCAACGACACCGGATTCCTTTAAAACAGGAAGTAAATCAGGTGTGCGCTCAAGTGATGCGCGTGCTTCTTTTAAAAGAAATGACATACATTTTTTAATTGTCCAGTCATTGCGAACTTTGTCGCTTAAAGCTTGAGAAGATTCTCTAATAACTGTAAGCATCGTACCTTCAACCGGACGCATAACTGCTTTATAGGCGACTTCTTTACCATTTGCCCAGGCGTCCGCGAAGTCACGCGGTTTAATAACTTTCTTTCCTTCAAGTGCTTGCGAAAAACCGCGGAAAATTTGGCTAGTAATAACGCCTGAGTTACCGCGCGCACCCATAAGTAAACCTTTAGAAAAAGCTTTCGCAATTTCATAAGCATCCGTATCATTTCGGTTTGCGATTTCTTTTGCTCCACTGGAGAGCGTTAAATTCATATTCATACCAGTATCCCCATCTGGGACAGGGAAGACGTTTAATGCGTCTATTTCTGGATAGTTGTTATATAAGTGGTTAGTCGCAGAAATAATCATCTGCTTCAATACGACACCATTAATTTCTTTCATAAATGTTTCCTCCAATTACATGAGTTTGATGCCGTGAACATAAACATTCGTCGCATAAAAGCGAATGTCGAATGTTTTTTCTAAAACGTATTTAACACGTTTTTGAACTTCGGCAGCAATCTCGGTAATTTTCACGCCGTACGCTAGAATAATATAAATATCGACCACATAACCATTGCTAGTATTGCGAACGAATACACCTTTAGCGTAGTCTTCCTTTTCTAACAAATCAATTTCATGACCGCTTTCTTTGTGCGTTAGACCCACGACTCCGTAGCATCCTAGGGCCGTCTCAGCCGCGACTGTTGCAATCGCGTCGATAGTAATTTTAATCTTACCATTAGGGGTTTCTTGATTAATGACCATAAGTGCTCCTTTCACCATGGGTTTAAATTCTACAGTATTATACATATAAACACAAGTTAATTCAAATGTTACGAGTTGTTATTAACTTAAATTTACACTTTGTTAAGTAAACATTTAAGTACATTTATTCACTAACACTATAATAATCATCAAGATGCGCAAATACGTATGCATCAAACTTTTGTTTGTACACTTTAAATGCATCCTGAGGATTTTTTAAATAACTAATTTTATAAACCGTTCCATCTTTTAACGTAATAACTAATTGCTTCCCCTTAAGCGTTAATGGTCTTAGTGAAGGGTAGAGGCCGCCGCTACGAATATTCAAATAATTAACTGCCAAACTTTTATTAAACCGCTTATGAATAATAACTTGATCATCTTCGATCGTTAATAAGACTTTTGGCAGACAAATATAATCAAAGATAAGATGGACTAATATCCCCAGATTAATTAATGAAAAGAAAATCCAAAAAGCAGCATCGCCGAGTACGTTAACTGAATTTAGGGCAATAAGTCCAACAATAATAAAAAGTAGTACATTAACCAATATAAAAACTACTAAATGACTTAAAAAGCCTTTCGTATCTTTTCTTACTTCCATCCTACTAAAATTATAGCAAACTTCACTAAGCAAATGATAAGTGAGTTATGCTGCTCCTTTTAAAAATTTAGCAAATGTCAAAACCATCCCAGTTTTGCACGTGTTATTGCAATAAAAAAAAGCCCGGCAATGAGCTATTTTCCCATAGGCAACCCTATGGTATCGTCGCCGCTACTGTGCTTAACTTCTGTGTTCGGGATGGGAACAGGTGTGTCCACAGTGCTAAAATCACCAGACTGTTTGAAGAACAGTGTTCTTCGAAAACTAGATATTATTGTTAATCATGCTCTTAATCTTATCAAACCCAAATTTTAGCTCGTTGATATATAAATCATACGATTTTTAAGTCCTCGACCTATTAGTACCGGTCAACTGAATGCATCGCTGCACTTACATTTCCGGCCTATCAACCCGGTCGCTTTCCGGGGGTCTTAATTCTTGCGAATGGGAAGTCTCATCTTAAGGTTGGCTTCACGCTTAGATGCTTTCAGCGTTTATCCAGTCCATAGGTAGCTACCCAGCTGTGCCACTGGCGTGACAACTGGTGTACCATTGCTATGTCCATTCCGGTCCTCTCGTACTAGGAACAGCTCCTTTCAAACTTCCTACGCCCACGACAGATAGGGACCAAACTGTCTCACGACGTTCTGAACCCAGCTCGCGTACCACTTTAATCGACGAACAGTCGAACCCTTGGAAGGTACTGCCCCTCCAGGATGTGATGAGCCGACATCGAGGTGCCAATCCGCCTCGTCGATGTGAACTCTTGGAAGCGATTAGCCTGTTATCCCCAGGGTAGCTTTTATCCGTTGAGCGACGGCCTTTCCACTCAGGACCGCCGGATCACTATGCCCGACTTTCGTCTCTGCTCGAGTTGTTGCTCTCGCAGTTAAGCACCCTTATGCCATTGCACTCGATGCATGATTTCCAACCATGCTGAGGGTACCTTGGGGCGCCTCCGTTACTGTTTGGGAGGCGACCGCCCCAGTCAAACTACCCGCCTAACACTGTCCCCCGACCAGTGATGGCCGCAGGTTAGAAGCATCATATTTCAAGAGTGGTATTCCAAGGATGGCTCCACCCCGACCACGATCAAGGTTTCACAGCCTCCCACCTATCCTATGCATGAAGTACAACACTTCAATATTAAGTTATAGTAAAGCTCCATGGGGTCTTCCCGTCTAGTCGCGGGTAGCCGGCATCTTTACCGGCATTAAGATTTCACCGAGCCTGCTGTCGAGACAGCGCCCAAATTATTACACCATTCGTGCGGGTCAGAACTTACCTGACAAGGAATTTCGCTACCTTAGGACCGTTATAGTTACGGCCGCCGTTCACTGGGGCTTCAGTTTAGAGCTTCGCTTGCGCTAACCCCTCCCTTTAACCTTCCAGCACTGGGCAGGCGTCACCCCATATACATCGCCTTACGGCTTAGCATAGAGCTGTGTTTTTGATAAACAGTCGATTGGGTCTCTTCACTGCGGCTCTATTTCTAGAGCTCCCCTTCTCGCTAACTTACGGGGTCATTTTGCCGAGTTCCTTAACAACAATTTTCTCGCTCACCTTAGGATTTTCTCCTTGTCCACGTGTGTTCGTTCTCGGTACGGGCCACATATAGTTAATGCTAGCAGCTTTTCTTGAAAGCTGGCGTCAGTTGCTTCGTTACTTGCCGCAGCGTTCACTCCCCATCACGTCTTTGCCTTATCGGTGCACGGATTTGCCTATGCACCAGCTACCTCGCTTGGACCCACTCTTCCAGCCGTGGGCTCAACTTAGCCTTCTTTGTCACTACTTCACCTATATGCGGGTACAGGAATCTTTACCTGTCGTCCATCGACTACGCCTTTCGGCCTCGCCTTAGGTCCCGACTAACTCTGGGCGGACGAACCTTCCCCAGAAAACCTTAGACAATCGGTGTGTGGGATTCTCACCCACATTCGTTACTCACACCGGCATTCTCACTTCTAACCTCTCCACTACTCCTCACGGTATAGCTTCGTTGATGTTAGAACGCTCCCCTACCACTATTCTTTAGAATAATCCGCAGCTTCGGTACTATGCTTAGCCCCGGTACATTTTCGGCGCAAAGTCACTCGACTAGTGAGCTGTTACGCACTCTTTTAATGATGGCTGCTTCTAAGCCAACATCCTAGCTGTCTAAGCATCTTCACTTCCTTTTACACTTAGCATAGATTTTGGGACCTTATCTGGCGGTCTGGGCTGTTTCCCTCTCGACTATGGAGCTTATCCCCCACAGTCTGACTCCTGGATAATAATAAGTAGCATTTGGAGTTTGATTATATTCAGTACCTCTCGCGAAGCCATCATATATTCAGTGCTCTACCTCCACTTATCTTCTTCCAAGGCTAGCCCTAAAGCTATTTCGGGGAGAACCAGCTATATCCAGGTTCGATTGGAATTTCTCCGCTAACCACAACTCATCCGCGATCTTTTCAACGAGCGTCGGTTCGGTCCTCCATGTGGTCTTACCCACACTTCAACCTGGTCATGGTTAGATCACCTGGTTTCGGGTCTATTTCAGTATACTTTCGCCCTATTAAGACTTGGTTTCCCTTTGGCTCCGTCTCTTCAACTTAACCTTGCATACCAAAATAACTCGCCGGTTCATTCTGCAATAGGCACGCTATCAGGCTTTAACGCCCTCTAACTTCTTGTAGGCATGCGGTTTCAGGTTCTCTTTCACTCCCCTCTCGGGGTTCTTTTCACCTTTCCCTCACGGTACTGGTTCACTATCGGTCACTATATAGTATTTAGCCTTTCGGAGTGGTCTCCGATAATTCCGACAAGATTTCTCGTGTCTCGTCGTACTCAGGATACTGCTAACTCCACCTCAGATTTCGTATACGGGGCTTTCACCCTCTTTGGCTTATTTTCCCAAAATAATTCTACTATCCTCAGCTTTGTACCTCGCAGTCCTATAACCCCAACCCTAAGGTTGGTTTGGGCTCCTCCCTTTTCGCTCGCCGCTACTTAGGGAATCGATTTTCTTTCTTTTCCTCCAGGTACTTAGATGTTTCAGTTCCCTGGGTTTCCTTCTCACTAGCTATGTATTCACTAGTGGATGACACAACATTACTTGTGCCGGGTTCCCCCATTCGGATATCTCTGGTTCATTGCTTACTTCCAGCTCCCCAAAGCTTTTCGCAGGTAGTCGCGTCCTTCATCGTCTTATAGTGCCAAGGCATTCCCCGCACGCCCTTAATAACTTAATTTTTTTTGTGTACAATTTGAATCTCCTTCTAGTTCGCGAAATCTTCGCGATCTTTAAAGAAAGATCATGTAATAATATCTAGTTTTCAAAGATCAATTTTTGAAGAATTATATAATCCCTCAAAACTAAATAGAACAACATCGCTTATTTTTTAAAATGCTTCTATGCATTTCGTTTTTGCCTACAATTTGTAGACGCTTTCTCCTTAGAAAGGAGGTGATCCATCCCCACGTTCCCGTAGGGATACCTTGTTACGACTTAACCCCAATCATCGGCCCTACCTTCGGCGCAAGGCTCCTTTGCAGGTTACCTCCACGACTTCGGGTATTGCCAACTCTCATGGTTTGACGGGCGGTGTGTACAAACCCCGGGAACGTATTCACCGTGACATTGCTGATTCACGATTACTAGCGATTCCGACTTCATGGAGTCGAGTTGCAGACTCCAATCCGAATTGAGACCGACTTTATGAGTTTTGCTTGCTCTCGCGAGGTTGCTTCTCTTTGTATCGGCCATTGTAGCACGTGTGTAGCCCAGGACATAAGGGGCATGATGATTTGACGTCATCCCCACCTTCCTCCGGTTTATCACCGGCAGTCTCCTTATAGTCCTCAACTTAATGTTAGCAAATAAGGACAGGGGTTGCGCTCGTTGCGGGACTTAACCCAACATCTCACGACACGAGCTGACGACAACCATGCACCACCTGTGTGCACTATAACTATCTCTCTATCTCTAGAGCCTTTAATGCCATGTCAAGCCCTGGTAAGGTTCTTCGCGTTGCTTCGAATTAAACCACATGCTCCACCGCTTGTGCGGGCCCCCGTCAATTCCTTTGAGTTTCAGCCTTGCGGCCGTACTCCCCAGG
>JAAYSH010000025.1 GCA_012518415.1 Erysipelotrichaceae bacterium | reverse complement strand
GGTAGCAAATCAAGGCTTATTTTTGCGCTTAAGTTTGGATTTTTAAGTTTTTCCCAAGCTAAGATTGAGGAGAGTTCAAAAATTGCAATACCGGAAAGTGCATCTTTTCTAAATAAGACTTCACCGCTATTAGTGTAGACTTCTTTATCATTAATAATTAACTTAAGATCCGCCTTATTTCTTCTACCATTAATTGAATGGATATTTTCTTTAACCCCAATACTTGCAAGCGTAGGGGTATATGGGATAAACGTATGACCAAGAGCATTAAGTATACTTACTGGTGTTTTTGATTGGAGATTTTTACCTAGACCCGCATTTGAACCAGTCGCAAAAATAACATAGTCGTATTCATCTACTTCATTAACAATAAACTTACTTCCTTGTTTTTTAAGTGTTTTAACTTCAGTGTTTTCTTTAATACTTACGTTATGTTTATTTAAATGGTTAAGTAGTAGTTCATTAAAGACGATTCCTTGCTCACTAAGCGGATAAATTCTTCCTTGTTCATCCGCATAAGTAAGTAGGCCTAAACTTGCAACCTCAGCGATAAAATCTTTTGGGGTGAAAGCATTTATTAACGGCGCTACGAATGCTTCATTATTATATTTATTTACCGCGACATACATATTTGAAAAATTACCCCGACCATTACCAGAGTTAGTTAGTTTTCTTCCAACCTTCGCGTTTTTTTCATAAACCGTAATATTTAAATTATGATGTTTACTTAAAAAGTAGGCACTAAAAAGCGAAAGTGCACCGCCGCCGATAAATGCTACATCCATGTAATCACCTTCTTTATGTTAATTTTGCTTTCGCCCTTCTTGAATGACGGGCGCTTCTTCTGCGTTTAACTGCTTTAAAGACTAAATAAGCCACTAACATAAGCATAGCAATAATAATAACAATAATGTGCCAAAGTGCTAAATTTTGTGCTTTAAATGAAGTCCATAGGGCGATTACATCGTCATCTTTTTCACCAAAGTCTTTCATGATGACACACCTAGTTATTTCTTCTTCACTTGGATACTGCGCACTTAGTTGCCGGCCAACATAATCACTATAAAAACTCATCTCAACACCTTCACTAACTGTACCTGCAAAAAAGTAAGTTAAGTCGACTAGGTGTGAGTCTTTCGTTATTACTTCAACTTCATACCAAAGTTTTGTTTGCTCTAATATTGCTTCGCCAGCGATCGCAGGCGTATAACCAATATAGTCCATATTTAAAACAGCAATGTCTGGATGCGAAATAAAGTTAATAAACTCATGGGCTAAGTCGGGGTTCTTGGCATTTTTAGGAATAACCCACCCATCAAACCAAATATTGCCACCTTCAAGCGGATTAGAAAAATAAAGTAATGTATCGGTTTCTTCTTCGGCGGTATCCATCGCATAAACAGCATCGCCGCTCCAGGCGGTGTTCATCGCAATTTTACCAGTAACCATATCATTTTTACCGCTATCAACTTCAAGGCCAAAGAAGTTTGCCCGTAATTCATCTAGGGCAATAGCGACTTTAACTAGTGTTTCATCATCGGTCCGATTAAGTATTTCACTGATCGCTTCGTTATATTCGCTACTAGTAATGTTGCTTGTTTCATAACGAGATTTTAGCTCAAGTAGTTCTTCTTGATAAATGTATGCTAGGGTAATTAAATATGTATCACGCATTGAGTCTTTAATTGAAACTAAGCCTTTATAAGCTGGATCCCAAAGCGAGGCCCAAGATTTCATATCTTCATGCATCTTCGCTTCATCTTTTACAGCGCTCGGATTATAAACAATACCTAGTGTACCCCACATATATCCAGCCGCGTATAAGCCAACACCAACTTCACTAAGTTTATTTTGTAAATATGGTGAAGCATATTGCACATAATTAGGTAATTTAGAATAATCGAGTTGTTGGAGCATTCCTTCGCGGATCATCCTTAAAATCATATATTCGCTTGGAGCGATAACATCATAATTACCTTTGCCTAATTGATATTGGTTATACATATCTTCGTTCGTGGAAAAGGTTTCATAATTAACTTTAACGATTCTGCCTTTATTAGCCATGTATTGTTCAAATTGGATAATTACATCTTCTTCACTATCAACACTTCCATCACTTTCATATATATAATCTTCCCAGTTATATACATTGAGTGTTTCTAGTGGCGCGGCATTAACACTTACAGCACTTCCAAAAGCGGATGATAAAACAAGTGAAAATGTAAATGATGTTACAATTAAACCAAGTAACTTTTTCATAATTATTTACCGCCCTTTTTATGGAAATCACGAAGTTTAGCTTCCTTTTTAACCCGCGCATTATTTGCAAATAAGATAACTAAGGCAAAAAGGAAAATAAGTGTCGTTAATGCTCTTAATTCAGGTGGAAGTGGGTTTTTAGCAATTACTCCTTCAACATAAGTAGAAAGTGTATCAAATGACCCTGGTTTTAAATACGCAGTAAATAAGAAATCATCGAGTGAAAGGGTAAAACTTAACATAAAGCCGCTTATAATCCCAGGAAGAATTTCTGGTAACATCACTTTATGAAGCGCGTAGGCTGGTTTCGCCCCTAAATCTAGCGCGGCTTCATAAATACTTGGATCCATCTGCATTAAGCGCGGTTTTACTGATAAATATACAAAAGCGACACTTAAGACAACATGGCCAATTAATAATGTAAGGAAGTTAAATACTCCGCCTAAAATAACAAATAAGACGACTAATGACATCGCCATGACAATCTCCGCATTTACAATCGGGATTTGGGTTAAATTTTCAATTGATTGCCGTGATTTATATTTTGAATAATAAGCACCAATCGCACCGAGTGTACCTAAAATTGTTGAAATAATCGCACTTGAAAAGGCGACTAATAAAGTATTACCTAAGACAACCATAATGTCTTTATTTGTAAATAGTCTTGTATACATTGAAAAAGTAAACCCGTTCCATATTCCAACATTTGAAGAATCGGTGAATGAAAAAACGATTAAAACAAAAATTGGTAAATACATTAAGAGGGCGATAAAACTTACATAACCCCATGCAAAAACTTTTTTGATTACTTCTTTGTTTTTTACCATAAGCTCCCCCTTGCATTTGAATCAGAACTTTCACCACGTTTTGAAAAGTAGGCGATAAGTGCGACTAAGATTAACATAATAAGGGCGACAAAAGATCCATCATTGTATGCGCCTAAATTAAAGTATTGGTTAATAAGTCCACCAAAAAGTGTTACTTTGCGTTCGCTCATAATATTACTAATTACATAACTAGAAATTGTCGGCATAAATATCATTAAGATCGCACTGACGATACCAGGTTTTGTTAAGGGAACATATACTTTAAAAAACGTTTGAATCGGTGTCGCTCCTAAATCACTTGAGGCTTCAAGTTGAGCCCGGTCCATATTTAACATCGTTGTATATAAAGGTAAAACTGCAAATGGTAAATAATTGTAGACCATTCCTGCGAGTGTCGCAAATTCAGGATAATAACCACCAGATAAACCAATCCAAGTTAAAATATCTCGAAGTGCTCCACTTCTAATCACGAAGTTAATCCACATCGGCATAACAAAAATCATCACGATAACAGCATTTTTATTATATTTTTTGTTAGCTAAAATCATTGCAAGGGGATAAGCAAGTAATAAACATATAAGTGTGTTTAAAAACGAATAAGTAAGTGAGACAAGTAATACTTCGATTTTTTCCGTTGAAGAAAAGAAGCCTTTAAGCGCATTAAAAGAAAGTGCACCACTTTTATCACTAAAAGCATAATAAACGATAAGTAATAAAGGGATAACAACGAAGAAAACTAAAAAAGCAACATAAGGAATTGCTAAATATTTTCTTTGGAATCTAGCTTTCATATTTAGCAATATCTCCTTTAAGTTTTAATTTAATCTTACTTTCATCAATGTCTAACGAGACACGGTCATGTAAGTCATAATTATATATCGTACTAGTAACAAAATCTTCGTCATTTTCCGTGCGGATTGTTAAACGTGAATGGTCGCCCAAATAAATAATTTCGACGATTTCGCCAGCGAAAGTCCCGTCTTCTTCATTATCGTATAAAATAATTGCATCAAACGGAACATCAGCGATAACATCCGCATCTTTTAAATTATACCGTTTGTTTTTGCTATCAAATAAGTAGCCGTCATCATCTAAATAGCCGCCGCTTACTAATTGAGTAACATCGACTAATGTTGCAATATCATCAATAACAAGTCGGTTTTTATCGTCAATCCAAGCTTCATTATAAATATTAGTCACAAACTCTTTATTCATAATATGAATATCTTCTGGATTAATTACTAAGGAAACTTCACCATGAAGTGGATATTCTTTAGTCGATTGAACGGTGACTTCGTTTTTACCAACCAAAACGGTGTATTCGTAGTGAATTCCTTTAAATACTTTGGTTCCTATAATTCCGTTTACTTTACCTTTTTCAAGCCGAATCTTCACATCTTCAGGCCTAACAACGACATCAACCTTTTCATTTTTAGGGAAATCATCAATACAGTCATGAATCGCTCCAATAAAGCGGACTTTGTATTTATCCATCATTGTCCCATTAAATATATTTGATTCACCAATAAAGTCGGCAACGAAAGCATTCTTTGGTTCATTATATATATTTGTTGGTGTTCCAATTTGTTGGATTTTACCATCTTTCATTACAACGATCGTATCTGACATTGTTAGTGCTTCTTCTTGATCATGAGTAACATATATAAATGTAATACCTAACTTTTCATGCATCGCTTTTAGTTCAAGTTGCATGTCTTTGCGCATTTTTAAATCTAGCGCTCCAAGAGGTTCATCAAGCAAAAGAATTTCTGGTTCATTAACAATCGCCCTTGCGATTGCAACACGTTGTTGTTGACCACCAGAAAGCGTCATAACATCACGGTCTTCAAACTCTTCTAAATCGACGAGTTTTAATACTCTCGTTACTTTTTCATCAATTTCACTATCTTTATATTTAACATACTTCACTTTACCGTTAGGTAAAGTAATTGGTAGTTTTTTTAGTTTTAACCCAAAAGCAATGTTGTCGTAAACATCTAAATGGGGGAAGAGGGCATAACGCTGAAATACCGTATTAATTGGTCGCTTATATGGGGGCAGGTTCGTAATATCAACCCCATTAAGTGTAATACTTCCTTCTGTTGGTAATTCAAAGCCGGCAATCATCCGCAGTGTCGTTGTTTTGCCGCATCCTGATGGTCCAAGTAGAGTTAAGAATTCACCTTTTTTAATAAATAAATTGAAGTCTTCTACGACTGTCGTCCCATCGTATACTTTGCTAACATTACTAAGTTCAATAATGACGTTTTGTTTTTCCATAAATAACTCCCTCCCGTCAGGTCTAAATTTAGGAACAAACCCTAGAAAAGAAGTGCTCAGCAGTTATCCAAAAAAGATAAACAACAAGCACAACAAAAATATATACTAAAAGGAGAAAATACTCAATAACAAGTATGCAAATATACTCTAAATTAAGAAAAAACATAAACATTGTAATAGTTCGCTAAAGACATTAGTTATAATCTTTTAAAATTTTCAACATATTGTAATAGCAATATATTGCCAATGTTTAAACTAAAAGGTTTTTTTAGCTAGGCGATTTTGTGTTTTAGTATTCAATGCACGTTTTAAACTTTTACACCAACCGCTACTGCATAATCAGTCGCAACTTTGCTTCGGGTTTTTGAACTATGCCGATTATTAACAAATCCATAGTTCGTATTTATAAGATCTTGGAAACTTAAGAGGAATATTTTATCAAACGTATCTTCGCTTGCGTAGCGTTACTGTTTGATATCTTGATACAATATTATTTTACTTGAATCACGCCAGGCTTCAAAGTACCAACCATCTAATGGGGTAGCACTAATAGTAAATTCATCACCGAAGTTATATACTCCGCCACCAGATACACTACCACGGTTTACATCAAGGCTATCAACCGAAAGTGTAAACGGATTACCCTCAAATCGTCCTTCGATACTTCTTTCATAAAGTGAGGCTTAGAATGTATATGTTGGGTGTGGATTAAGTAAAACACCATTATCATACCAGCCAATAAACTTAGTATCCGCATTAGGTGTTACAGTTAAGGTGACATTTGTTTCAAACTTCTATGCGCCTCCACCACTGACACTACCTAATGATGAGTCATTACTCGTTACATTGATTGTTTGATAGTGGTTGCTACAATCAAACTCAATTACTGCATGTTTAATATGAGCTTTATCTTTTAGTATTAAATTACTGTGATGCAATCACCGACTTACTTAATTATTTACCAACAAATTCTCAATAAAAATTATGAAAAGTATCACTAGTGAGAAATTAATTACATAATTTAATTAGAGTTTAACTATATAAGAATGTATAATAAAGTTAATCGAGGTGATTATATGAAGAAAAAAATATTGTTTAGTTTTTTGCTAATTAGCGGATTTTCTCTTACAAGCTGTGGTGAAAATCCGGCAAAAACAAAAGCAACTTTTGATGTTGGTATTTATAAAACTAGCGAACTAAAAGATTCAACTTCAAGTGATATATCAAATGCACTTAATCGAAAAGAGGATTTTATTTTAGTTTTATACGATAAATACTGCGTATGTTGGAGTGCATTTAGAGATTTAGTCTTTAATGAAGTAAATTCACGGCTTAATTTAAAAACATATATGATTCAAGTTGATGATGTTACTTCAACTTATGGCGGTTTATTTGAAGGTGATGCTTCATCACTAAGTAATTTACCTCTTGTTGGTATATATGAAAAAGGCGAACTATTTACTTCGCTTGGTTATTCAAGTGGCGATAAACGGTTTGTGGATTATAAAGCGTTTAAAGCTTGGTTAGATGATCAAATTGAATATCCAGTTAATTTATTTCAAGTAAACACCGCGCAGTTAGATGAATTGCTTACAAGTAATAATAGTTTTTATGTGTACTATACATATTATCGCTGCGGTGATTGTCGGCGCATTGATGATGTGTTTTTATATGACTATGTCCGAAAAAATAAACTCGAGCATCCAATTTATGTTTACGATACTGGTCTAGAATATGACTTTAAAGGCGAAAGATGGCATGAACTCGCGGCCGTATACGGACTTAGTAGTGTAAGGAATAAGGTTTTTGGCTACGATGTTGGCTATGCTCCAACGATTCAATTCATCGAAGCTGATGGAAGCGATTACGTGAACAAGGGTGATATTTCTCCAATCATTAAAGATATGATCGTAACAAACAATGATGCAATTTATGAAGAAAACGGCAAGTATTATTTCTTGCGTAACTTCTTTGATGGGACAAGACCACTTAAATATAGTGATGTCAATTTAACTAACGTAACAATTGATAAAGACATGTTACTTGAAGATAGCGAAACACCGCGCTTAAACGGCGATAAGGCGTTTGAAGTTTATTATAAAGACTTAGTAATTGCTTTCTTTGAATATTATAAATAACTAATATATTTAAACATTTAAAAAGCGGTTAAGTGTTAAACTAACCGCTTTTTGCAAGTAATATCAATCAAGTAACGTAATTGGAGCTATGAATGCTGCACGTTTTTTATGCTGGTTGGGATTCATGTGTTTCCAAAGTGAGGTCATATCAACATTTGTTACTAATTCTGGACCAGTTTCTGCATAACGAATGCCGCGCTTAATTGCATTTTCAATCGAGCGTTCAAATATAAGCGTAATTACTCCGGTTTTTTGATAATCAGGGTGAACCGCAACAAGCAACATATCAAGAACATCACTTTTCTTTAATGCACGTAAGACAGAGAACACCCCAAAGGGTAGCAGTTTCCCGTTATGTTTTTTTAAAGCGAATACTGGTGTTGGAATCATTAATCCCATTGCGATAACTTTATCATTTTCGTCAACGATAATTGAGACGAAATCTAGATCTACTAATGGGATATATTGATCAACGAGTACTTCTAGTTGTTCGGGATTATTTGGAATATATCCGTATAAATCAGCATAGGCTAAATCTACAAGCTCAAGTGCCTCAAGGATATATCTTCGTTGATGCTTCTTTAAGTAGCGCTTATTTTTAAATTCAAGAAGCTTTACTCCAGTTGTTCTTTTTGTGAAGTTAGCAAGTTTGCTAAGGCGCGGCGGGACTTCTTTAGGTATTTCAATCCGGTATTCATTCCAAATCGCATCTTCAACAAATCCGAGTTTACGGAAGTGTTCAACGTAATACGGGGGATGATAAAATGTGACAAACATATTATGGTATTCAAACCCCGCGATTAATAGTCCTTCCTTATCTTGGTCGTTAAAGCCAAGTGGACCAACGATTTCTTCCATTCCAAATTGTTTACCAAAATCAGCGACAGCTTTAATAAGTGCTTTTGTTACTTCAAAATCATCAATCATATCAATGCGGTTGAAGCGAATACGTTTTTCATTATATTTTTCATTCGTCCGATGATTTAAAATGGCTGCGATGCGGCCGACGATTTTACCGTCTTTATATGCTAAGAATAATCGAACATCGCAGTAAGAAAAAGCTGGATTTGTTTTTGGCCGTAAGTTATCCATTTCATCTTCATAAATGTATGGAGTAAATGCTTCAATATGATTGAGTAGTTTCACGGGAAATTGAATAAACTTTTTTAGTTGCCGTTTTGTTGTAACTTGTTTAATTTCAATCATGAATAATAACCTTCTTTCTAAACTTTTACTAACTAAGTATATTATATAGTAAAAACATATTCAATTAGTTACTTTCAAGTGTGCTATATCAATGGCATATCTGACTTTTTTTCAAAGAATAAAAATTTTCCTGCAATAACCAATTTGTTTGCAAGAGTTACTTAATTGTTTTAATAACATCATATAGGCAATATTAAAATTCAATCTTTTAAGACATAAATATTAATAAATTTTGTGTTTAATAAAGTAGTGCACTAATGAAATCCTAAGTTGTTTATTATGACACTCTCCTTAATAAAACAACTCTATTAAATTCGTCTTTATTTAAGATGGTTTTATCAATATAAAAATAAAAGAGCGCCTTAAGAGCGCTCAATGTTTATTTAATTATTCCGCGTAGTTGCCTGGCAAATCAGAAAATAACCATTTGAGTGCATAAGGGAAACGAATTGCCCATGCTTGTTCGTTATGGCCGTGGTCTTTTTCAATGACACGTTCAATTAACTCGCGCGGATATTTTGCCCGTCTTAATTCACGGCATACTGGTTTAATATCTTTATATAACTTCTCTTTTTTGCCAGCATCCATATATAATCTAGGCATGTCTTCACTAATTTCTAAACTATCAATAAATGCTCTTCGACCTTGTTTCTTCCCCATATGGAATGAGGGTGAGAAAGCTCCAACTTTTCCAAATACTTCTGGATATGATAAACCGATATAAAAAGAGATAAGCCCTCCCATTGAGGAACCAGCGATCATCGTATATTCTTTTTCAACTTTCGTTAAAAATTCGCTATCAATAAACGGTTTAAGTGTTTCAACAATAAAGCGTCCATATAAATCACCTTCAGCATCAAGTGTTTCATCCCATGCTGGTAAGTATTCAATTAAGCGTCTTTCACTATTATCAATACCAACAACGATATAGCCTTTTGATAACTTTGCTTCAACAAGTGCGGTTATTGTTTCATCAATATGCCATTCACCTGCAAATGAAGTTGCATCATCAAATAAGTTTTGTCCGTCATGCATATATATAACTGGATATAGTATCTTACCATTTTTTTTGTAGTTCGGCGGCGTCCATACACGAATTGTTCTTCTTCGTCCGTCTTCAAACTGCGGCATTGGGAAGTTTTCAAAAATTACTAAGTCTCCAGTTAATGTCGACTTACTTTGGTTTGCCTCCTCTTGGAGCGGACCT
>JAAYSH010000024.1 GCA_012518415.1 Erysipelotrichaceae bacterium | reverse complement strand
GGTTCAAATTCTCTAACAACGACATCACCATCAAGCCGTAATTTTAGCTGTAAGTGTTCACCGGGTGCACGGCAAACTTTATTTTTTAAACACGTTTCTACTTCATGAAATGATTGCTGGAAATCACTTACTACAATAATATTTTTCCGAGCAATTTCTTTTGTAATGCCAAGAGCTTTTAGTGCATTATAAACAGATTTATCATTTTTAATGTCACGTAAAATATCTTCAACTTCGGCGAGAAGTGCATCTTTATCATCGACCTTGGTAAGATCATTTAATGTTGACTTAAATTCACTCATAAGTTTTCTAACTCCATAATTAATTTTTGAATTTCTTCATCAGTTACTGCTGATTCTTTGGCATCTACTTCTTCAATAGTTGTTTCTTTTATGGTTTGTACAGTTGCAGTTTCTTTTGCTTTTGCCGAGCGCTTTTTATTTGACTTAGAAATTGAGCGGGCAGTATCGCGGAGAAAGTTAGTTACATCTAGTGCATTATCTAACTTATTTCTTCCAATTGTCGAGGCAATTTTTGTGACATAGTTGTATGGCAATTTGCCTTCGGTTAAGTTTAGTACTCCAAAGATTAAGGCGTTAATTGAACCATTATTTAAACCGTATTGAAGTGATAAATCTTCAATTAAACGGCGGTCTGCGGGGGCGACAACGCGACCTTCTTGAATAAGCGAAAGAAAGTCAATTGGCGGAGTTGCTTCCATCATATTAATCATTTTAGCGCTTTCGGCTTCACTGCGAATATATTTACTTCTTGAATCACTTTTTATACCGGTGAATGAATATTTTACTTCTTCACCTAAGAAACGGCGAAGTTTATTAAAATCAACCCGGTTACCCTTACGTCCTGTCGGGTTATAACTTGATAAAACATTAGTTGCGACCGTTTCTTCACTTAAACCATAAAGCGTTGCTAGTTGACCAATCGTATGTATTTCATCTTTGCTTAGCGCACTTAATTCTAAGTGACCATTTGCTAATAAGGCTTGTTTAAATAAGTCTTCATCAAAACTTTGCGTCACAGCATACACTTTTCTTGATGAAGCAAAGTTATCTAAATGTGTATTAAATGCTTCTATATTAAAATCAGGCCGGTAAACATCGACGAATGATGCACTTACTTCTTCACCTTCTGCTTGTTCATCAAGACTAAATAGTGAATTAAGCCGCTTTGCCTCACCATGTCCGAGCGTTTTAATAAGCATCCCTTTAAAAAGCGGATCATCAAAAAATTCATACGGTGATAATGGGGCGTATAATTCATACGTATATACACTAAAGTCTTTGCCGTTATTTTTAAAAGTCCTAATTAAACCACATGCTTCAAGCCGTTTTTTTGCAATATTAAATGAATTAATGTTTATATCCATTATTTTAAATAAATGTTCATGGTTAAGTAATTGATTCGCCTTATTTTTATGTTGCATAAAAAAACTTAAGTATAAGGCAAGTGAGACATGACCAATAATTGGTTGATAAAGTGTTGTTAACACCCGAATATCTTCACTTGTAATTATACTTGCAAGCCGTATTTCATAAAAATCTTTAATACTTACTTGATCCATACTTACCTCGATAGTATTATACCAAAATTTATATAAGCAGTTGTTAATTGTTAACTAACTTAACGGCATCGATAAATGCTTTTGGAGCCAGTCAATTTCAATGCGAATAAATATTTCTAAATCCTTTAAAATCGAAAATAATTCGGCGCGGTGTTCGAATTCTTTTCTTTCTTTTGGTAGTGGTAACTTTGCAAAATATGCGTATGTATCTTGAAGCTGCGTGTTTACTTTAAATACTTCATGATTATTACCTGTAGCCTTTAAAACATCATTTAAAAAGCTTACTACGACATCTTTATGGTGGGAATCTCCAAGTGACTGCAGCACTTCCATAATCGCTTCTAAAAGTCTTATATGCATCATCCGCATTTGTAAATATTCATCTGAGCGCGCGACAAACGATGCTTTTCTTGTTTTCTTTGCTAAAGTAAGTGCTTCTTTCGCTTGTTCTTGTTTTTCATATAAAAGTTTAAAGTCAACTTCTTCGTTATTTATAATTTGCTCGCCGAACTTTTTAAACCCGTTTTCTAAAGTCGCTGTAATTGTGTGAACATCT
>JAAYSH010000001.1 GCA_012518415.1 Erysipelotrichaceae bacterium | reverse complement strand
GACTCACAAATACCAGGCACATTTAGTGAGGCTTATTATAATATTTTATTTAAGCAACTCGATGAATTACATACAGGTGTCAATTCTTTAAGTATTTATAACCGCTTAAATGCTGATCCAATTATGGATATTCAAAATGTTGGGAATACTTTAATTTCCCATTCAAGAACTTATTGGGATTTATTTGATTCATATAACGCGACATTTGGAGAATATAGACCAGTCCAATTTGAAGGCAATACCGCATTTATTAAATTCGACGGATTTTCAATCGCTCCTGTCGCAGATCTTTATGATGAAAATGGTAACTTAAAACCTGATGCATGGGAAATCGATACATATTCTTTAATGCTTAAAGCAATGGAAGAAATAAAAACAAGACCTTATATTGAAAACATCGTCGTTGATCTTTCAACAAACGGTGGTGGTACGATTGGTGCCCTCCTTACTTCGCTTGGCTTTTTAACAAATGAAGATATCGAATTCACAACATTTGATACATTAAGTAATTATGGCCGAATTGATTATTATAAAATCGATAGTGACAATGATGGCGATTATGAAGATGATGATGGCTATCCTGAATATAACTGGCATATTTTAAGTTCACGTGCATCATTCTCGGCGGCGAATGCTTTTATTGCCATCGCAAGTAATATGGGAATTGCTACGATTATTGGCCAAACATCTGGTGGCGGAATGGCAGGAGTTATGCCTGGAGCCTTGATGGATGGTACGACTTTTAGAATCTCATCAAACTTCACGATCCGTGTCCCCGAGCGATTAGGTAGAAATAAAATTAACTTCAAAGAAATTGAAAGCGGAATTACTCCAGACTATGAAATTCCTTATGATTACTTTTACGATTTAGCATATATTAACGACTTCATTAACAATGGTTATGAAGGATAACTGAATGGATGAAAAATTAAGGGAAAAACCTAAACATAAGCAACCAAATAAAAAGCAGGCGATTTTATCGATAATTGTTATTTGGGTTGTTGTTATAGCCCTTGTTTTAATTGCAGTTTTCCGCATGAAAAATGATTATCGCTTTGAGGCGGATAACGTAGTAACCGTTTATAATTCGGCAGTTAAATTTGATGATAAAGACGCTTCATATATCGAAGTCGAATTTGAAGCAAGTAAGGCTAAACCGGATATGCTTGAAGCCAAAATTAGCATTTCCACACTTGTAGATATAATACTATCCAATGAGCTTTTAAAGACAAAACTAATTGAGGATATCGAATTAGAAGGCAGATATGCAGCGCTTTTTGCTGTTGAACTGCAAAAAGAGGTTGAATATAATCTTGAAATCGATTATACGAGTATTAAAGCATATCGAAGTAATTGGAATATGCGGTTTTATTAGACAAATATATAATAAATAATCTACTTAAATAGTGATGAAATAAATTGGAAAAAATACCTGACTTCTTGATCACTATTTTTGCTATAATGAAATCAAATATAAAAAGAAAAGAAAAAAACCGCCTTAAGCGGTTTTGTAGATAACTAAGTCCGCCACTGCGGATCGGTTGCCCGACGGGTAAAACAAATGTTATTTGAACTCGTAATGTTATCTAT
>JAAYSH010000023.1 GCA_012518415.1 Erysipelotrichaceae bacterium | reverse complement strand
ATCGTTAACGGCCGGGTTAAAAAGTATTTCTCCGAATCAACACTCGCAGAACAAACATACTTACTCGATGATTCAAAAACAGTCGGAGCCTTCTTAAAAGGTGAAGGACTTGAATTAAGAAAATTTGTCCGTTACGGAGTTGGTGAAGGAATTGAAAAACGTCAAGATGACTTCGCCGCCGAAGTAGCAGAAGCGATAAAATAAATAAGATAAAAAAGAACACGCTTTAGTGTTCTTTTTTGATTATAATAAAATAAGGAGGAGTTCGTATGCAAAAATATGAACGCGTTATTTTAAAACTCTCAGGCGAGGCGCTTGCGAATGTTGAAGAAAGACTAATTTTAAACAATCAAAAATTACAAACAGTTGCTCGAGCTATTAAAGATTTATGGGAAGAAGATGTAGAAATCGGCATCGTTGTTGGCGCTGGCAACATTTGGCGAGGCGCCATGGCGAATGAAATCGGCATCGATCCATCAACCGCTGACTATATGGGAATGCTTGGGACAATTATTAACTCACTCGCACTTCAAAGTGCTTTAGAAAATATGGATGTTCCAACGAGGGTCATGAGCTCAATAGAAGTAAATGCAGTATGTGAACCATACATTAAAAGAAAAGCAATTAGTCATTTTGAAAAAAAGCGAGTTGTAATCTTTGCAGGTGGAACAGGAAACCCATTTTTTACAACTGATTCTAACGCAGCCTTAAAAGCTCTTGATGTTAATGCGAACGTAATATTAATGGCGAAGAACGGCGTTAAAGGCGTTTATGACAAAGATCCGCGGGCGAATAAAGATGCAAAATTAATTAAAGAACTAACATACAATGACTATATAAAACTTGGATTACGGGCAATGGATCAAACAGCAGTCAGTTTGCTTGCTGATAGTGAAATTGATATAGTAGTATTTAGTATGGATGATCCGCATAACATATCCAAAGCTGCAAGCGGAGAAAATGTTGGAACGCGGATTACGAAAGGATAAATAATATGGAAAATTTAGCAAAAGAAATGCGCGAAGCAATGTTAAAATCAATTGAAAACTTAAAAAGTCAATTTAACACGCTTAGAACCGGACGGGCTTCGGCGAGTGTCCTAGACCGGATTGAAGTTGACTACTACGGTGCACCAACTCCAATTCATCACATCGCAACAATTTCAACTCCAGAACCACAACAACTTTTAATTAAGCCATATGACCGGGGCGATGTTAAATCAATCGTCGCAGCGATTGGAGCATCGGATTTAGGCATTAACCCAGTTAATGAAGGTAATCAAATTCGCTTAACGTTCCCAACTCCAACCGAAGAAAGACGGCGGGAGTTAGTTAAAGTCGCTAAACGTTATACCGAAGAAGCAAAAGTTGCGATTCGGAATATTCGAAGAGACTATATGGACATCGTTAAAAGCGAAGAAGGTGTATCCGAGGATTATCAAAAGCGAATTGAAGCTGAACTTCAAAAAGTTACTGATGAACTCATTTCAATGTCAGACGATGTTTGCAAGAAAAAAGAATCTGAAATCATGACTATTTAGTAAATATGTTTATTAATTATGTAAAAAAGGGATTTTTCCCTTTTTTTACTTCTTAAAAAAAATTTTGTTTTATTAAGTCACTTTAACAAGGTATAATATCAAGTAAGCAATTAATTATTAGGGGGCATTTGTGGCAAGAAGAAGGAAGAGAAAAAAATTTGAACTTAGTGTACCACTAAACCATTTAGCCTTAATCATGGATGGTAATGGTAGATGGGCTAAAAGACGCTTGCTCCCACGCAATGAAGGGCACCGTCGTGGTGCACGAGTTATTTTCGATATTGCTGAAGCATGTGTTGATTTAAACATTCCCGTCGTTAGCCTTTATGCCTTTTCAACTGAAAATTGGTCAAGACCGCAAGAAGAACTTGATTTCTTATTTTCTCATTTAGAAGAAGAATTCAGGAATCGAAGAGATGAATTAATCGAAAATGATATTAAAATTATTGTCATGGGTGATATAACTAGGTTACCGCAGTCGACGCAAGATGTAGTAAATGAAATCATTGAATTAACAAAAAACAATAAATCGCTTATTGTTAATTTTGGTTTAAATTATGGCGCACGTGATGAAATTACTCGGGCCGCCTCTATGCTTGCTAGTGACTACAAAGAAGGTAAACTTGAAAAAGAGGCGATAAATAACAAGACTTTCGCAAAATACTTATATACCGCAGGCTTACCAGAAGTAGATTTACTTATTCGTACAAGCGGGGAGGAGCGACTTTCTAATTTTATGCTTTGGCAAGTTGCTTACGCTGAATTTATTTTCACAAAAACTTATTGGCCAGATTTTAATAAAAAACGGTTAATCAAATGCTTAAAACAATTCGAAAAACGTAATCGTCGGTACGGAGGATTATAATTATGTCGAAACTACCGCGAAGAAAAGAACTGGATGAAAAAACACAAAAAAATATGTTAACAAGAACGATCACGGGAATTGTCCTTGCTTTAATTGCGATTCCTGCCGTTATTGTTGGTCACTCGATTTTTGTATTTTTGCTCGCAGTTGCATTAATTATTGCTACACATGAATTTATTAATGCACGGCAAGGAAGAAATTTTTCGGTATTACTGCAAATA
The DNA here is from genome assembly GCA_012518415.1 of Erysipelotrichaceae bacterium. Lineage (GTDB taxonomy): Bacteria > Bacillota_I > Bacilli_A > RFN20 > CAG-826 > UBA5455. Next base: position 8,751 of record JAAYSH010000023.1, on the reverse strand, counting down.
TTTATTTATACGATGATTTTCTCGTTCGTTTTCTGGGTTTACATAAGAAATAATATTGAGGCGAATATTCGCAACGGCTTTGACTCCCTTGATTTTCGTGAGTGGAGTTTTGCGATTGGTTTTAGTGATATTGTCATATCAACGATGGGTGTTGCCGTGCTTATTTTTATTTTATTTGCCGTAACAATATTTAGAGAAAATGTAAATATGAGTGACATAAGTTACTTATTTATGATGGTTATGTTTATCGGAATTAGTTTCCAAAGTTTCTTATTTTTAAGGTTTTTCCCTTACACAACTTTTAGAAGTTTTAATGAAGTGTTTGGAACACCCTTAATGCACGGTGCGACTGCCTTAACTGATAACAATTATCTTCAAGGATCGTTGCTGATTATTTACATTGTAATTGGAACGATATTTAATGATATTGGTGCCTATTTTGTCGGTGTTTTCTTCGGCAAAACTAAATTGAATCCAAGAATTAGCCCAAATAAAACATGGGAAGGTTTCTGGGGCGGTGTTTTAATTTCATTTATTGTGTCATTTGTATTTGGAATTACAGTCGCAGCACTTAACTACCCAATCCTGCCATGGATGACAGTGGATGGCTGGTACTGGATTTTAATCTTAAGTGTATTTATGCCGTTTATGGCTAACTTAGGTGATTTCTCATTCTCGATGATTAAACGTGAATATAATATTAAAGACTATGGGACGATTTTGAAAGGTATGGGTGGATTATTAGATAGAATTGATAGTTTACTCGCAGTTGGCTTTGGAATGGCGATTTTAATTATTTTAATTTCAAATATTATGCTAACAGGAAACCCATTTGCGATTCACCGTCCAGAAGGACTAGTAGGACTATTATTATGAGACGGATAATCTTACTCGGTGCGAGTGGGTCGATTGGAACATCGACATTAGAAATTATTAAAGAGCATGACGATGAGTTTAAACTCGTCGCTTTTACTGTGGGCAAACAAGTTGATAAAGTCGCCCCAATCTTAAGTGCGAATAAAGATGTTAAAGCTGTTTATGTAAGTGATAAAAACGAAGCTAATAAACTAAAAAAACAATTTCCGAACATTATGTTTTATAGTGGCGAAAGCGGGATTGTTGAATTAATCTTTGCTATAAAAGCTGATATGGTCGTTAATGCTCTTGTTGGATTTGTCGGATTATATCCAAGTATTGCCACGATTTTATCAAATATGGATTTAGCGCTCGCTAATAAAGAAGCATTAGTAGTTGGTGGCGATATTATTAATGAATTACTTAAGCAAAGTAAGAGTAAATTATATCCAATTGATAGTGAACATGTTGCACTTGCAAAATGTTTACGCGGAGAAGATATAGCAAATGTTGAACGAGTAATTTTAACGGCATCAGGTGGCTCATTTCGTCATTTAAGTCGGGAACAACTCTCTGACGTCACTGTCGAAGATGCACTTAATCATCCATCATGGAAAATGGGTGAAAAAATTACAATCGATAGTGCAACGATGATGAATAAAGGGTTTGAAATTATTGAAGCTCATTATTTATTTGGCCTGCCTAGTGAAAAAATCGACATCATTATTCAAGAACAAAGTATTATCCACGCTCTCGTGGAATTTACTGATGGCTCTTATTTAGCTGACTTAGGTCCAGCTGATATGAAAATCCCAATAGCTTATGCTCTATTTGAAGGTAAAAGAGTTGATAGTCAAGTTCATAAAAAGTTAAAATTAGAAGAACTTAATAAACTTACATTTAAACCATTTGATCTTGAACGCTATCCGGCCGTTAAATTCGCCCGTGAAGCACTAAGATTAAAAGGAACATATCCAGTCGTATTAAATGCGGCGAATGAAGAAACTGTCTACGCTTTCTTAAATGGAGAAATTAAGTTTAGCGCAATTGAAGCGATTATTGAAGAAGTGCTCGACTTGCATGATTACTACCCCGAAGTTGATATCTTAACCCTTCGAAAAATCGATTTAGAAGCAAGAAAACAAACACGCGCAATTATAGAAAGTAGAACATAAGATGAACATTTTAATTATTTTATTATCAATATTTATTATCGGCTTACTTATCGCCATTCATGAATTAGGTCATCTCGCTTTTGCCAAGATGTTTGATGTATATTGTTTTGAATATGCGATTGGCTTTGGCCCAAAGATATTTCAAAAAAAAGGTAAGGAAACTGTTTTTACTTTACGCGCACTTCCAATTGGTGGATTTGTTTCAATGTACGGTGAAACTGAAGATTTACCTGAAGAATATGAAAAACTAGAAATACCAAAAGAGCGCTCCCTCTTACATGTTGCAAAATGGAAAAGGGCGCTTATTATGAGCGGCGGAATCTTGATGAACTTTGTCGTTGCTTTTTTATTGTTTGTTATCGGTAATACGATTCCTTATTCACAAATTTCCACAAAAGTCGCAACAAGTGAAAATGCCGTTTTAGTAAGTGAAGGACATATTTTAATTCCATACCGAACTTATGATGATATTGAAGCGAATTATAATATTTTGTCAGAAGTAGAAATCGCTGGTGAGAGTTATTACGCGGCAATATATATTCATGACTTTAATGATTTATCAATTGAAAACTATTTAGAATTTATTCCAACGAGCAATTTAAATGTAACAAATTTAGATGATTTGTATGAACCTAAGGAAGAGATGACAATTTCGCTCCCCTTAACATTTGCAGAAAGCTACGATCAAGAAACGCAGAGTTATGTAAACGAATATACGGTAACTTTTCCGCTTCAAATAGTTTATGATGATTCAGCCGGGAAATATAAATATGAAGGCTTAAATTTCACCTTAACGAAAAATGTTTACCGTCGGAGTTTTTCTGAAGTAATTGTCGATTCAGGAAAAGATTGGGGACACTCATCACTCGCGGTTGGACGTGCACTTGTCACACTTTTTTCTCCAGAAACATTTAAAAATGTCGGTGGAGTTGTGGCAATTTTCCAACAATCAACAAACATATTTACAAATTATGGTTGGGGACAATATATTTACATTTGGGGGCTTATCTCTGTTAATCTAGCTTTATTCAACCTCCTCCCCTTCCCAGGGCTAGATGGATGGCATTTATTAGTTATAATAATAGAGGGAGTTACCCGAAAAGAAGTACCAAAGAAATTCAAAAATATCGCAACCGCGGTGGGAATGATTTTGTTACTTGGCTTAATTTTATTTATAACAGTACGTGACATAGTCGGATTATTTTAACGTTTAGAAAGGCAAGGTGTGTATGACTACAAGAGCAACTTTGACTCGTTTTTTAAACTCGCTCGGGTTAGATGATTTAGAAAGATTTCACGATTTAACAATAACGCGATTTGAGCGCGATAAGCATAACCGATCAAAATGGTTAATAACAATTAATAAAGAAAATGCTTGGGATTATGAAGTGTTTTCAGTATTTTTACGTGGTTTAGATCACTGTTCTTATCCATTCGAAATAACTTTTACTTATACATACCAACCCACCCCGCTTGATGCGATTAGTTTATTTGACCCGTGGTATCAAACGATTTATCACTCACCTAGTCGGCAAGAAATAAATATTGTTGCAGGTAATATTTTAGAATTTGTGTTTTCAACTGCGTCTGAATATGAAGATAACGCTTCAATGTTAAAAGAATTTCAAAGTTTCTTAACATTTATTAAATATGAAATACCGATTACATCTCGAGTTATTTTAAAAAGCAATGATGAAATAGATGAACTTAATGGCGAAGAGTTAACACTTGGTGATGAAGTGCCGAAGTTTAGTGATGAAGACGACTTCATCGGTGATGAAATATATGCTGATATTCCGCTACCTGATGATGCGTATGTTCCATACGCCTTTAGCAAAGAGGAAGCAGAAGCAACAAGAGCGGCGATTCAATCCGCCCGCAAGAAAAACTTAAGCAAAGCCGAAATTGAATCACTCCAAGAAGCAAGGGAAAACCTCGCTAAAATGGAAAAAGACCGGGCATTTTCAAATCGATTAAAAAAAGGTGATTACCGTCCGCTAACAATTGCTCAGATGGATACGAATTCGAAAAATGTCGATTTTGATGGTGTTGTCTTTTCTAAAGATTCACATACGTTAAGAAACGGCAAGCAGCTATTTACTTTTGGCGTCGGTCAAAGTAATGGTCAAGCGATTTATGTTAAAGCATTTGAGCAAAAAAAGAATTTAAGTGTAGAGAAACTAAGTAAAATTCGAAAAAAAGACTACATCCGGATTCGCGGGAATGTCGCTTTGGATGATTATTCAAAAGAATTAAGTGTTATCGCTCACTATATCGATGCACTACCACCAAAAGAAAAACGCGATGATTTAGCAAATAAAAAACGTGTCGAACTACATTTACATACAAAAATGTCAGTTATGGACGGTGTTAATGATATCGATGAATACTGTGAACTTGCTGCCCATATGGGACATAAAGCGATAGCTATAACAGATCATGGGGCAGTCCAGGCTTTTCCTGATGCGCAAAGAGCCGCAGAAAAACACGGCTTAAAAATGATTTATGGGGCCGAGATGTATATGATTGATACAAAGTTTGGCTTTGTAATGAATCCTTCACCAATTAACTTGAGTCAGGCAAGTTATGTAATATTTGACTTAGAAACAACTGGACTAAGTGCTCGCTATGACCGCGTCATTGAATTTGGGGCTGTAAAAGTTGTCCAAGGTATGGTGCGAGAGCGGTTAAATTTATTAATTAATCCAGGTCCTGGTGCAAAAATGTCAGAAGCTGCTTACGAAGTAAGTGGTATTTCGCTAGCCCAACTAAGAAGAAAACCCGAAATGGCAGAAGTAATGCCGCAAATCCTTGATTTTATAGGTGATTCAATTTTAGTAACTCATAATGCTGAGTTCGATATTGCCCACTTAAATAACGAATTACACTTACTTGGATTAGATAAAATTACTAATCCAGTTATTGATACACTTTCCTTATCGCGGTATTTGTTTCCAGAATCAAAAGCCCACCGCTTAGGTAGTTTAGCTAATCGCTTTAGTGTCGCCTATGACACCTCAAAAGCTCACCGGGCTCAATATGACGCTGAAGTGCTTTATCACATCTGGGCAGCGATGCAAGTTATTTTACATAACGAACACGGTATAAATACTCACGAGCAATTAGAAAACTTAGTTTTATCTAAAGAAATATATGATCATTTATATCCGCACCATGTTGTAGTTCTAGCAATTAATGAACAAGGATTAAAAGATTTATTTAAACTTATTTCGTTATCAAATATTGAATATATTGCCGACGTTCCCAAAATTCCCCGGCATATCCTTTCGCAGTACCGTGATAATTTGCTGGTCGGTAGTGCTTGCTTTAATGGTGAGGTATTTGAATACGCTAAAAATAGGAGTGCCGAAGATTTAGCGGCAAAAGTCCGCTTTTACGATTACATCGAAATTCAACCACCCGCGAATTATAGTTACTTAATTAATATGGGTGATTTTTCTGATGAAGATGAATTATACCGCACGTTAAATGATATTCTTACAGCAGCAAAAGAAGAAGGAAAACTCGTTGTTGCAACTGGTGATGTTCATTATTTAAATCCTGAGGATAAAATTTACCGCGATGTTTATATTATGGCTAAGGCTGTTGGTGGGATTAACCACCCACTCGCTCCATATAGCCGCGACCGCAAGGCCCCATTTGAAAACCCAGATCAACACTTCCGCTCAACTATTGAAATGATCGAAGCATTCACGGCGAATGATTTTTTAACTTTAGAAGAAGCCGAGGAAATTGTTGTTGAAAATTCAAATGCAATCGCGGATGCAATTAAACCACTTAAACCAATTAAGACGGGTCTTTTCGCGCCTCATATTGAAAACGTTGATAAATTACTTACCGATTTAGTTTATGAAAACGCCCGCAAATTATATGGCTCACCATTACCAGAACCAGTTTCAAATCGAATTAGAGCTGAACTTAAAGGTATTATTAATAACGAGTTCGCTGTTATTTACTATATTGCGTATAAACTTGTTAAACAAGCAAATGATGAAGGCCATTTAGTTGGTAGCCGTGGTTCGGTAGGTAGTTCATTTGTCGCAAGACTTTCACAAATTACCGAAGTTAACCCGCTTACTCCTCACTACCGCTGTCCAAATTGTCAGTATAGTGATTTTGAACCAGAAGAAGTTAATAAATATGATATTCGCTCTGGGTTTGATTTACCAAAGAAAAACTGTCCGCGCTGTGACCATTTGCTTGTCGGGGACGGACACAATATTCCTTTTGAAACATTCTTAGGTTTTGATGCAAATAAAATTCCTGATATTGATTTGAACTTCCCTGGAGAATATCAAGCAATCGCGCATGAAAATACAAAAGCACTGCTAGGTGAGCAAAATGTCTTCCGGGCAGGAACTATTGAAACCGTCGCAGAAAGGACCTCATTTGGTTATGTTCGCGGGTATTTTGAAAGAATCGGGCGAGACCTCGCTGATATACCCCGAGCGAGTATTGAATACATTGCTTCAGGGTGTACCGGAGTAAAACGGACAACAGGGCAACACCCAGGTGGAATTGTTGTTATTCCTGAACCATATGATGTTTATGATTTTACGCCAATCCAATACCCTGCTGAAGATACGCAATCAACATGGAAAACAACCCATTTTGATTTTAACGCGCTTCAGGATAACTTACTAAAACTTGATTTGCTTGGCCACGTTGATCCTTCCGCAATTAAGATGATGTCAGAGATGACAGGAGTAAATATTGAAGATATCGATATCGTTGATGGTCAAGTTATGTCGTTATTTTCTAGTGCAAAAGCGTTAAAACTACGTTCTAATACAATGGGACTTAAAAATGGAGCGCTCGCAATTCCTGAATTTGGAACGAATTATGTTCGCAGCATGCTTGATGACACCAAACCAAAAACATTCGCGGATTTATTAATTATCTCTGGATTATCACATGGTACAGGTGTTTGGAGTGGGAACGCTCAAGAGTTAGTTAAAAAACAAAAGTTTAGCCTTGTTGATGTTATTGGTTGCCGTGATGATATTATGATTTACTTAATCGAAAAAGGGCTTGAACCAAAAGATGCGTTTAGAATTATGGAAGATGTTCGCCGGTCATCAAAAAAAGTAAGTAAAAAAGATGAAGAACTAATGCGTAAGCATAATGTTCCTGAATACTATATTGATTCATGCCGAAAAATTTCTTACATGTTCCCAAAATCTCACGCGGCTGCGTATGTAATGATGGCGCTTCGGGTCGCCTGGTTTAAGGTGTACAAACCACTTGCATTTTATGCTGTGTATTTTAGTATTCGAACAAGTCACTACGATATTGCGACGATGATTAAGGGAAAAGAGGCACTTATTGCTAAACTAAGAGAGTTTTCTGACCGTAAAAGAAGTCGTGATAATCCACTTCAGCGAACTGAAGAAGAAGTTGAAAAAACACTAACAATCGCACTTGAAATGGTTGAACGCGGGTATTCTTTTGCTAATCTTGATATATATCGCTCTGAAGCTACGAGATTTGTGTGCGACCATGAAAATAAAGCAATTATTCCCCCATTTACAACAATTCCAGGACTTGGTGAAAGTGCAGCACAAAGTGTAATCGAAGCAAGAAAAGATGGCGAGTTTTTATCAGTTCAAGATTTAGTAGAACGGACAAGACTAAATAGCAGTAGTATCGAGTATTTAAGAAATCTTGGTATTTTAGAATCACTTCCAGAAACTAATCAAATAAGTTTATTTGATTTTTTCTAAGTTAGATTTATAATAATAAAGCGTGTTTTAAACACGCTTATTCGGGACGTAGCACAGCTTGGTAGTGCGCCTGGTTCGGGACCAGGAGGCCGTGGGTTCAAATCCCATCGTTCCGACCATCTTAATTTTAAAGTCGCCTCATAGGCGGCTTTTATTTTAGGTCGCGGTAATTTAAATAAAGTCTCTTCAATAGATCAATAAATTTAAGTTTTAATATTAGTTAAAGATGATTATTAAATATATGCTAAACTTAAGTTATGAGAAAACTTTTAAAACACTTAAGAAATTATACATTTGGGCTTTCAAAAATCGGCCTGATTGCCTCGATATTTATTATCGTCCCAGTCGCACTTTTATTTTCGTTCGCACCAGGAGTTAATACGCATTTAGTCTTTCAAATTATCTCACTTGTTATCTTAGTTATCAGCGGACTAACACTAAGTTTTATTATTAATCGACAGTGTAATGAATATCGTTTAAAAGATGTTATATTAATTGTAATTTATTTAATTTTAGGGATTGCTTATTTAACACTTACTATTATGATGCTTGTAAATAGTAAGCGGATGAATAATTTGTTTTTTAATCATTCGAGTTTATTCGTTATTCCAACAATATTACTTATTTCTTTAAGTATTCATAGGCAAAACTACATTGCTTTAACACTAAGTGTTTTATATAGTGTGTTTGCTTTAATAACTTTAATAGTCGTTTAAATGATTACTAAGAGTTTTATCAATGCAATAAAAAAACTAACGCAACTAGGCGTTAGTTTTTATATTAAATTTTTTATTGGACCTGCTTTGTATAATACTCAAGCAGAAGTGCGGCACCATCTTCATCATTATTAGGAAGATGAATATTTGCTAATTCGCGTAATTCGTAATAAGCATTGTTAACAGCAGCCTTATATCCTGCTTTTTCAAGCAAAGGATAATCAAGCGGAGAATCACCAATTGCAAGTGCTTCACTAGTAT
>JAAYSH010000022.1 GCA_012518415.1 Erysipelotrichaceae bacterium | reverse complement strand
TTTACTAATTTTTGCTTCAACAAAAAGCGAAGTCCAAGAAATATATACGTATTTACTTAATGCGGGGTATCAAGTTGGTCAAATTCATGGCGATTTAACATCAAGACAACGAAGAACAATGATGCGACGAATTCGCGGTGATGAATTCCCGATTGTTGTCGCTAGTGATATGGCAGCTAGAGGCATTGATCTTGACCATGTTAGTGATGTTTTAAATGTTAATTTACCAAATAACTTAGAGTATTATTTCCACCGCGCAGGTCGGGCAGGTCGCTATGATGTAAAAGGAGATGCTTGGACATTTTATGATAATGATACGATTCACTTAATTGAAAAAATCAGCAGCCAAGGCGTTGAATTCGAGTTTTATAACTATGAAAAAGGTACGTTTAAAAAGGTTAAAGACGGGCCAAAGCGGCAACAAAGACGGCTAAGCAAAGAAGAAAAAGCACTTGATGCAAAAATAAAACGTAAAGTTGGAGAAGGAAAAAAGCAAAAAGTTAAACCCGGCTATAAGAAAAAACTCCAACGTGAAATTAAACAAGTTAAACGTCAACACCGAAAAGAAGTTGAACGGCAACAAAGACGAAATCGAAGAAATGAAAATAGGAGGAAGAAATAATGAGTAAAGTAAAGTACTTAGGCTCACATGTTTCACTTGCTGCACCAGAGTTTTACTTAGGTACGGTAAAAGAAGCACTTAGTTATGGTGCGGATACATTCATGTTTTATACTGGGGCTCCGCAAAATACAAGAAGAGCACCATTAGACACATTAAAAATTGAAGAAGGTCGCCAATTAATCTTAGAAGCAGGAATTGACGAAAGTAAAATCGTCGTTCATGCGCCGTATATTATGAATATGGGAAATACGATAAAACCAGGACTATATGAAGGATCAGTTGAGTTTCTTCAACAAGAAATGGAGCGCACTGCTGGATTTGGGGCAAAATTATTAGTTCTCCACCCTGGAGCCCACGTTGGTGCAGGAGCAGAAGCGGCAATCGAGCAAATTGCTCGCGGTCTTAATGAAGTATTAGAAAATGATACAACTGGTACGATAATTTGTTTAGAAACAATGGCAGGTAAGGGTACAGAAGTCGGTAGGAGTTTTGAAGAAATCGCAGCTATTATTGAAAAAGTCGATAAAAAAGAGCAATTAGGCGTATGTTTTGATACATGCCATACAAATGATGCAGGTTATGATATCCATGATGTTGATGGCTTACTTGCTCACTTTGATGAAGTTATCGGCCTTGAATACTTCAAAATTCTCCACATTAACGATTCCAAAAACGAACGCGGTGCAAGTAAAGACCGCCACGATAACTTAGGATATGGAACAATTGGGTTTGAAACAATCAAAAAATGGGTTCATCATCCTTTACTTAAAGACGTCGCCAAAATCCTCGAAACACCGTGGATTGAAAAAACAATCGCGCCTTACAAGCATGAAATTGCGATGTTAAGAAGTGGTGAATATGTCGAAAACTGGCGCGAGCCGCTCGAAGAACAAGCTAAACAATTAGCTAAATAATTACTGCCATATACAAAAAGCCCCTAGCAATAAACTAGGTAACTACTAGAAAACTACTAAGGGGGTTTTTTAATTAGATTTTATTAATTTCTTCGATAAATACGTCAAGAGCATCAGCCTCATCAACAGTTGCGATTACTTCGCCTTTTTTAAAGATCACCCATCGGCCTCTTCCGCCCGCGATGCCTAAGTCAGCATGGCGCGCTTCGCCTGGACCATTAACAACACAGCCCATTACTGCGACAGTAATCGGCTTATTAATTGTTTCTAAGTGTTCTAATACTGCATTTGCGAGTTTTTCAACATTTACTTCAGTTCGCCCGCATGTTGGGCAACTTATTAGAGTTGGATAATTAGGATATAAGCCTAAATCATGTAATAGTCGTTTCGCAGCAATAATTTCATCTTCGGGATTACTTGTTAAAGAAATGCGAATTGTATCACCAATACCATCGAGTAAAAGAGGTGCTAAACCAGCTGCAGAGCGAATAATCCCAATTTCTTTTGTCCCGGCTTCAGTAATACCTAAGTGTAGCGGATAAGGGAAGATTTCACTTGCAAGCCGATATGCTTCAATTGTTAATAAGACATTACTTGCTTTAAGCGAAATAACAATATCGTGAAAATCGTGTTTTTCTAAAATCGCGACATGTTTTTTTGCACTCTCAACTAAATCACTTGCTTCAATCGGGCGAGTGCCATCATTAATACTTTTATCGACGGAACCAGAATTAATTCCAATTCTAATCGGGACTTTTTTAGCTTTCGCCATATCAACAACTTTAACTACATTCGCCTCCGCTCCAATATTTCCAGGATTTAAGCGGATTCCATCGATGCCGTTTTCCATTGCCAGTAATGCAAGTTTATAATCAAAATGAATATCCCCGATTAGCGGGATATCGACGAGTTCTTTAATTTTAGGTATTGCGAGAGCATCTAATTCATCTTTAATTGCCAGCCGCATCGCTTTTGCACCTAAAAGTGCGCATCGATCAATTTGCGAGGCAACCTCACTAACAAATTCGGTTTTAATATTACTCATACTTTGGATGATTACTTCATTTTGACCGCCGACTTGGAGTTTACTTAAGTAAACAGGACGGGTGTTTTCACGTCTTTTCATATCATTATTCAACTTTCTATCTTATTGTATCATTAAGGCCGCGATATTGCTTGTAAATACGTCGTAATTTGCTAGAATAATACGCGTGTCTGTGATAAAATAGACTACGTAAAATGATAAGGAGATATAAATATGCGAATTAATATTACACTTGAATGTAAAGATTGCGGTGAACAAAATTATCGCGTTAGTAAAAATAGACGTAACCAACCAGATAAAATGTCGATAAATAAATATTGTCCCCGCTGCAATACAAGGACGGTCCATATTGAGAAGAAATAAGGCCTAGCCTTATTTTTTTGAGGTAGTAAAGTGCGATTACAAATGCTTGAATATCCCGAAAATAACTTTTCGGCGAATACATACTTATTAATCGATGATTTAAATAATGTTATCGTTATTGATCCGGGGTTTCCGGGTAGTGATTTAACTAACCAACTTTTAGCCCAAGGGATGAATGTTAAAGCAATTTTGCTCACCCATACCCACTATGATCATATGCGTGGTGTTATCCCACTTGTTGAAGCATTTGAATGTCCGGTTTATGCGCATCATTTAGATGTTTTGTTATTTGAAAATGAAAACTTTCATAAGTTTTATACCGATGCGGATAATTTAAAACTACCAAATAATATTATTACTGTTGAAAATGATGAAACTTTAACTATTTTAAATACGGAAATCAAAGTAATTCATACCCCGTTTCATACACGTGGAAGTGTCCTTTATGTTATCCCTGCCCTAAATAGTGTTTTTAGTGGTGATACATTATTTAAAGGAAGTATTGGCCGCCTTGATTTATTTGGCAGCGCGCCTTTAGAGTTAACGAGCTCACTAGAAACAATTAAAAAACTCCCAAAATCATTCAATGTGTTCCCAGGACACGGGGATGCGACAACAATTGAAGCTGAATTAAAATCTAACCCCTACTTAGGTGGTTCATATATTTAAATTACGTTAAGCGCTTATATTATTTAATCTATATAAAATAAATCCAATTATCTTAAGTAGGAAAAATTGAAAACAAAGATGTTATTAAGTATACTTAAGTCGGTTTAAGAGGAGGCAAAAACATGGTTAATGTCACAGAACTACGGCCAAATAATTATTATTTAGAAAATGGCGAAATTTATAGTGTACTAGACGTTCATTTAAATAAAACCGCGATGCGGCGGATGATTGTCAGAATGAAAGTTAAAAATGTCCGCACCGGAGCGATTACTGAAGTTACATATAACTCCGGCCATCAAATGGACCGCATTTCGATTGAACGAAGAAAAATGTCTTATTTATATGATGATGGAACATTTTTGGTTTTTATGGATAATGAAAATTATGAACAAATTTCTTTACCACATGACCACTTTGATTGGGAATTGAAGTTTTTAGTCCCAAATAGTGAAGTTGATATTGCAATGTATGAGGGCGAAGTACTTGGAGTATCTTTACCTCCGAAAGTAAATTTAAAGATTACGCACTGTCCTCCAGGAGTTAAAGGTAATACTGCAACTGGAGCGACAAAAGATGCGACGCTTGAAACCGGATTAGTTATTCGCGTCCCTTTATTTATTGAAGAAGGGGAAGTAATTTCAGTAAAAACTGATACCGGTGAATATGATGGAAGAGCCTAGGAAGGGGAGAATAAATAATGGAATGGCTAACTAGAGCAGGTTTTGTTTTATTAGGATTAATTGTTGGCGGTGTTGCAGGATTTTTCATCGCCCGGTGGTATTTTAAAAAGCAACTCGAAGAAAATCCACCGATTAATGAAGATATGATTCGCGCGATGTATATGTCGATGGGACGAAAACCAAGTGAGGCACAAATTCGTCAAGTAATGCAAAACGTGAATAAAAACAAACCTAAAGGTAAAAATAAATAGAAAACTGTTAAAAACACGAAATATTAACTCCAAGTCGAAAAAAAACTTGGAGTTTTTATTTTTCTTTATTTCCCGCGCCACAAGCGGATAATCAAGGAAAATGAAGAGGTAAAATAAAAAAACTTTGAAAAAATCCCAAGTTTTTTGCCATCTCAGTTGTATTAATAATGCAGGGGAAAGTTTCTCCCGACAATTCATTGGAGGTAAACAATTATGAAAAAGAAACAATTTATTTTACCGCTTATCGTCTTAGGAACATCAATAGGCTTATTAAGCGGGTGTGGATCAAAAAATGATGGTCCATTCTCAAATGTAAAGTTAAGCAAGGATGAAAATCAAACCTTAGCGCTTCAAGCTAGTAGCGCAATTGCATTAACTGGATCAACACAAAACTCAAGAGCTATGAGACAAAGACTTAATTCAACAACTCAAGCTCAAGCAGACGTCGATGTCGCAGCACTTATCCCACAATTTGATTTATTACTCAATAACGGAAGTGACTTCGATGTTAAAGTCCAAAGCAGTGACCGTGAAGCGTATGACTTCAAACAACAGGTCGCCTTTACAAACGCTTTAGGACAAAGCGACAATTACACCCTTTATTACAACTCAGTTGATAAGAGTGAATTCGCTTATGTCGTCCCAGGATTTGGTGATTTCAATGATGACTTTGAAGATTTATTCGATGATTTAGATGAACAAGGTATTGTTGAATTTGATGATCTTGATGACTTAGTAGAAAAAATCGCTAAACGCGAAAAAGAAAAAGTTAAAATCGAACTTAAATATCAAGGCAATGTCGCTTCACTTGACCTTAAATTAGAACTCGGTGAAATCGAATTAGTCGAATACGAAGAAAAAGTCGCGCAATTAAAAGCTGACTTAGATAAAAAAGTCGCTGAAATTGAAGCAGAAATTAATAAATATAGAGAACAGTTAAACGAAACACTTGACGTGTTTAAACAAGAAGTTAAAGGATACAAAGATCGTTTACGCGAAAGAAAAGCAGAACTTGCCGAAGTATTCGAACAATTAAAAGAAGAATGGATGAACACATACGGTGCTGATGCTGAAGCAAAATACTACTACTGGATGTACTCATTCAAATTAAAACATGGTGAAGCATGGGAAGATGAACTCGACAAATGGGCCGAAAAACATAATGAATACATCGGAACATTAGAAGAAAAATCAGCCGAATGGAAAGAAGCCCATAACTTCAACGTTAGCGAATTCAAATATATGTTTGATAAAGATCTCGAAGAAGGTGAATTCACCCTAATCCGTGGTATCGCAGTCGTCGATGAAGTCGAACACAACTTCTTTGCAACAACTACAAAAGAAACTGAAACTGATGATGACGAAGTTGAAACCGAAGAAAAAATGTATTTCAAACTTATTACTGGTGAAAACTCATTCGTAAGAATCGTCCGTGAAATTGAAACTGAAGTTGAACAAGACGAAAGTGAATATGAAGAATCATTCACATATCACGTCATTGAAAATGGTGAAATTACATATGACTACCGTTTAGAAATTGAACGTGAAATCGAAGAAGGCGAAGAAGAATATGAACTAGTCTTATACGTCAATGGTCAAACTTACAAAGTTGAAGCTGAAGAAAAAGACAGTGAATACTATCTCGAAATCAAATTATACGGCCAAACAAAAGCCGAACACGTCTTCAAAAAAGTTGAAACAACTGATCCAGAAACTGGTGAAGTAAGCGTAACTTATGAAGAAGTAACTGCATAAAATCAATAAAGTGTCTGATATATCAGCCGTTAATCCATTTAACGGCTGATTATCCTTACTTTTTACATGAAATGCGTATCTAAATGGATTAGAATATAGATGTGACAAATCATGCAAGGAGTAAGAAATGGAACAAACAGCGGTTAATTGAGTTAGGCAGTGAACTTCGTGAAGGTAACTTAGAAAACTTTAGCGAATTTTATGAATTAACAAAAAGACAAGTATATTACGGCGCTTATGCAATCGCACATGATAGCGCACTCGCCGAAGACATATTACAAGATAGCTATGTAAAGTTTTTAGAAAACACCTCAAAACTTAAAAAGAATACAAATCCACTCGGATACTTACTTGTCATTACAAGAAATACCGCTTACAACTTGATGAAACATCGAAGTTTTGAGCGAACCGAATACGAGGATGAAAACTTATTTATCCCAACATATGATGAAAAACCATCAGATGAACAAAAAGTTTTTGCCAAAGTTCGTGAGATTCTTACTCCGGATGAATATGAAATAATTATCCTAAGAGTCATCAATGAACTTCCGCATAAACAAATTGCAAAAATTATGAAGAAACCACTTGGCACAGTCCAGT
>JAAYSH010000021.1 GCA_012518415.1 Erysipelotrichaceae bacterium | reverse complement strand
CACGCTTTGGGTCAATAATCATTAACTTTACTTCACTAGGAGTATTACGCATTATAAGTGTCATAATTAATGAATGAATAAAAACTGATTTACCCGATCCAGTCGCACCAGCAACTAACATATGTGGGGTTTGATCAATTCTTGCACTTATAACTTTGCCCGAAATGTTTTTACCAAATGGAATAAGTAATCGCTCTTTTTCTGATTTAATTTTTGGTAAATCAAGTAAACATTCTTTAAAACCAACCGTCGCTGGTTCGTTATTAGCAATTTCTAGCGCTGAAGTTGACCGTCCAGTGACAATTTCTTCAAAACGCGCTAGAACGCCACCGACACGGCTTGATAAGTCGTTAATAATTTTCCTTACACTAGCGACGGTTTCAGTTGGTTCCATTTGAATATCAAATTGGGTAACACTTGGACCAATCGTATAAGAGATCGCGGATGCCCCAACTTTAAAGTTTTCAAATGTTTGATTAATAATTTTTAAGCGTTCATCCGCTAAAATTGTATTTTTTTCAATATAATCTTCATTACTATACTCAGCTAATATATCAACAGGTGGATATTCATATTTTTTCGCCTGAGGCTTAGGTTGCTCTTTGACTTTTTGTTTTGTATAAATTGGTTCAGGTTCTTTAACAATTGGATCAGGTACTAAAGAAATTTCTGGTTCACTTTGCGGAGTTTGTTGCTCAAGTGGTTCGTTAACTTTATCATTGTCTAACGGAAGTCGAGTTTGTTCCTCTTTAGGTTCTTCCTTTCTTCGCTTATATAAAGGAAGTTCATGTTCGACCTTTTTTGGTGGAGTTTCAATTTCTTCTTCATAATATTTAATTGTTGGAGTTTCAATTTCAGGTTCGATTTCTTTTACTATTTGCTCTGTTTCTACTTCACTAACTTCGCTCTCTTTAACTCTTGGGCCTTTAAATATCGCTTTTTTAAACCCAAATGAATAAACTAGTTCACTTGTAGAAGCAGGAATATATGGTTGCTCTGCTTCAATTTCGACTGGTTCAACTTTACGTTCTCCATACATATATCGACTTGGCTGATTCTTCGGTGATGAATCAAGTTTCGCGGCATTTTGAAAGTATTGTTTTCTTTCTTGTTTATTACTCCGTGTTTGTGTGTATTTTTCATACACTGCCTTAATGTTCTGCCAAAAGAGTAAAGCGATACCAACAAGAAATAATAAGATGATAATTAAAAGGGCACCGACACGGGAAATGCTGCTGGCAAGGATAACATAGAAGCCGTCCGCAATAATTCCCCCGCCGCGAAAACCAAAAGTAAGCGGGTTTTGCAATACATCTTTAAATGCTCGCCCTTCAAGCGCATGCGTTTTAATAACCGGAATCACATTGTTAAGACTTGCAGGTCCAACATTTTCTAAACCATATAAATAATACGACCCAAACATTGAGATTGCTAAAAGGATAAGTAAAAATCCAGTTGTGGAAATATTCCATTTCCCAAACAAATTATCGCGTCTTAAAATAATTGAACTGCCAAAAATTATAAGTCCAAAATAAATAATGAAATATAACGTTCCAAAAACAAAAATTAACCCATAATTTACATAGGCAATTAAAAAGCGATTTAACAATCCAGCGACACCTAAAAGAACAAGCATGATTCCAAAGGGAATTCGTGCTGGATGATTAGACTTTTGTTTTTTTTCCCCAAGGTTTATTTGAGGATTACTAAAATTACTTTCCATGTATACTAATTATACAACTTTTTTCGTTTAATAAGGAGTTTGTTAATCCGATTATAAAAATTTAAATAATATTCGTTTTTAATCGCGATAATTGTGGTTAGAACTTTTTGCTTAAACTACTTTTTTTGAAAGGCAAATACCTCAGCCTACGTGTGTTGGGCGCGGTGTTAGCTTTCTCTAACGCCTTTGTCTTTTAATCTTCTTGAGTATTGCGGGTTGCCATCATCATCCACTAAAGGAAAATGTTCGACTAGTCCGTCTTCGGCTTCAAGTGCTTGGATAACTCGCTCGTATGCTTTCGAAACGAGACGATAGCGGTTTGTTCCTCTATGGGACGTTCTTTTTTCACTAAGCCATGTTTTGTAAAAACGGCTTCTATCCTCTTTTGTATATACTCTTGTCTCTCTGTATTCGACAACATATCCAGTTCTTCTTGTGTCAATTTTTTCATAATTAGTATCCACCTTTCCTTCTACAATTTTATTATATAAGTCTTAAAGAGAAAATAAAGTTATGACGCTTATAATTTTCTAGGTGAAAGGCAATTAAATCACGTATTAAATATTACTTAATAGAGGTAATATCATTGGCCGTCTTCTTGTTTCACGCCATAAAATTCTTGAGGCTGCGTCTTCTACTTCAGTAATAACGGCATTTTCATCAAATTTACCTGGTGCCTTAAGTGCTTTATCAACAATTTCAACATACATTTTGGCGAGTTCACTAATAATAACGTCGTTTTCTCGGACAAAAATAAACCCTCGCATTTGAATATCTGGTCCAGCTACAATTTGGCGTTTGAATTTATCAATTGATAAGCCTAAAACAACAACACCATCATTACTTAAGGTCGAGCGGTCTTCTAAGACACCACTACTAGTGTCACCAACGCCCATTCCGTCAATGTATAACTCTTTCGCCTCAATAACTTCATCATCACGTACATGTAATCTTGCTTTGCCGTCGACAAAATTAATAATATTACCGTTTTCAAGTAAGAAAACATTATTATGATTAAGGCCAATCCCCATACCAACCGCTAGTTTGGCATTCGCCATCATTTGCGTATAATCACCAGTTACGGGGATATAGTATTTTGGCCGTAACAGCGAAAGAAGCATCTTAACATCTTCTTCACTCGCGTGCATTGAGATAAGTTTTCTGCGCCCGATATTAACAACTTCAACTCCTGTTTTATATAAATCATCAATTGCCTGGGTTGCAAGTGTTTCAAAGTTGTAAGCAGGTGGGGCAGCAACAATAAATGTATCGGTTGGTAAAAGGCTAATTCGTCTATCTTCATGTGACTTTGAGGCAAGAAGGGCGATTTGTCGGTACACTTCATCACCTTGACCCATCATTAAAATAAGCAGGTCGCTTTGCCGGACGCGAAGTAAGTCATCTTTATCAACAACTACACTAGGCGGGAGCCTCAATTGGCCAATATTTTGAAACTGCCTAAAGTAGCGCCGAACTTCATCATCATAAAAGTAAATTTTCTTATTAAAGCGTCTGGCGACAGCAATTATTTCTTCTAATTGGTACGTTGACTGATTATAAACACTTATAAATATTCGGCCCTTGGCATCTTGAAAGGGACGAAGTATATGCGGTGTTAGGCGGTGATTTGGCGACGTATACCCTTTGCGGTCCGCGCCTTTAGATTCAATAAGGAGGGCGAGGACATTATTTTCTGAAATTTTTGCTAATGAATTTAAATCATGACTATATGACTCATTTTGTGAATACTCCACAATATAATCACCGCTATAAATGATATAGCCTGCTTCCGTATTTAATGCGACCCCAAATGAACCCATCATCATATGCGTTGTTTGGAAAAAGTTAACTTGCCGACCTGCGATTATATGTTGGGCGGTTGGTTTAGTTTCGACAAAATTATACTTATGATCAAACCCCCACTTTTTTGAAAATGCTTCAATCATCACAATTGTTGGTTTGCTTGCATATATCGGTGCGGGGACATCTTCATAAATAAATGGAAGCGCACCAAATAAATCATCATGTCCATGCGTAATAATATACGCGCGAACTCGATGTTTGTTTTCTTTTAAATACGAAAAATTTGGAATGACTAAATCAATTCCAGGTTTTGATACATCAGGATATTTTGATCCTGCCTCTAATACAAAAATATCTTGCCCTGCTTCGATGACATAACAGTTTTTGCCATCTTCATCAAGGCCTCCAAGCGCAAAAACGCGCACATTTTCCGCCATAAACTACCTCACTTTTTACTATTAATTATATTTCAAAAACATCTTTGATTAATACCTTTACTTAATTATACAAATTAATTAAGTGTTTACAAGGATAATGAGCAAAATTTTA
This sequence comes from Erysipelotrichaceae bacterium, assembly GCA_012518415.1. Lineage (GTDB taxonomy): Bacteria > Bacillota_I > Bacilli_A > RFN20 > CAG-826 > UBA5455. The sequence continues at coordinate 2,903 of JAAYSH010000021.1, read as the reverse complement.
CGTTTAATTTTCTAAAACTGGTGTTAAAACTCGTGTGTTTTTTACCTTAATAAGAAAAGGTGGCAAGCTTATGCCACCTTTTTACTAGCTTTATTTTCGCTCGCGTCGTTGGTAAACTTTTTTACCATCATCTTTTGAACGCCGGCGACCACGGCCGCGACTTGGCCGATTATCTTCACCATTTTCAACCCATCCTTCAGGTTTTTCTAAAAATTCACGGTGTGATAAACCAACCTTACCCCGGTCATCAACTTCGATAACTTTAACTTTAATTGTGTCACCGACTGCAACAACGTCACTTGGGTGGTTTGTTCGACCGTAGGCCATTCTACTGACGTGGAGTAAGCCATCGGTATTCCCAAATATATTAACAAATGCCCCGTAATCTTCGATACGGTTAACGACACCTTCATATACTTCACCAACTTTAGCTTCTTTTAAAATGTCAAGAATGGTCTTTTTCGCCCGGTTAATTGTCTCGCGGTCCATATGATAAATTGTAACTTGTCCGCTATCTTCGATATCGATTTTACAATCATCGTGGTTTTCAATAATTTCATTAATTACTTTACCACCTGTACCAATAACTTCACCAATGCGTTCTGGATCGATCATAAATGTATCCATCTTTGGTGCATATTTACCAACATCTGGACGTGGTTCACTAATTGCTTCAAGTTGGGCGGCACGAATTTGCTCACGGGCAACTTTAGCTTGCGCGAGTGCTTCGCTTAATACTTCTTTCGTTACGCCGGCAATTTTAATATCCATTTGTAAGGCGGTAATTCCTTTTGATGTACCAGCGACTTTAAAGTCCATGTCACCAAAAGCATCTTCAATGCCTTGGATGTCAGTTAAGATTGTGTAGGCTCCATCTTCGATATTACCTGTTGTAACTAACCCCATCGCAATACCTGTTACCATATCTTTAATTGGTACACCTGCTGCCATAAGCGCCATTGAGGCCGAACATATCGAAGCTTGTGAACTTGAACCGTTTGATTCAAGTACTTCACTGACAACTCTAATTGTATAAGGGAATTCCTCTTCATCAGGAATTACATAAAGGAGTGCTTTTTCACCAAGTTTTCCGTGGCCAATTTCTCTTCGGCCAACACCACCTAAACGGCGGACATCACCGACTGAATAGGGCGGGAAATTATAATGGTGCATAAATCTGCGTGTTTCTTCCTCGGTTGAATCATCAATCATTTGCGCTGCAGATTTTGGTCCAAGTGTTACGGTTGATAAAGTTTGCGTTTGTCCCCTTGTAAATAGTGCACTTCCGTGCGTTCTTGGGAGTAAGTCAACTTTAGTAGTAAGTGGACGGACTTCATCAACTCCGCGTCCATCTGGACGTGTTTTTTCTTCGGTAATAAGTCGGCGAATTTCTTCACCTTCTAAGTTTTCTAAAATAACTTTAATCTCATTTAATGCTTTAGCTTTTTCATCTTCTGATTCATACTCTAATTCAGCATATTGTTCGAGTACTTCATCAAAAACTGCTTGAACATTACGCTGTCTTTCTAATTTATCAAAAGTTGAGATTGCTTTTTGTAATTTCTCGTTAGCTTTGCCTTTAACTTCATCGATAAGTTCGATGTTTGGTAAGCGAAGTGGGACTTCGCGTTTTTCTTTTCCAATTTCATCGATAATCTTTTGTTGGAAATCACATAATTGTTTAATTGCTTCATGCGCAAAGAAAATTGCATCAATGATTTCTTCTTCGCTTAATTCGCCTGCGGCAGCTTCAACCATATTAACGGCATCTTTTGTACCTGCGACTGTTAGTTCTAAATCACTCGCGGCACGTTGCTTTAAGTCGGGGTTAATAATTAATTCACCGTTGACACGGCCAACATTAACACCAGCGATTGGACCATCAAAGGGGATATCACTAATACCAACTGCAAGTGAGGCACTAATCATAGCTGCCATTTCTGCAGGTGAATCCGGGTCAACACTTAAAACAGTATTAATTAATTGAACTTCGTTGCGCATTCCTTCAGGGAATAATGGTCGAAGTGTTCGATCAATCATCCGTCCTGTTAGGGTCGCATGTTCACCGCTTCGGCCTTCACGGCGTAAAAACCCGCCAGGAATTTTACCGACGGAGTACATTTTTTCCTGATACTCAACTGTAAGTGGGAAGTAATCAAAATCTCTAAGTTGGTCGGAGCATACGACTGTACTTAAAATAACTGATTCTTCATAACGGATTAAGACGGCTCCATCTGCTTGTTTGGCGACTTCACCTACTTCTACTTGTAATTTTTTTCCTAAATAATCTAATGTGTAAACTTTTTTCTCCATGTTTTCCTCTTTTCCTCTTTTTTGTAATTTCGATATAGTTTAACGCTTAAAGTATAACACATATGTACTTTTTATTAAGTAGCGAATTATTCATACAATCAAAAAGGCCACGACTTGGCATGGCCTTTAATTGATTAATCGTAATTTTTCATGACCAACCAGCATACTTGTGCGTTAGCGCTTACTAATTTACCGGTTGAATATAAATATATAACCACCCTGGATCAACAATACGTAAGTAAATATTATATGTTCCACTTTGTTTTACTTTAAAGCCTCCTGGTGTTGCACCATCTAAGTATTTATTCCAGTTTCCACTTTTAACGTCGCCTCCTTCATTCGGGGCATTAATAGGGGTGAGGTAGTCTTTAGAATAGTTTTCAAAGCCTGGCCGTGTATCATGACCTAGTTCAAAGCCAATTCGTGGAACTCCAGGAGGATCTTCAATAGTTCCTTCCCATTTTGGATAACTAACTTTATTCTCACCTTCAATAATTTGGAATTCGAATACTTCATCTTTATTTAAGGTAATACCTTCGATGCGGTATTCTTCACGGTCATCTAAATCTAATCCAAGTACGAGCGGGACT
>JAAYSH010000004.1 GCA_012518415.1 Erysipelotrichaceae bacterium | reverse complement strand
CGTTGTTAGAGAATTTGAACCTTGCCCAGCCGCAAAAGCGTTTGAAGCAAGGAAGTTAAATTTATGGTACGACGATTTTCCTAGCGAATGGGATAACTTACGGCTAAGTGATACAAAATCAATTACGATTTCAAACAACAATTTAACTGCAGTTCAAGCTTTGCTAAAAGCGATTAACGGCGATAAGTCTTGGATCTATTTAGGTGGTGAACGCCGCGTCGGTAAATCTTATCTCGCTGTTGCATTTGTTAACGAATATTTAGCAAAAGAACTAGGTTCTGCAGCAGTTATTAACACATCAAGGCGGTTTAAAGAAATTAATGATCTTAATTTTAACGACAAAGAAGCATTTAATAATATAATAAGTGAACTAAGTAATGTCGACTTATTAGTACTTGATGGCTTTGGTGATGAATACATTAATGATTTTATTCGTGATACGATTGTTTTACCAATTTTAAATGAACGTGATAGTAAAAACTTATTAACTATTTTTACTTCAAGATATACATTAAATACGGTTAAAGACTTATATAGCGGCAAATCAAAAGTAAGTTCAATTCGTAGTGAACAACTTCACGAACTTATTTTAAGTAATATAAATAATGAGTTTTATATAACGGGGATACCGCTAGGATAAAATACTCTTAATTGCTTCATTAATTTCTGACTTAAAATGTTTTAAAGTAGTGCTATTATCGATTAAATAATCGACACGGGCACGATTTTTTTTGAATTTATTATCTTTGTTTAATTGTAAGTAAGTTTTTGGATCTTGGCCCCGGCTAATAAGTCTTTCAATTTGAACTGATTCATCAATTGTTATACCAATAACATAGTCAGTGATATCTTCAAATCGTGCTTCATATAAAAGCGGAATTTCCATAAATACTACCGCTTCTTTACTATCGTCGCGGAATTTAATTAACTCCTTCTTAACTAACGGATGAATAAAATTTTCTAGTTCTTTTTTTAATTTATTATCGCTAATTATTTGCTCACGCAAAGATTTTAAATCAACTTCATTATTAGTAATTATTTGCTCGCCAAATATTTGTTTTAATTTAGCCTTAACTTCATCTTTTTTATAGAGGTTATGAACAATTTCATCAGCACTTATCACGCCAAAACCTTGTTCGTTTAAATATTCAAGCATAAAAGACTTCCCGCTACCACTTACACCAGTAATGCCAATACTTAGGGCGCGGTGCCTAGGTTTTTGACACTTAGGGCAATATGTTGTCCCCCTACCACCAACACGGATTTTTTTAAGTTTACTCTTACATATTAAACAAGGCTCTTTGGCTCTTCCGTATGCATAAAGTTGTTGCTGAAATAGACCGCTAATTCCTGGCGCAGCTTGATATGATCTAACTGTCGTACCACCTGCTTTAATTGCTTCTTCAAGTGTAGCAATACTTTGATCAATTAAATTAACAAAATCACTGTCTACTAACATAGTTGCAGGTGTTTCTGGGTGTAAGTTTGCTTTAAATAACACTTCATCAACATATATATTTCCTAAGCCAGCAATAATACTTTGATCAAGTAAAATGTTTTTTACTGCGCGAGAAGAATTGCTACTTAAATTTTTAAATTCAAGCGGTGATAAATCCCATGGTTCTTTTCCTAACACTTTTAAAGAATCAGTGTTTAAATAAGTAGAAGAAGTCGCAATTTCCATTGTCCCAAATTTTCTAGTGTCATTATATACAAGTCGCTCACCACTATTAAGAGTAAATATAACGCAGGGGTGAGAGGGAAGTTGATCAGCTTCCTTTAACATAAAATACTTACCTTCCATTCGTAAATGCGAGATTAAAATAAGCTCATTGCTTAAATGAAAGATTAAATATTTTCCAATTCTTGTTAAATCTAAAAAAGTTTCGTTAGTTAAAGTAGAAGTAAACTCATCAACACTTCCTTTAACGCTTATAATTCTTGGAACAAGCACATCAATTTTTGTTATCGTTTTACCAACAATCCGTGGTTTTAAAATAACTCGTACCGTTTCTACTTCAGGTAATTCAGGCATAATTTACTCCTTATAATGTATCAAACCAAGTTTTACCGTAGCCAACATCAACACTTAATGGCACATCTAATTCATAAACATGTTCCATTATATGCTTAATTTTTGAAATTATTTCATCAAGTTCATCCTGAGGAACGGCAAAAATAAGTTCATCATGAATTTGTAGGACGAGTTTACTTTTATAATTACCCTCGTTAAGGTAATCATAAATTTTAACCATCGCTAGTTTAATTAAATCTGCAGCTGTACCTTGAATTGGTGCATTCATCGCCGCCCGTTTTGCAAAGGAGCGAACTTGGAAGGAACGGTCATTAATTCCTGGTAAATACCGCCTTCTCCCTAGTAAAGTCGTAACATATCCATCATTTTCGACTTTTTTAATTGTTTCATCAACAAAAGTTCTAACTTCTGGATAAGTTGCATAAAAACTTTCAATAATAGTTTTTGCTTCTTTTACAGTTGAATTAATTTGTTCACTTAAGCCCCAGTCACTAATGCCGTAGATAATCCCAAAATTAACTGCCTTTGCCATTCTTCGCTCATTTGGTGAAATATCTTGCTTATGGAATAAATGCTGAGCGGTTACTGTGTGAATATCTAATCCTTCTTTAAAAGCTTTAATTAACTTTGGCGAAGAAGCTAATGCAGCCATAATCCGTAATTCAATTTGTGAATAATCAAAACTTACGATATATGTAGCCTCATCATCGTAGTAAAACGCTTTTCTAATTTCCCGACCTTCCTCGTCGCGAATCGATATATTTTGCAAATTCGGTCTAGTTGAAGATAGTCTTCCGGTTGTTGTTAGAGCTTGGTTAAATGTAGTATGTAATTTACCATCTTCAT
>JAAYSH010000020.1 GCA_012518415.1 Erysipelotrichaceae bacterium | reverse complement strand
CCACCTATCTAGGACCCTTTTAGCCGATTAATTTGTAAATATTTTTATTCATGTTTAATTTGTGTAAATTAAGCCTATTTAAAGAAAAAATCATATAACTTTCTCACTCATTCAACATAACAATAATAAACAAAAACATTGTTATTTGGCTTATAAATGTTTATAATATTCATGTGGTGTTATAATATTAAAAAAGGAAATAAAATATGCCCTATAGTAACTATGAAATATATGATCCAGTCGACTTATATAAATCACAACTTAAAGGTGAGCATGCCATAAATGTTTCAAATTTTTTTGAGCAATTACTGCAAAAAAGCGGTGTTGATGAAGTAGAAAATAAATTACTTGTTGATAAGATAATAAAAACGGGGAACAAAATAACTAAACTAAACAAATCTATGTCGCGCAAAAAAGGTTTTCGCGGCTTTTTAATAGCGCTTATTATTATCTTTGCAATTGTAGCGGTTTTGTTTGGTATCCAATCTTTTACTTCACCATTTTGGTTAAGTCCTGGTGCGACTATCACAATTTTTGTTTTATCATTACTTGGCATCGTTGGTTTCATAATTATTATATTCGCACTTATAAACAAACAAATAAAAGACTTAAATAAACAAATTCATGAACTAATAAAAGAAAAGGACACTTTAAAGCAAGCAGCCTACGCCCAGATGCGGCCACTTAATGAGTTATATGATTATGGTATATCAAATGCGCTACTGCAAACTACTGTCCCATTAATTAAAATTGATACATACTTTGATGCAAAAAGGTGGGATTATTTAACAACTAAGTACAACTTAGATGAATATGGTAACAATACTTCTGTCCTTGTCCTTCATACAGGAGAAATTGAGGGTAACCCTTTTATTATTCATAAAACACTCGAGCAATCAATGGGGCTAAAACCATATACAGGTACTTTACTCATTTCATGGACGGAAAGCCGCTACGTTAATGGTAAACTCCGAACGTACCACCGCTCCCAAACACTGCGTGCCACAATTAACAAACCAGTTCCTTTATATAGTGAAGACACATATTTAATTTATGGTAATGAAGCCGCGGATAAACTAAGTTTCTCCAGAAGCCCCTCCGTTGCAAATAAATTAGATGAAAAGGAATTAAAAAAATATATTATCAACTCAGAAAAAGATATTGATCGCCGTGCCCGCGAAGCAATTAGCAAAGGCACAAGTTATTTACCACTTGGTAACCACGAATTTGAAGCCTTGTTTGGGGCGTTTGACCGCGATAATGAGCAGCAATTTCGCCTCCTTTTTACTCCGCTCGCGCAAACACAAATTCTTAGTCTTATTAAAGATAAAACGGTTGGTTATGGTGATGACTTCTACTTTTGGAAGCGGAATAATTTAAACTTTATTAGCTCTCACCATCTTCGTGGCGCAGACATCGAAGATAATCCTAGCCGCTATCATAACTTCAACTTAGAAGCCGCACGCGCTTACTTTAATAAATATAACAACGAGTATTTTAAACACATCTTCTTTACTTTCGCACCACTAGTATCCATCCCGCTTTATCAACAACATAAACCACATGAATACATATATAAAGATGTTTATCCTTCCTATGCTGCTAGTTGGGAACATGAAGAATTTGCTAACACCTTTGATATTAATTTACTTAAACATCCAAGTTCAATTACAAGAAATATTTTAAAAACTAGAGTTATCGATTCTGGTGATGATGTTGATCAAATTGAAATAACCGCATATGGATTCCGTGGTGAACCACGGCTTGATTTTGTCCCAACACTTGGAGGCGATGGAAGAATTCATAATGTCCCTGTGCATTGGACTGAATATTTACCCGTCGAACAAGTAAGTAACGCGGTATTAAAAGTTAATAACGATAAAAACTTAACTTATCAAGACTTTAGAAAAGAACTTGGTAGTAACTCATCTTGGAAAAATATCTTTACTACTTTAAACGCTCAGGGCTCACCTAAATATACAAAATCACTTATTGGCTTCTTAGTCGCACGGACACTTAGTGCTGATGAGCGCCAAGTTTTAACTAGACTACAGAAGTCAAATAATGATATAATTAACCATAAGGATAAAGGAGAATAAACTATGGGAAATCAATTAGATGAACTAACTGGACCAGTTAGTGAACAAGGCCGTGATGTTAATGTTATTCACAAACAAATTCCAATAAAAGTTGGAGCAGGCTCACTAATTTTTGAAATTATGCTTTGGGTATTAGGAATTATTCCTGGGATTGTTTTTGCAATCATGAAAGTAAGGGCCAAAAACTACTTACAAAAACTTGAACAACGAATCCAACGTGATGCCTCGCAAATTGACAACTACTTAGAGCAACGTGTCATTGTTTTACAAAACGTCGTTGGTCTAGTGTCTACTGCAATTGATTTAGATAAAGATACAATGAAAACAATCGCAGCATATCGAGGTGGATCCTCACCAAGTCTTGATGCAGAAAGAAACAATGTCGCGGGCGAATTAGATAGTGCCTTCTCAAGAATTAATGTCGCTTTTGAAGCATATCCAGATTTAAAAGCGCACGCAACAATCGCTGATGCAATGCGGCAAAACTCATACTTACAAAGAGAAATCACTGCTGCTAGAGAAGTATACAATGATTCCGTTAATCAGTGGAATGAAGCGGTTGTCGTTTGGCCAACAAAGAAAATTGTCGCTGCTCGTGCTGGGTATACAACAAGAATTCCGTTCTCAACAACAAGAGAAATCAAAGACCAAGCTCGTGCTACATTTTTTAATTAATTAATAAAACACATGCAAAAAGGCCAGGTGTTAGTAGTTCTGGCCTTTTTTGTTTGTTATATTTTTGTAATTATTAATGTTGCGTTATTATTCGTAACTTCGGCAATTTCAATTTGATAATTAAGCGGCGAATCATCATTAAAGGTTGGACCTGTTTTAAATCCCTTCCCTGACTTATAAAAACTTGGTTTAAATACATCACCTTGATGGAATAAGTAAGAATTATCCGCAATAACCGCATTTCCTCTTAGTAGTGAAGAACCACCATTTGGTTCAATGAGTCGAAGTAATTTAAACGTTGAATTCGGTCCAACTATATTTGATTTCGTATTCGAGGCAACAATCTCGGCATATTGTGAATGAGGAAGGTCAAGGTAATCGATATAACTAATAAAATTATGTGACGACCATGAGTAACTCCCAATACGTGAATCCACGTGATAAAGTTTAATCCCAGGTTCATCAAAATTTTTAATATTGCCCGGTGAATTTGCAGGATAGCCTTCAAGTGCATCTTTTTTATTTAGTTTCGTTGACGTGTAAAACTCTGCGAGCAAATATTCATCAAACGGTGTAAAGTTCCAATCATCTTTAATAAGAACAAGTTCTCCAGGATTTAAAGTTATGATTGATACTTCTTCTTGACCAGTAACATAATATGGCTTTTGCCAATTAAGAAACATTTTTGAATAGCCATTGTGATCACCAATTGTATGATCCATCATATCTAGGCCTCCGAGTGCACCCCAATCATCGCTATCGTATGTATAATAATCTTCTAAACCAAATAAGTGGCCACTTTCATGGATAAATGTATGGGCATCAATTTGGTTTTCACCATACCCTTCAAACATAAATTCAATACTAGCGAATGCATAGTTATATGGACGTGGGGTTTTCGCTGAGGGCCAGCGGAAGTTATCATAGTTATAATATTGAAAAGCCCAAAACACGCTATTATCATCCATATTATATGGCGCACTATAAACGACAAACACCGCATCTATATATCCATCGTTATCTTGATCGAATTGAGTATATGTTGTTGGGTTGTTTACTTTATAATGGTCAAACGCTTCATCAAGTGCAGTCCATGAAGGATCATAACTATCGCGAAATTCACTAACTCGGGGCGAGTTTAATGCCTCAAACTCCGCCATTGTCATGTTCATTGTGTAAAAAGGTGCAACTTCCCCACTTAAATTTAGTAAACCATTACTACTTTTATTATAGAAACTTGCTACTGATTCCCATGCTGTATCAGCGGCTGAGCCAAAAAAGGCTTTTTCAAGCATCGTATGAATTTCATCTTTAGAATGATATGGGCTAATGTTTTCTGCTCGCGCATCCAGAAACTCTACTGGTAAAACAAGCAGTTTTTGGTCGCCTAACGATGGGAGTAAGATTTTTTCATTCGCAACTTTATATTCATCAATAGTAAAGACAAAATCTTCTACTTTATGAATCGCTCCTTCAACTGGTTCAATTGAAGTTGGTACATTCGCGCTTGATTCGCCCCCGCGAATAATAGGTCCAAAGTCAAACGAGCAGCCTGATAGGCTTAATAAACCGATTGCGATTAGAAGAAACCTTTTTCGTTGAAACATATAGTTCCTCCCCTTTCATTGCCAAAAAGTATTATACCATTAAAGGATAATAAATTATTGTTTTTTGTCTTATTGTTACTCAAAAAAGCACCTATATTACAGCAATTAAAAAATACTTATTATTACTTTGTGCTGAGTTTAAATATTGAATAAGTTGAAAATAATAATAAAGCCCGCGGATGCGGGCTATTTTTATTTGTTTATCCCAGAGACAATCTCGGGCATTTCAATTAAATCGAAGTTTGAAGAGTTAATCCGATATGTGTTCGTTCGGTTCCCCTCAATTTGTAGTGGGTTAGTGAAAAATAAGTCAATCGCTCCTTTAACCCGGACATTAAGTAAGCTTGTAATACTTAAATGAATAT
>JAAYSH010000019.1 GCA_012518415.1 Erysipelotrichaceae bacterium | reverse complement strand
AGTTTTAAAAACTTCTTAAGCATCTCAAAACGAAGGGAATTCAAACATAAAATCAAAGAAACGGTAAAGAGTGTCGATAAAATAATTGCCGGATGCCTAGCCTAGTTGCGAGTAAAACAATTAAATATGCAAAGAAATTCGATAAACCAGTTTTTGTCGAAGTAGTCGGATGTGCGTTTGATTCGTTATGGAATCATAGTTTAAAGGGGAAAATTATCGCAATACCCAATTATTTTATGATGAAGCTCAGGATAAAGACCGCACCGTATGTTTTATATGTTAGTGAAAAATTTCTACAAAAACGATACCCCTCTCAAGGAAAAACGATTAATTGTTCTAATGTAATGCTCCAAAGTCTCGATGAAGAAGTTCTAAAAAGAAAAACTGAGGATCTAGAAAAAATGTCACATGATAGTCCAATTATTATTGGTACACTCGCGGCAGTTAATGTTAAATATAAAGGCCAACAATATGTTATTAAGGCTATTTCGAAATTAAATAAACAAGGATATAATTTCCGCTACCACCTTATTGGAGGCGGCGATCAAACATATTTAACTAAAATAGCGAAGAAATATGATGTTGAGGATAAAGTAAAGTTTCTTGGAACAGTTTCGCACGATAAAGTATTTAGTGAACTCGACAAACTTCATTTATACATCCAACCAAGTGCACAAGAAGGGTTGCCGCGCGCTGTTATTGAAGCAATGAGTCGCGGTTTGCCGGTACTTGGCTCAAATGCGGGTGGAACACCCGAACTTATTGAAGAAAACTATGTTTTTAAAAAAGGCTCGGTTCGTGCGGTTAAAAAAGCACTTATCAAAGTGTTAAATAAAGAAAAACTAATCAAAACCTCGAAACGAAATTTTAATGAAGCCCAAAAATATGATAAAGAGATTTTAGATAAACGAAGAAAAGCATTTTATGCTGAAATTGCTGATAAGTAGGTGAAAACATGGCTAAGGATATTATTATTATCGAATCACAATTTATATTTAACTACGATAACCCAGAAGCAGGTATAACCGTTGGCGGAACCCAACGTTATACGCTTGAGTTAAAAAACTTACTTACGAATTTAGGATATGAAACGATTATTGTAACTAAAGCAAATAAGAACCTTACTTTAATAGATGCCCAATTTGGTAAGATTGTCACTTTTGATTCAAAGTATGGAAATCGGGGAACGAATAACTTTTCGAGGCGCGTTTATAGGCTCGCCAAAGATAAAAATGCAAAGTTAGTAATTTACTCAGACATATTAGTTTCGTATAAGAAATGCTATACACCTAGCATTGCGATTCAGCACGGTATTGCGTGGGATAATCCCTATAATAATAAGGTATTACGGGGGATTCTTAATAAGCGCTACATTGAGGCAACACTAAAGCACGAAAAAGTTATCTGTGTTGATACTAATTTTATTAATTGGATGAGAGAACGTTCAAGAAAATATTTCAATCACCCAGATAAACTTGTATACATTCCTAATTTCGCTGATGAAGAGGTTTTTAAATTTAGTGAAGACAAATATGAAGATAAAAAATACAAACTTTTATATCCGCGAAGATTAGTTAATCACCGCGGTTTTGATATATTTAGTGAAATGTGTTTAGAGCTAATTAAAGCGGGCTATGCGGTTGTTCCAATTTACACAATCGATGATTTTAATGTCAAAGTTTTATATGAAAAATATCCGCAACTAAAAGAAGTTGAACATGATGTCGTTTCACCCGCAATGGATGAGATGGCTAAGTATTACTCACAGGCTTATTTAACATATATTCCGACAAGATGGTCAGAAGGAACTTCGCTTTCTGCAATTGAAGCAACAATGGTTGGTTGCCCGATTATCGCTAGTGATGTTGGCGGTCTTTCTAACGTCGTTATTGATGGGTTTAATGGTTATATTGTTTCTCCAAGTGTTGAAGAGTTTAAAAAGAAAACAATTGAACTTATAAATGATGAAGAACTTCGCGATAACTTAAGAAAAAACTGTAAGCAGTTGCGAAGTACTTTCGGCTTAAAAAGATGGATAAAACAAGTAGAAGCAGTTATTACTTCAGTAGTGAATAGTTAGGAATGAAGAATGAAAGCAACTTTACAAGACAAAAGTATTCCCCTTCATAAAAGAATTTGGAGGGCGATTATATATGGTGTCGGCGGCGCGGTCGGTTCTCGCTTCCTTATTTTGTTAAGCGGAATAATAATTTCCCGGATTGTCGGTAAAGATGCATATGGCCAATTCGAACATGTAAATTCGACGGTTACAACATTTGTAACATTTTCGGGTTTAGGCATGTCAGCGACTTTAACGAGATTTATTGCCGCTAATAAAGAAGATAAAGATAAAATTGGGAATATTACCGGAACATTTGGTCTAATTGTTGGCATATTCGCAGTAATTTTATCGATAATAATGTTTGTTTTTGCTAGAGACATTTCGATTTTAACAACCGAAACGGATGGCTTGACCTCATACTTCCAAATTGCGGCATTCATTATGATTTTCGCCTCATTATCAGCGATACTACAAAGTGTCTTACTCGGTTTAGAGTCTTATCGTACAAGTGCTGTAATTGAATTAATTAGGTGTTTAGTTTATGTCGTTGCCGCTTACTTTCTTACAAAACAACACGGTGTTACCGGAGCGATCTTTGCTCTACTTATCGGATTTGGTTTAAAGTTTATTTTAATGCTTGGTGCTAATTTGTATTATTTTAAAAAGCAAGAAATAAAGTATAGTTTCTCATTTCCTAAAGAGTATCAAAAGATTTTACTTTCCTTTACAATTCCTGCATTTATTTCTTCACTATTTGTAATTCCAATAAATTGGGTTGCGAACGCAATGTTAATTAGATCAACTAGTTTTGATGAAATGGCGATTTTCTCTGTAGCAAGGCAGTGGATGTTTATCATAACTTACATTCCGCTCCAACTAAGTCAAATGCGTCCAATATATACTGATCTGTATGAAAACAAACAATATGAGACACTTTTTAAAACGGTACGCAATACTACCTTATTTACCTCAGCAGCAGTGCTTTTAATCTCCATATTGGGTATTGTTTTAGCAGGACCATTACTTAATTTATACGGTGAAGGATACGATGTTGGTAAGACCGCTTTTAGAATAATGATGGTCGTTTCGTTTGTTATTGTCACTCAAGCACAACTTGGTTCGATTTTTGAAACGTTAAAGAAAATGTGGGTCGGATTATTTTTAAATGTAATCTGGGGATCAGTGCTTTTAATTACATTTTCTCAATTAACAAGTGAAGGTAGTTTAGGATATGCGATTGCATATTTAATCGCATACGGATTACATGTTATATTATCTTATGTAATATTATTTATCATAAGAAGGAAAGAAAATTTATATGGTAATGCGAATTTGGAAATGGAGTAAACAATACTTTTTAGAAATCATCCTTGGTTTCTTATTTTTAATTCCATTTTTCGCAATCGGTCCACTTCGCAGTATTTTTTCTTATACAATTCGTGATTTTCAATTTGATATTAATCTTGTTTTATTATTTGTTTTGATTTTATTTTTCGCCCTTTCACTTGCGCTTATTAAAAAAGAAGGTGATAAATTAATTACAAGGAAACTATTTATCGTCTTAAGCATTAAGGTGATCTTCGATTTAAGTATTTTATTTTCAGGCATTAGTAAAAATATTAATTTAGGATATTTCTTCACACAGTATTTATGGTTTATTTTACCAGGTTATTACGGCTTACTTTATGTATTATTCATAAATAAATTGCAGTTAGATCATGAACAAATAATTAAAATCGGCCTAGTGTTTTTCGCGGGCTATATTATTTTTAATATTGTTATTAATGTTGCGTTTTATGATTTTATATTTGGAGCAGACCGGCTTATATCTCCAGGAGGTGGGCCGGTAATCTTTGGCTATTCGATTGCGTTACTGTTTACAGTCTTAGTCGCATATGATTATTTGTTTAAGAAACTAACATTTTATTTACTCGCTGTTATTTATTTAGTTGGAAGCTTAGCGACTGGTTCAAGAGCCTCAATGATCCCAGTTCTTGTTATATTTGCAGTTTATTTCTTTGTTGATAAAAAGATTCAACCGCTAACAAAGTTAGTTATTGTATTAGTAGCATTTAGTGCATTAATGCTCCAAGGTAGTTTACTCTTAAGAATCGCACCTCGACTTACAAAACTAGCGACTGGTTCTCGCGGAGTTTCAGCGGTAAATACACTGAGGGTATATGGTAATTACTCACTTATTGATAAATTAAGTGGAAGAGGATTAACTGGATTTTTTCCCTATCAGCAGTGGAATCGCTTTCCGGAACTAAGAAGAGAATTTACTCATTACAACCGCTTTTTATATAACGGCGAATATTTACTTGTCCAACCACATAATTCGTTTTTGATGGCTTTAATGGAATTAGGACTATTAAGAACAATATTACTTATTTGTTTCTTCGGTTATTTCTTTATTAAAAATTTAATAGGCAAAGATTATCGAAGAGCGCTTTTTACTGGAGTATTTATTGTATTAAACTTATTTGATTCAATTATTTTTGTAAGTCCAGGTAGTAGCGCATTATGGATGAGTATGTTTTTCTTAGTCGCGGTGTATAAGCCCCAGCGAGTAAACGTGCAAGTAAACAAGCAGCTTAAATTTCAATTACAATTATAATTAGAGGAGGCGGATAAGATGAAAAAAGTAATGTTAGTATTTGGGACACGTCCTGAGGCAATTAAAATGTGTCCACTCGTAAACGAACTAAAAGCAAGAAAAAATATTCAAACAGTTGTTTGTGTTACCGGTCAACACCGGGAGATGCTTGACGCTGTTTTAGATGTTTTCGATGTCAATCCTGATTATGATTTATCAATCATGCAAAAAAACCAAACATTGTTTGATATTACAACAAATATTTTAAACAAAATTAAAGCGGTTTTAGAAAAAGAAAAACCAGACGTTGTCTTAGTCCACGGTGACACTTCAACAACTTTTGTCACTGCACTCGCAGCCTTTTATTTACAAATTCCAATTGGTCATGTTGAGGCTGGCTTAAGAACATATAATATTTACTCACCATATCCTGAAGAATTTAATCGCCAGGCTGTTTCAATTATTGCTAATTACAATTTCGCCCCAACAAACTTAGCAAAAGAAGTACTTATAAAAGAAGGGAAAGATCCAAACACTATTTATGTAACAGGTAATACTGTAATCGATGCCCTTAAAACAACCGTAAAAGAAGACTACTCACATCCGTTAATAAATTGGGTTGGTGATTCAAGATTAATTTTAATAACCGCGCACCGAAGAGAAAACTTAGGTGCTCCGATGGAGCGAATGTTTAGAGCAATTAAAAGAATTGTTGATAAGCATGAGGATATTAAAGTAATTTATCCAATTCACATGAATCCTCAAGTTCGTGAAATCGCAAAAACAATTTTCGAGGATCACCCACGGATTAAACTTATCGAACCACTTGATGTTGTCGACTTCCATAACTTTATGAACGCGGCCCACTTAATTATTACTGATAGTGGTGGAATTCAAGAAGAAGCCCCATCGCTAGGTAAGCCAGTATTAGTTATGCGTGATACAACTGAGCGAAAAGAAGCGATTGAAGCAGGCACGGTAAAACTTGTCGGAACAAATGAAGAAACAATTTATAAAACATTCGACTTACTATTAACGAGTAAAGCCGAGTATAATAAAATGGCAAAAGCAAATAACCCCTACGGTGATGGCTTAGCGAGTAAGCGCATCGCTGATATATTAGAACAAACTCTTTAAAGCAAATGAGGTGAACTGATGAAAGATAAAGCAAGGCTACCTGGAGTATCACATAAATCATTTTGGAATTTGGTAAAAAAGAATTTACATTTATCAATTTATTTTATGATCCTTGGATTAATAATTGCCGTTATTTATTCTAGTTTGGGTGTTACACGCACATATGAAGTAACTGGTAGTATTACAAAAAATTCTTATATAACGAGTGAAACAATGAGAACGATTCCAATTATTGCTTATGAACAAGAAACGCTAGAAACTGTCGCTGAAAATGTTAAACCGGAAGAAGATAAGACAAGTTTTGCTAACGAAATTAAAATGGGCTTAGTCGTTTCAACGTACAATGCTGTTACGGGTGAAATACATATTCAGTATGAAAATGAAAGCCGCGCTTTAGCAATTCAAATTGTTGATGAACTTGCGAAAGTGACAATTGAAACATTTTTAGAGCGAAATCCTCAGCTTGATAGTCAAAGTCTAATTAAAGACAGTGAACTTGGTTTTTTAGTCCATACAACAGGTGTACCAGTATATATGATATATATCGGTCTAATCCTTTTAGGCGGTTTATACGGAGTAGCAATTGGTATTGTGATTGATTTATTTAATCGCCGCGTTCACTTCGATAGTGATTTAGAAGAATACGGTCTTCCTTACTATACGGTTAATATTACGCGGAGTAATGCCGATGAACCACTTTTAATTAATGAACAAGTTCAGCAAGAAACGCTGCAATTATTTAATCATCTTGAAGGCGAAATTGGTCTTGAGCAACTTCAGGTTATTGGTGTTAGTAACCTTGGAAGAGATGATTTAAATGAAGTGGGTAATTTACTTGCCAAAACTGCTACAGATGCAGGAGCGAAAGTATTGTTAATTAATTTACTTAGTCCAAATAAAAATGAAGAGGAAAAGTCCCCAGTCATTGATATGGAAGGTGTTGAAACACTAAATATCGATTTAGGGGAAATGCCTGCAAGAACACTAAAAGAAGACGCGTTTGATGAAGAAATTACTTCACGCCAAGCAGCCTATGAATATATAATTATTAACTTACAACCTTTCCATCATCACGCAAGTATTTTATTAAGAAAAGATTTATTCGATGCATTTATTGTTACGACCACATTTAGAAAAACCAAAATGAAAATACTTGATAGTTATTTTAATAATCTCGATGAGACTTATAAAGACAAGACATTTTTACTTGGATTTAATGACAAAGTAAAAAAGCCAAACAATAAAGAACAAGATGTAAAAAGTTAAGCAACATATTACCCACTTAATAAGCATATTAGTGTTAAAATAATAATGACAATATTAATGAAGTGAGGTTTTTATAATGGCGATTTTAGTAACGGGTGGAGCAGGTTATATCGGCTCACATACAGTTGTAGAATTACAAAAAGCAGGATATGATGTCGTGATTGTTGATAATTTAGTCAATGCAAAAGCTGACGTAATTGATCGAATTGAACAAATCACCAGCATTAGACCAATATTTTATGAACTTGATGTTCGCGATAAACAAAAGTTATCCGTAGTATTTGCTAAACACGAAATTAGTGATGTTATTCATTTCGCAGGTCTAAAAGCAGTTGGAGAATCAGTAGAAAAGCCAATTCTTTATTATGATACGAATCTTGGATCTACTCTGACATTACTTGAAGTAATGCATGAACATGGTGTTAATAATATTGTCTTTTCAAGCAGTGCGACCGTATATGGTGAAGATAATGTCCCTCCTTACTTTGAAAGTATGAAAGAAGGAAAAAGTACGAATCCATACGGAACAAGCAAGGTGATGATTGAATGGATGCTTAAAGATGCACAAGTGGCAAACCCGAAGATGAATGTAGCGATTTTACGTTATTTTAATCCAATTGGCGCGCATCCTAGCGGGTTAATTGGCGAAGATCCTCAAGGCATCCCAAATAACTTAATGCCATATATCGCT
>JAAYSH010000003.1 GCA_012518415.1 Erysipelotrichaceae bacterium | reverse complement strand
TAACTACAAAAAGTTATTTGCTGAGACAATCTCTAAAAGTAGAAATGAATGGATAAATCAATTTAGAAATGAAATAATAACATTTTTATCTTTAAATGACATGTTTAGAACAAAGGGTAAAATTATTGATGATGAAAAAGAAAAAGAGTGGCATTCAAGAAGGAACATGTTATTAATGCGTTTGAATCAAAGCGAAGAATTACACCAAAAGTTATATTGTCAAATTCAAGAGATTTCTTTCCCTAATGAGTTGAATGACCAAGAATATTTGAAATTAAAAAATGAATTAATGATTACTGCAAAATCCATATTAAAAGAAGAATGGGAACGAGTAAAAGCAGAAGCAAAAGGTGTAGAAAATCAAAACAAAAATTCGAACAAAGACCATAAACAATCTATTCAATAATTACAGTTTATGAATCCATCAAGGGTAAAATTAGATACTTTATGATACCTTTATGTATACTTTTTATTCATAATTAAGGAAAATAGAAGTAGATGAGTTTATTTCTTTAATAAATGAATGGCATTTAGAATTTAAAAAAGCACATGTATTAACGAAATATCTTGTTCACTCGAATTATATTGAAAAAGGAGATTTGGAAAATCTATTAGCAGCAAATGATTTCTTTGAAAAGTATTTAAACAACTTTTATGAATTCTATGACTTAAAGAATCATGTGTAATACTTTTTGATGCAATATAGAAAGTTATCTGAAATAGAGAAATCGAAAATCGAAAATAAGATAGGTTATCTAACAACAGCAATAAAGAATAACCAAAGGTCTTTAGAATGGAGAAATTCGACTGAATTTAAGGAATTACAAGGTATTGACGAAGCAGTTGCTAAATTATTAAAAGAGAAAGCAAAAGGGCTGTATCCAGAAGATGATTTAAAGCAGGACATATTTTATAATGAAAATTATCTTCAAGTTTTTTTGGATGAGTCAAAAAGGATAAAACAAAAGCTGCACTAGAATAGAATATATTAGAAATGTCTATAAATTGTAAGTAGATAAATTTATATAAAAGAAATCTGGGAACATGTGTTAAAAAAGCGCATTTAATAAGGAGGCCTCATGAAGAAAAAAAGAAAAAATTAAGGGTTAAAAGTGTCCTTTAAATACCCCAAAAGTATTCCGTTTTCCCTTTGGTGGACAAATGTTAGCGGTTTCGCACAGTTAGGACATTAACCAGTGGTCCCTTCAAGGTAAAACATGGCTCCAAAGTATCAGTTATTTAACTATTTGACATAAACGGCTTAACAAAGGCGTTAAGTCAATAAAACTAAAACAATTAGATAAAGCTAATTAAGTGAAAACCGCTCGAAAATGAGCGGTTTTTTCATATTTAATGTATGAAAGAATTGTTAGATATGATAATAAAATCTGGAAAATTCATTGGAGACAACAACGAAAAGGATTATAAAATATCACGAAAAATATGAGCAGATCAGTACCTTAATTTGTTGAGTTTTATTAGATTATTGATAAACTTGGATCAAAAGAAAACTAGGTGAGGTTATACTGAATGATATATTTATTTTCACAAGATATCAGATTAATAACAAAGACCTAACTGTAGAAATGAGTTAGAAACTTTAGTAATAATAAATATTTCATGGAAGAAATAGGAAACCTGACATGAGTTTGAAGATTTTCAGTTCCTGTCTAACACTTTGTTTTTCAATTCAGGTTGAGAAGCAACAAATAAAACGATTTATAAATAAGTATCCTTACTTCGTATCTGCTGTGAACAAAGTCAAATACGAATTAATATTCAAAAAGAAGAAAATTTTAAAAAAACAAAGAACTTTTAATACTATTACATAACAAATAAAAACTTACTTTGTTAATTAGAAAAAAACGCATACAATGTGATATAGTTTAATACATTAAAGTATGACAACATTGCGTGAAGTTATTAGGAAAGATTACACCAAAAAAGAATCGTTAGCTTTAAAACTATTATATATGCAAGAAAATTATAGAGATGATTTAAGAAAATGAATGAAATAATTTTCAAACTACAAGCAGAATCATTTGCTATAGAAATTTATGAAAAATTAAAACAACAAGACAAACTTTTAAGAATAGGGGGGATTTTGAATGAGTATAAATTTATATAATATGGATTATAAAGATTTGGTTGAAAAATTAATGAAAAATAAAATTAAAGTAGATTTAATACTCACCGATCCTCCATACGGAGTAAGTCGTTCTCATCAACTAGGATTTTCAAATATGGGAAGATATATCGAAGGTAGAGGTGAGTTATGAAAGAGAGAATAAAAAAATCTAATCGTTACAAAAGGTACTTATTTTATATAAAAGCATTTACAGCTGTCTATATGGTTTTTGTTATTGGGATACTTATTGTTACTCTCCCTTTATTAATCGAACCAACTAGTTTATATAACGCTAAAGGGGCACTTATCGCTGCTCTAACCGCAGTATCCTTACTCTATTTTCCCTTTATTATTGCTTACATAATAAAGGCAAGTAGACTAATTAAAAATGAAGCAAAGTATAAAAAGTATACTGCTAATATAGTAAAAACCGAAACTTCAACGTACATTCGAAGAGACTATAAAATTGTAACTTTAAATATCCCTGACTTAAATAAACAATACGAAACGAAATTTTACAAAGGTGTCTTATATGATGATGTTGTTAAGGGTGCAAAATGTGAACTACTCTTTAATGAAACTAATGAAGCAGACATTATCATATTAGATGTAACTTGATAAGATTACTAATAATAAATTATTATTTAAACTTGAAGAACACCCTTATATTAGCTATATGTGTTCTTTATTTTGCTTAATAAAACTTATCGATTATTGACTTTGGTCAATTTTAATAACAAATATTAACGATATAATGGACAGGCATGGAGAGAGTAAATGAGAAGATTTATTTATCAACAAAGAAACAAGATAACATTAATTAGTTTTATCTTAATCATACTAGCTTACTTATCTAGATACGCAATAAGTAATGATAGTTTAGCAAATATCTTTTTTATCATTGCTTCAGTTATTGGCGTTATCCCAATCGCAATGCAAGCATTCGAGGCTTTAAAAGTAAAAGTCGTAAGTATTGACTTATTAGTTACAATCGCCGTAATTGGTGCGTTTATTATTCAAATATATGAGGAATCCGCGGTCGTTACTTTCTTATTCTTATTTGGAGCATATTTAGAAGCAAAAACTCTAAATAAAACTAGAGGTGCGATTGAAGAGTTAACCATGCTTGCTCCTGATACCGCCTATTTAGAAAATAGTGATGGGACAATTGAAGAGGTAACTGTCGATGATTTAAATATCGGAGACACGATTGTTGTTAAAACAGGGCATAAAATCCCAGTAGACGGCACAATCATAAGCGGGTTTGGCGCGGTTAATGAAGCAAGTATTACGGGTGAGTCGATGTACTTAGAAAAAGATCAAGATGATTTTGTCTATGCAGGAACCTTGTTAGAAAACGGTACGATTCGGGTCAAAACCCAAAAGATTAATGAAGATACTACGTTTGGTAAAATTATCGAATTAGTCGAAGATGCCCAAGATTCAAAGTCAAAAGCGGAAAGATTTATTGATAAATTCGCGCGGTGGTATACTCCATTTGTTATTTTACTCAGTTTAGTGCTTGGGTTAATTTTACACTTTGGTTTTAATGACCCCGATGCCTTAGAAACCGCAATTACAATTTTAGTGCTTGGCTGTCCTGGCGCCTTAGTCATCGGTGTACCAATTTCTAATGTGTCAAGTATTGGTAATGGGGCTAGGGAAGGTGTTTTAATTAAAGGTAGCGAAATTATTCAAACACTCGCTAAAGTTGATGTCATTGTGTTTGATAAAACTGGAACGCTAACTAAAGGAGTGCCCGAAGTTGAAAAGATTAAGTATTACACTGATGATAAAAAATTAGGTGAAGAATTATTATTTAGCGTTGAAAGTGAATCGGATCATCCGTTAGCGAAAGCGATTACTAATCATTTCGGTTCTGCAACGAATAAACATGAAGTTAGCGAAACACTAGTGTTAAGAGGCGGCGGAATCCAGGCTAAAGTAAATAATAAAAATGTCTTAATCGGTAATGAAAAACTAGTAAAAGAATATAACATAACTTTAACTAAAGAAATGGAGAGTGACATTTTAACGCTGCAAAAAGGCGGTAATTCAATTATCATAACCGCGATTGATAATACCGTTTATAACATTATTGGAATAAAAGACCAATTAAGAGAAGGGATTGAAGAAGAAATTCAGCGACTTAAAAAACTAAATATTAAACAATTCATCTTACTATCAGGTGATAACCAAGCTAGTGTTGATTTAGTGGCCAACAAACTAAAGCTAACCGAAGCATACGGCAACATGCTCCCTGAAGATAAAGCTAAATACATTGGGGAGCTAAAAGCAAAAGGTTTAAAAGTCGCGTTTGTCGGTGACGGCATTAACGATGCCCCCTCACTCGCAGCCGCAGATGTATCAATTGCGATGGGTAACGGAACTGATGTTGCGATTGAAGTATCCGATGTAATTTTAGTTAATGATAATATAAACAAGTTGTCACATGCAGTCGGTCTAGCAAAGAAAACTGTTGCAAATATGTATCAAAATATTGTAATTGCCTTAGTCTTTGTCTTTGGTTTATTAATAGCAGTTATTGGTTTTAACTTTATGACGATGTCAATTGGAATGTTTTTACACCAAGGCAGCCATTTATTAGTTATTTTAAATGGAATGCGGCTATTAAGATATAAGGTTAAATAAAGGTAATGCAATTGACCAAAAAATCCCAACATGTAATTTATGAAAGTAAGAGGAGGAGATAATATGAAACAATTAGATATGAGACTAGAAACACTAACATGCCCTTCATGTATCGCAAAAATTGAAGGAGCCTTAAAAAAGTTAAACGGTGTTGATAAAGATAGCATCCAAGTAAGATTTAACGCTAGTCGGGTTAAACTATCATTTGATGATAGTTTGCTTGCAAAAGAAGACATTGAAAACGCGATTGCAAAACTAGGCTTCAATGTAATTAATTCCAAAGTAAAAGAGTAACAATATAAATGAAAGACAAAGAAATTATTTTGTGTATTGACTGCGTCCCCATCTTTGCTAATTTAAACGAAGAGGATAAACAAGAGATATTAAAATTTTCAAAACACAAACAATATAAAAAAGGCAGTTTTATATACGTAACAGGGGATAAAATTAATTCCCTCAATATTATTCATCGAGGTAGTGTTAAGATTATTAGATACACTCTTGATGGCAAAGAACAAGTAATAAGAGTCTTAAAAGAAGGCGATTTCTTTGGTGAGAACGCCTTCTTTAAAGAAATATCGGCAACTAGTTATGTTGAAGTATTAGAAGACAGTGTTATTTGTGAGTTAGAAGGAAATGCATTTTTGGAGGCAATTTCGAATAAACCAGTAATTGCCACGAACATGTTACTCGAACTATCAAAAAGAATGCGAAACTTAGAAGACTTATTAGTTTTTAGTAATTATAAAAAAGCCGAAGAAAAAATGGCGAAATACTTTTTAGATAACTTAATTGGTGATCGAGTAATTTTTAATACAACGAAAAAAAACATTAGTGCGCATTTAGGAATTACACCAGAGACATTTTCTAGAAGGTTAAATATGTTTATCGAAGAAGGAAATATTAAAAAAATATCTAACCGTGAAATTAAAATATTAAACATTAGTTATTTTGAAGAGCTCATTGTTATTTAAATAATAGATTAGTCGCATTAATAACTAATTAGTAATTAGTATTGTAAGCAATAGCAGCTTAGAAAGTTAATCTTTGCTATAATTTTTAAGAAGGAAGTAGGAGTAATTATGACAAGACTATATTTAGCAGGTGGATGCTTCTGGGGAGTAGAAGCTTACTTTAAAAAACTAAAAGGCATTACATATACGAAAGTTGGCTATATTAACGGCAATATAAGTAATCCAACTTATGAAGAAGTATGTAAAGGAGAAGCGACTCACGCAGAAGCAGTGTTAGTCGATTTTGATGAGCAAATCATCTCATTAAGTAAAGTCTTAGATTATTTTTTCAGAATTATTGATCCGTATAGTTTAAATAAGCAAGGTGAAGATGAAGGAATCCAATATCGAAGTGGAATATATTATGATGATATTAGCCTTGATGATAATATTAAAACTTATATTAAAAATAAGTTTCCCAAATCATTAAATCGTGTTAAAACTGAAGTAGAGATTAATCAGGGCTTCTATGATGCTGAAGAATACCATCAAGACTATTTAAATAAAAACATTAATGGTTACTGCCATGTTAACTTACTTGATATTGATGAAGAAGATTTAAAGTAAGTAAATAACAGATAGCAAGCACCCGCCCTAAAGCGGGTGTTTTTAAATTTTGCAGGTTAAATGACAACCTAAGTGCAATTTTTATTATTTTATTTCGCTTTTCATCACTATTTTTTTAATTTATTGCACTTAGTCTGTCACTTAACATTTTAAATTTTGTATTTAAAACCCTCTACTTTACTTGAGTATAAGTAGCAAACTAAAGCGGTTTGTACTATGATTATTTTGCTATATTTTTTTTACAAATAGGAGGAAATATCTACATGAACAAGAAACTATTTTTGCTACTAGTTATTGGCGGTTTGCTTGTTTCTTGTGGCGGTAGGAGTGAAGAAGTGGAAGACTCATCAAGTATCGATGAACAGTCTAGTGTCGCTATTGAACCAAGCGAAGATCCAAGTGAAGATTCTAGCGCAGTCGAAGATTCAAGCGAAGTTATCCCGGAAACAGACCCAAAACTTAAGTTTGTTGTCACAATTCCTGATATAACACCAGTAAGTGATCCACTTCATATTGCAGGAACTTTAAGTGCATTTGGATTAACAGATTGGGATCCAGGGCAAGAAGGTGCAAAACTTACACGGATCGACGGTAAATATTTGCTTGAATTTAGTTTAACTGATGACTTAACTTATCCAATTAACTTGCAGTATAAATATACACGCGGAGATTGGGGTAAAGTTGAAAAAGGCTCCCAAGGCGAAGAGTTATCCAATCGAACTTTAACGATTACAGATAACACTAAATCAGTAATACAAGAAGATATCGTTGTTAATTGGGCGGATTTATCAACTGATACAAGCCCATCAACTGTTGTCGGGAACTTAGATATTATTGACTTAAGTGATGAAAGATTCCCGGATGCAACTCAAGTAACAAGAAAAGTAAGAATTTGGACACCTGCAAATTATGATTCAAATGCTAATACGACATATCCTGTTATTTATATGCATGACGGCCAAAATGTCTTTGACCGTAAAACCGCATTCGCGGGGGAATGGGAAGCTGATGAAACAGTTGAAAAACTAATTAGCGACTACCCTGCCTTTGAAGGTGCGATTGTTGTTGGAGTTGATAACTCACCGCAGCGGATGGGTGAATATGTTTATGACCATCCATTCTTAACAAGCGCGCAAGCAAGCATACCAAAAACTGGTCAACATTATATGAACTTTATTGTTGATGTTGTTAAACCTTATGTTGATGCTAACTATAAAACAAAACTTGACCGGAACAACACTCACCTTGCTGGTAGTTCATTAGGTGGTTTAATTTCCCTATTTGGTGGGCTTGAACATCTTGATACATTTGGTAGTATTCTTGCTTTCTCAACTTCAACCCAATTAGTGGATAGTGATGAAGCGGTTAAGACATATTTTGCTAGTGTTGATCAAGCTCTACTTAAAGACACATTATTTTACTTATATGTCGGAAGTAGTAATGACGGTAATGTAAACTGGCCATCTAACTATGAAGCCTTATTATTAGAATTAGGTGTTCCAGCTAGTAACATTGAAACAAAAGTCGGTATGGGCTATCAGCATAACGAACTAGCATGGCGAACCCACTTACCAGAATCACTTAAATGGGTATTTAACCTTGTCTAGTGCAAAGTGCACAAGTAGTACAATAAGAAAAGGGGAGCAATCCCCTTTTTATTTTATTAGTAAAAACTAAATAGGAAAAAACATATACAATATATTAGCAACCTTAAGAGCACATACTAATGGAACAATTATAATGGTATAATAAATTCATTAGAATGAAGGGGACTATTTATGATTGTATATTCAGATAATTTAGAGCGGTTTTGTTTAGATGTTGATTCTGGATTAATTAGTGAACGGATTATTGCAGAATTTGAAAATCGCGGTTTTTCAATGAGCAATGTAAGTGAAATTCGCTCATGGGATAATTCGCTCTTACATATGAAAAATGTTTTAGATATTAAGGAAATACCCAAAGACATTCATGTCGCGATAGAATATAAAATTCCTAATACATCTAATCGCGTTGATTTTATGATTAGTGGCTACGATGAATTTGATAACCCTAATGTTGTCATTGTTGAATTAAAACAATGGGAGAAAGCCGAAAAAACTTCAAGAAAAGATATCGTAACAACATATTTAGGAGGTTCTATCCGTGCAGTTACTCATCCTTCATATCAAGCATATTCTTATGCGAAAACAATTGAAAACTACAATGAATATATAAACTTAAACAAAATTAATCTTTTGCCAACCGCTTATTTGCATAATTATCTCGAGCAATATCGTAAAGAGATTGATAACGATTTATATAAACATATTATTAAAGAAGCACCACTATTTTTAAAAAGAGATGTGTTAAAACTTCGAGAATTTATTAGTAAATATATTAAGAAATCAGATCATGGTCGGCTTTTATATGAAATTGATCACGGTAAGATTAAACCTTCAAAAGCCCTGCAAGATGCGATTGGATCGATGCTTAGGGGTAATAAAGAGTTTTACTTAATTAACGAACAAAAGGTCGCCTTTGAGACAATTAAGCGACTTGTATATAACGCGCTTGAAAAAGACGAAAAACATACGATTATCATTGAAGGCGGTCCTGGAACTGGTAAAAGTGTTATCGCAATTAATTTATTAGCAGAATTTAAAAACAAAGTTGTTAATTATGTCACAAAAAATGCGGCACCAAGGAATGTGTTTTTCTCAATGCTGCGCAGGGAAGACTATAAACTTAACTACATTAAAAGTTTGTTTAAAGGTTCTGGATCATACGTGAACTCCGCCCCAAACGAGTTTGATTTATTAATCGTTGATGAAGCTCACCGACTTAATAAAAAGTCAGGACTATTTCAAAATCTTGGTGAAAATCAAATTAAAGAAATTATTAATGCAGCGAAAGTGAGTGTGTTTTTTATTGATGAAGATCAAGTTGTTACGATGAAAGACTTCGGTTCTGTGGATGAAATTAAAAAACAAGCTAAATTAGCAGGTAGCACACTCCATTATCGTGAGGATTACAATTTGGTCTCACAGTTTAGATGTGCGGGTAGTGATGGCTATTTAGCGTTTTTAGATGATGTCTTAGAAATTAGAGAAACGGCAAACTACGATGGTTTTGAAATGGAATATGATTTCCGTGTATATGATGACATTATTAAAATGCGTGAAGACCTACGTAAATTAAATAAGATAAACAACAAAGTAAGGATGATAGCTGGCTATACATATAATTGGATAACGAAAAACTCGCCAAATTCAGAAGAATTCGATATTGAAATCGGTGATTTCCGCGCAAAGTGGAACTTTAATAACACAGACACATGGGCGATTGATGAAGATTCGTTTGATCAAGTAGGCTGTATTCATACATCACAGGGGCTAGAATTCGATTATGTAGGAATAATAATTGGACTAGACCTAGTGTATAAAGATGGCAGGGTCCAAACTGACCATAGTAAACGAGCGTCAACAGATGCGAGTTTAAGTGGAATGAAGAAGTATAAAAAGTATGATTTAGCAGATAGGATAATTAGAAACACTTATAAAACGTTAATGTCTAGAGGCCAAAAAGGTTGCTACGTATATTGTGAAGATGAGGCTTTATCTAATTATTTAAAACAAGCATTCAAAAAGATTGGAAAATTAAAGGAGTAGTAAAATATGAATAAGGAAATAATTGAGAATATTAAAGCATTTGTCAAAGAGAGAGATTGGGAACAATTTCATACAAGTGAAAACCTTGCAAAATCAATCTCTATTGAAGCGAACGAATTATTGGAGTTATTTCAGTGGTCAAGTGATGCAAAAAATGTCGACCGAATCAAAGATGAACTTGCAGATATTTTCATTTACTCAATTTTACTTGCCAATAAGCACGGTTTAAATATTGAACAAATCATATTAGAAAAAATTGAATTGAACAAAAAGCGTTATCCTAAAGATAAGGCGAAAGGCAACGCAAAGAAATACACCGAATTTGAATAATACAAATTGCTTTAATAATTCAATTATATATTTGAAAATATTTTCTAAAAAAACTACCAGTAAATATGAGGTAGCTCTAAACAAATTTACTCAACAAAAGGTCAATTACTAATTGGCCTTTTTATTCCCTCTAATATATAAGTAGCAAACTTGTTTGCGATTTGTCTGAAAAAAGTTAAAAAAGTTTTGTTATTTATTTAAGAAAGTTTGATTATCCGCTTTGGGAGCGATAAAACAAGATAAATAAAATATTTGTAATATTGTATTTTTTGTTAGTTAATGTAAAAATTAATATGTATATATTTTATAAAATAATTATTCAATACATATAAAACTGACTTTAATTAATAAAGGAGACAAGTCATGAAAAAATCAAAAAGAAGAGCGCTTATATTTTCTTTGTTCAGTGTCTTTATTTTAACCGCACCTTTAGTAAGTTGCGGAACATCGACTAATAACATTAGCGGAGCAGAAATTGTTAATGGTGAGTTAATTATTACTTATGAAGATGGAACAAGTAGTAATCTTGGTAAAGTCGTTGGTAAAGATGGGGTTGACGGCAAAGACGGTATTGATGGTAGCCAAGGAATAGACGGTAAAACTCCAGAAATAAGAATAAACTACACGACAAACTACTGGGAAGTATCCTATGATGGCGGCAAGACATGGAAGTCATTAGGTGTAAAAGCAAGTAGTGGAGAAGGTGGCAGTTTTGG
>JAAYSH010000078.1 GCA_012518415.1 Erysipelotrichaceae bacterium | reverse complement strand
TTGCTCGGTCAGGGTTCCCCCCATTGCCGAAAACTCCCTACTGCTGCCTCCCGTAGGAGTATGGGCCGTGTCTCAGTCCCATTGTGGCCGATCACCCTCTCAGGTCGGCTACGCATCCTCGCCTTGGTGAGCTGTTATCTCACCAACTAGCTAATGCACCGCAGGTCCATCTATTAGCGGGGCTTTAGAGCCCCTTTCAAATATCGAGGATGCCCTCAATATTCATATTCGGTATTAGCAATGGTTTCCCAATGTTATTCCCAACTAAAAGGCAGGTTACCTACGTGTTACTCACCCGTTCGCCACTAAGAAATAAAACAATCCGGTGCAAGCACCTTCAAGTAAGATTTCTCCGTTCGACTTGCATGTATTAGGCATGCCGCCAGCGTTCATCCTGAGCCAGGATCAAACTCTCAATAAATAATTATTATTAAATAAATAATGTTAAAAGTTAAATACTGGTTCTGTTCATACTGGTTGTTTGCAAATGTTTGCAAAAAATTGACGTTGTTTTGCTTGTACTTCTATTTAGTTTTCAAGGATCAATCTCTGCGCTAGCTCTCACTAACGTAGACTATGACGCAAAATTTGCGTGCTTTACAATACTATCATTTGCGCATTAAACTGTCAAGTGGTAATCAAGTGTTTTTTAAACTTTTTTCCACCTGAGTTAATGCGATGAATTGTATGCTTCCACGTCGACTTGTTTTCGACGTGATATAAACTATACACGAATCAATTTAAGATGGCAAGTATTTTAACTAATTAATTGTAAAGAAGTTGTTTGCATGTTTGCTTCTTAGTGAATCGGTCGTTTATTTGTACAAATATAATAATATTTTTACTCGGTTTGCGCAAATAAAACGCCCGCTCTTACGCGGGCGCTATATATAATAAGGTTAACTTGCTGCAATAAGGTTAATTGTAACTTCGCGATATCGCAACAAATTGGATAATTCGAACTAAGATCCAAATGAAGTCGATATAAATGCGTAAAGCGAGCGCGAGTTGTAAGTTGCGAGTTACATACTCTTCAGGTAATTCACGGTCCATCCTTACAACAACCCAAATATCATACATCGTAATTAACATAATCGCTGCGAATGAGCCTAGGCTTAAAAACCAATATAAACCAGTCGAAGTTGGTAAAAACGCGGTAATAAGCGAGATTAATAATAACCCGATAAATAATGAACCACCGATCATTCCTAAAGGTCTAAGGTTTACTTTAGAAAAGCGCGCGACTAAATACATTACGCCAAATAAGAGTAGGGCCATTCCTAACCCGATTCCTAACGTTGCACTTTCAACAAGTAAAACATACGGTGAAAGCATAATTCCAAAGTTAGCAGTATATAAGATATAAGGAACCATGATGTTCCCGTCGCGACGATTCCTTATTAGCATTACGTTCATCGTAATTGTCAGCACCAGATGGACAGTTACCGAAAGAATCATCAACCACGAATACATATTCGCAACTGAGACAAAATCAGCACTTCCTCCCCCAGTAAGTGAATATACTAATATAAAACCAACCGCGTAAGCACTAACGATTGTAATTAAAAGTCCGATAAAGACCCAACCAAATACGCCTGCTAATAATCGATTTTTCTTTTTCACTTGCGTCGATGTATCAACATAAATAGCCATAAACATTCCTCCCTTTCTTCACAAGTATAATAATTTTAACAAAAAACCTCTTTGCATGTTGCTAAACGAACGGGTTTTTTACAAAAATGGTCAATTGTCCTAAGAAAGTCACATATACATTTTTATATAAACACGCCTACAAACGGACGTTTATAGGCGTTTAAACTTTTTAATTAATTACTCAACAATATTCTTGAGTAATTCTTCGTAACTTTCAACTGCAAGTGACGCGCCTCCAACAAGAGCGCCATCAATATCAGGTTGACCTAAGTATTGTTTGACGTTGTTTGGTTTTACACTGCCGCCGTATAAAATTCTAATTTCATCAGCGATATCACCAAATTTGTCACGAAGTAGTTTGCGGATATAACCACAAACATCTTGGGCGATTTCTTTTGAAGCATTTTTGCCTGTGCCAATTGACCATACTGGTTCATAAGCGACAACTAAATTTTTAACATCCCCAGCAGTTAAATCGTTTAAACCAACATAAAGTTGTTCTTTAACGACCGCTTTTGTTGCTCCCGCTTCAAATTGCTCAAGTGTTTCACCAACACAGTAAAGCGGAACCATACCCGCAGCAATTAAAGCTTTAATTTTGGCATTACATGCTTCATCACTTTCGTTGTAGTAAGTTCTTCTTTCTGAATGTCCGACGAGTGACCAAGTCACACCGAGTTCTTGGAGCATCGGGATTGAAATTTCGCCAGTATATGCGCCTTTTTCATGTTCGTTAACATTTTGGGCGGCGACGATTAAGTTTGGGTTTGCTTCTAAAACGGTACTTAAGCCTAAATATACAGGTGCGACTCCTAAATCGACATTATGTTTTTTGGCATATTCAGATAATTGTTTTGATGCAAGGGCAAACTCTTTTGCTTCGGCAATTGTTTTGTTCATTTTCCAATTGCCCATTAATAATTTTCTTCGCATCGTTAATCCCTTATTACTTCGATGCCAGGGAGTTTGCCGTCGGTTTCAATCATTTCTAGGCTTGCGCCACCTCCAGTGGAAACGTGGGAGAAGTCATCTTTAAAGCCAAATTGTGCAGCTGCAGCAGCGCTATCACCACCACCGATAACAGTAAATGCATCGGGTAAGTTAGCAATTGCTTCGGCGACTGCGATTGTACCAGCAGCAAAATCACTTTGTTCAAAGACGCCCATTGGACCATTCCAAAATACCATCTTTGCCCCTTTTAGTTCTTCTTGGAATAGTTTGATTGTTTCTGGACCAATATCCATTCCTTCAAACCCTGGTCCAATTTCTTTTGAGACTTTTTTAATTGTCCAATCTTTAAAAGCATCGGTGACGATATTATCAACTGGAAGAATAATTTTACCGTCCGCTTCTTCTAAGCAGCGACGAGCGTAATCTAATTGATCATCTTCCACTGGTGAAATACCAACATCTTCTCCTAAGGCTTTTTTAAATGTATATGTCATTGCTCCACCAATAAGGATTTTGTCACACTTTTTGAGGAGTGAATCGATAACTTGGATTTTATCACTTACTTTTAATCCGCCTAAAATCGCGACATAAGGCCGGTCTTCATCTTTAACATCAACACAGCGCGATAAGGCCTGTACTTCTTTTTCAACAAGGAAGCCTAAAGCGACTGGTTTGCCTTGCGCTTTTAAAATTTCAGGGACACCATAAGTTGAAGCGTGTTTACGGTGCGATGTTCCAAACGCATCCATAACATAAGCATCTGCTAGTGAGGCCCATTCTTTTGCTAATTCAGGGTCGTTTTTTTGCTCACCTGCTTCATAGCGGGTGTTTTGCATTAATAAAACTTCACCTGGTTTTAAAGCTGAGACTGTTTCTTTTAAGCTTTTGCCTCTTAAATCATTACAAAAACTAACATTAACACCTGGAAGCAAACTGGCAAGATGATCAACTAAATATTGCATATTGTTTTTCGTCTTTCCTTCTTTGATTGCTTCTTCGCCATCTTTGTGTTTGATTTTGCCTAGGTGTGAAAATAAAATAACACTCGCACCTTTGTTTAGTAATTCTTTAATTGTTGGTAATGCTGCGACCATCCGGTTATCATCACGAATTTCCCCATCTTTTAAAGGAACATTAAAATCAACTCGGACTAATACGCGTTTACCTTTGACATCTAAATCACGTACTATTTTCATATATATCTCCTTTTGTTTGAAAAAGCGCCGCGAATATATCGGTCGCTTTAATATATTTGTTAATTAATTATGCCCGTACATCGACCATCGCTTTAGCTAAACGGAGCATTTGGCAAGTATAACCATATTCGTTATCATACCAAGAAACTACTTTAACTAATTGACCGTCTTCAGTATCAAGAACTAATGTTTGTGTAGCATCGTAAATACTACCATTGTGTGTTCCGATAATGTCGGTTGAAACGATTGGCTCATCTGTGTATGCGAGCGCATCTTTTAAGTCACCTTCTGCGGCTTTTTTCATTGCTGCATTAATATCTTCAACGGTAACTTTCTTTTCTAATTGTAAACTTAAGTCGACTAATGAACCATCAATAACTGGGACACGGATCGCACCACCAGTAATTCTGCCGTCGATTTCTGGAATAACTTTTCCAATCGCTTTTGCAGCTCCGGTTGTTGTTGGAATTAAGTTTTGGGCTGCCGCACGTCCGCGACGAGCATCTTTTCCTGGTAAGTCTAAGATTGATTGGTTGTTTGTGTAAGCGTGAACTGTTGTCATGAATCCACCAACTAAGCCAAACTCATCGTGTAAGACTTTTAATACAGGAGCTAAGCAGTTTGTTGTACATGAGGCTGCACTAACAATTTGCATATCTTTTGTTAATAATTCATCGTTAACACCATAAACGAATTGTGGTGTAACTGCATCTTTTGCTGGTGCGGAAATAATAACTCCTTTTGCACCACCTTTTTCGATGTGTACTTTAGCTTTTTCAGTTGTTGTGTAAAAGCCTGTACATTCTAAGACGATATCGACACCATGTTTTGCCCAATCAATATTGGCGGCGTCTTTTTCGGCATAAACTTTAATTTCCTTGCCACGGAAAACGATTGAGTCTCCGTCTGCTCCAACTGAAATATCTTCAGGGAAAAATCTTCCGTGAGCTGAATCATACTTTAATAAGTAAGCAAGATTCGCGGCGTTTGTAAGGTCGTTAATTGCGACAACCTCAAAATCGCCAGTTTCGACTGCCCGACGGAAAGCTAAGCGACCGATTCGGCCAAATCCATTAATTGCAATTTTAACTGACATTTAATGTCCTCCTTTATTTTTTACTGCACATATATTATACAACATCGCCTAGTTTCTTTTCTACCGCAACGACTTGTTTTTTGGAAGAAATTTATAAAAAAATGCGCTTACTCCTACTTGTAAGCGTTAATAAAAAGCCAAATAAAGATTATTAAGTATATTTTTACCGATTAAAATCGATTATCCCTTTAAATAGCTCCGACAAGGAAATGTTAAATGCGTTCGCTAGACGATTAAGAATATTAAGCGAAGGATTTCTTCGGCCATTTTCTAAGTCGCTTAAATAGGTCGTGTTAATTTTTGCATGAAAACTAAGCTCTTCTTGTGACCAACCAAGTTCACCACGTAAATACTTAATCCGCATTCCTAGTTGTTCTTTAACACTAATCATCAGTCTTATCCTTCCGGTAATTATTTGCGACTTTGCGTATTTGCCTAAACAAGTGGGCGATATTACTTTTTGTCACTGGTGGGTTTAAGTTAAGTTGCTCACTTAAGGCTGCCGCTAGTTCACTCATACTCATATCCTCATTAGCAAGGCGCAACTCGCATAGCGGTTTAATTTTTGGGTTTTCAAATTGATTAAGTCCTGTTTTTGATTTAATTAAATTAATATCATCGATTTGTTTTTGTGCGGATGTAAGTGTTTTCTTATAATTCGCCGCATCACAAAGCGCCATCCGTCTTGCCGCGTTTGTCATATCACGGTCAATACGAATTTTTTCAAATTCTAACGATGCTGCGGTCGCCCCAATAAATATAAGAAACTCACCAATTTGATCACTTCTTTTTAAATAGACGATATATTGTTCGCGGCGTTTACTTACTCTTGGCGTAAAGTTTGCATGACGAAACTTTTCAATAAGACGGCAAAGTTTACTCGCTAATACTTCATCTTTTGTACTTATTTCTAAATGATAATTACTTGAGATTGGCGAATTTACACTACCCTTAGCAAGAAATGCTCCAGCAGCGTAACCTGCAGCAGTATCATCGCTATACACAAGCTTGCGGTCAATCGCACTACCAAACGGTTCACTAGCTAGGTCTTCAACGATATAACTTACTTTTTCTTTCACTTCAATTGTATAGTAACGTCGCCTTTTAAATTGAACGAGAGTTTCATAAGAAAAACTTGGTTCTAAATCATATAGTTCAATAAGAATATTATAAAAAAACCGAGCGATTTTTGGGTTTTCAGTTCTAATTAGTAAATATTTCCCGTTTTCATCTTCTTCGACACTTCCATTAAGGCGAACAAAAGCACCAAGCATTGCCCGCTTTCTTGCTCTTGTATACTGAACTTCGTCTTGCGCTTTATTGCGAATAATGTCTTCTTTAACAAACCGCGTGAACGATGGACCTTTTGCCATTTAACTCACCTTACTTCTACGCTTATCGCGATGATATGTTAAAGCGCGGTATCCACGTTTAGCGAAATGTTCGGTTAATCGCTCACTTATATAAACCGAGCGATGTTGACCGCCGCTACAACCAATTCCAATTGAAATAAGTCCGCGCGCTTCTTTTATGTAACTTTCTAAGTAAAACTCTAAATATTTAACAACTTGGTTATAAGTGTCATGGGCCATTTCTTGCTCGTTTAAAAACGAAATGACTGGTTCATCAACACCAGTTAAGGGCCGTAATTCCTCAATATAATATGGGTTTGGAATCATTCTAACGTCGAAAATAACATCCGCATCAAGTGGTAACCCGTGTTTAAATCCAAACGAAGTAAAAGTGATAATTGTGATATGTTGTGAATCTTTTTCTTCAGAAATAATTTCAAACATCAGCCCGCGAAGATCAGAGACACTTAGGCCTGATGAATCTAAAAAATAGTCCGCCTTATCACGTAACTTAATTTCTTCATCGAGTTCTCTTGAAATTGCTTCTTCAAGAGAATACCCCTGGGTTTGGAGGGGGTGGACGTGCCTTGTTAGTTTATAGCGAGCAATAATTACATCGGAAGTAGCAGTCAACAAAATTAATTTCGTATCAATCAAATGTTTATATGGTTCAAGTTTTTCTAGTAATAATTCCACATCCAAAATATTAACCGTAATCGCGGTTCGTTCGTAACGTTTGCTCTTATCATGCGCCATTAAATGAACGAATTGTCCAAGTAATTCCGCTGGTAAATTTTCAACAACTTGAAACTTCTTTTCTTCAAGAACAGTCGAGGCAGTCGAGCGACCTGCTCCACTAATACCTGATACGATAAATAATTTATTCATACTTCTTACTCCATTAATTTTATTATAGCAAACAAGGTTACTTTTACACGAGTTTAATAAGCACGTACTTATTATTAGTAGTAAATAAAAAGCACCGATTATTACTCCAGTGCTCTTTCAAATAATATTTATGCGACTCGATGTGTTATTTCAATCGCCGCAATCGCACCATCATTAGTTGCAGTTACAACTTGTCGCAAGCCTTTTTTAATAACATCGCCAGCAGCGAATAAATTTGGAATGCTTGTCTCCATCACATCATTAACGATTACATAGCCTCGCTCATCAGTCACATTTAAATCTTTAAGTGCAGCTGACATTGGGAGTTGACCGATATATGGGAACAAAGCACTAACACTAAATTCACTTTGTTCATTGGTTTGATTATTCTCAACAATAATGCTAGTCACTTTATCACCATCACCAATAACCTCTGCTACTTCAGTATGTAAAATAATTTCAATATTCGGTGTAGCTTTTGCTTTTTTAACTAAAATTTCATCAGCCTTAAATTTGTCACTTCGGTGAATCAAATATACTTTTTTACTAAAACCTGCTAAATATACAGCTTCTTGGAAAGCGGAATTACCACCGCCAACAACCATAACTGATTCACCTTTATAAAAGGGGCCATCACAAACAGCACAAAAATGAACACCGCGGCCGTTATATTCTTCTTCTCCTGGAACGCCAAGTTTTCTTTCTTCCATACCTGTTGCAAAAATGACATATTCCGCCTTTATTTCTTCCTCGTCGGTTTGAATAATAAAATGATCTTCATTAGTGATTACTTTACTTACATCACCATAAGTAAAGGAAACCCCTAGTGAATTAACTTGTTCATAAAACTTTAAGGCCAAATCTGGACCATTTACTTTAACAAACCCCGGATAATTTTCAATTTCAGCGGTAAAGTTAACTTTCCCGCCGGGAACACCGCGTTCAATTAATAAAACATCAATAAGTGCTCGTCTTAAATAGACGGTTGCACTTACGCCTGCGGGTCCTCCACCGATAACGGCTACTGTTGTTTGTTTCATACTAATTCCTCCTCGATTTCTTTAAAACTATTAAAGAAATATTTCGGTTTAATATTTTCATCTAATTTTCTTAATGTCCACATTACAATCCCGCTATCAACACCAGCATTCTTAGCAAATAAGTAGTCGGTCGTATTGTCACCAATATATAAAACATCTTCCTTGCCGACATTTAATCTTTGCAGTGCTTGCTCCATCGCGGATGGATGTGGTTTTTGCTCTTCCATGTTGTCGGCTCCAATAATAAGTTCAAACATATTTGGCTCAACATCAAGAAGGCGTAAACTTGTTAAGCTCGGTTCATATCTTTTCCCCGTAATAATCCCCAAACGGTATCCCGCTTCTTTAAGTTTAAGTAGCGTTTCTTTCATTAAAGGAAAACTTCGAATATATTTTTCATAATTACTTTCCGATGTTTTATGGTAAATCTTCGTCATTTCCTCTAAATCATACATCGGGAAGTATTTTGTTAATGTATCGACAACCGGAGGTCCAGAAAACGATAATAACTCCGGTAAAGTAATTGGATAATCGCTGCGATAGCGATCAAATAACTGTAAATAAGTAACGATAATAATTAAATCAGTATCTGCTAAAGTGCCATCAAGATCGAATAAGATTACGTCATACTTCTTCTTCACTATCTTGTTCACCACCTTCTAAATGTAATTCGTTATTGTTAGTTTGATTATTTTCTACATCTGCTTCTTTAATTGTAATAGTTTGCGCTTCTACTTGTTTGCCGTAATTTGGTAAAACAACAACTTTCTCCCAACTTGAATGATGGAAATGATGCCATAAGTGATTGGCAACTATTGCTAATAAACCAAATCCAATCCAAATATACGCTTGAATTGATGACCAATTACCGGTCTCACCCATATTATATTTTGGATCACGGAGCGGTTCCATAATCGCCCGGACAATTCCGTACCATAAGAAATACGTAAAACCTTGATCACCAGGTAAAATAAGATTTTTTAATCCCTTACCAATTGCGTAGCGAATCATAAAGTATCCGCCGATATTAACTAATGATTCAATCAAAAATAACGGAACACGAAATTCGCCGTCGATCGTCATTTGTTTTTGAATAAATACTGGTAAGAATGTCCATGTTGAAGTCGTGGCTCCATAAACTTCTTGATTAAAGAAATTACCCCATCTTCCAATCGCTTGAGCTAATAAAATCGTCGGTAAAACAACATCAAGTACTTCGCCGCGAGAATATTGCTTACGGCGAATCATCCAAAATGTTAAGCCGACGAGCGCTCCAAATATAAGACCGCCAATAATTGTTAAGCCGCCTCTCCAAAATTGAAATACGGTTAAAAAATCATTTTTGAAAGGTTCGTTTGGATGGTTCCAATTACCAACGACATACCAAATTCTTGCTCCGAGAATACCCGATAAGAAGGAAACATAAAATACATTTTCCATAATACCTTTTTTCTTATACTTCCTTCGATAATATTGCTCGGTAATAAACCACGCAAGTAAGGCGCCGCCTAAAATAAATAATGCATAAAAGTAGATTGCTAATGGTCCGATGTTAAATCGATACACTAACGGATATGTAATTGCATCTAAATAAGTGAAGCCATCGAGTGAGAAAATTAAGCCTGCTAATGCAAGTAATCCGCCACCAATTGCAGCAATCTTCGCATTTCTTTTCTCTTCTTTGTTTAAATCTTCAACAAAATAAAGTATGTAAAACCCGCTTAAAAATACTCCAAATGCTGCGCCTAAAACTAGACCTGCACTTAAAGTTAAAAACCGATAACCAGTATGCATCGGTAAGGAATCACGGACCATGACTCCTAAGTAAGTTAGAAGCATCCCCAGGCCAAGCCCGCCACTACCACTTCCTAATAATATTGCTGGTAAACTTTTGATACTTAAAGGCCGTTCAACACTTTTTAGTGCTCTTGTCCCCAAAAATATTGCACTAAAGCCGGCTATGACAATAAGTATGCCAATAATTATTAATGCTAAACCCATAATTTTTACCTCATTTTCACTAAAATATTAGCACAAGCGCAATTGCTACTCAATTAAGGCGCTCTCCATGTATTTTTTCGTTTTCTCTAACACCGGACCTAAGTATTTACCAGTATAAGATTTTTCGTTTTTAGCGACTTCTTCTGGTGTGCCGACAGCAACAATTTCACCGCCTCCATCGCCACCTTCAGGACCTAAATCAATAATCCAGTCTGCGACCTTAATTACGTCTAAATTATGCTCAATAATAATAACGGTATCACCATTATTAACAATATTTTGTAATACTTGGACAAGCCGATTAATATCAGCGCTATGTAAGCCTGTTGTCGGTTCATCAAGTAAATACAAACTTTTACCTGTCGGGCGTTTTTGCAGTTCATTTGCAAGTTTTACACGTTGGGCTTCTCCCCCTGATAAAGTTGTAGCGGGTTGACCTAACTTAATATAACCTAAACCAACATCGTATAAAGTTTGAATTTTATCCGCAATCTTGGTCTGGTTTTGGAAAAACTCTAAAGCTTGTTCAACCGTCATATTTAATACATCATAAATGGTTTTGCCTTTATATGTAACTTGAAGTGTTTCATCGTTATAGCGTTTCCCGTTACATACTTCACAGCGAACATAAACATCAGGTAAAAAGTTCATCGGAATTCTTGTTACACCTGCGCCTTGACAGTTTTCGCAGCGTCCACCACGGACATTAAACGAAAACGTTCCCTTATTAAAGCCACGCGCTTTTGCCTCAATTGTATTTGCAAATAGCTCACGAATCTCATCAAAAGTTTTTGTATATGTTGCTGGGTTTGATCTTGGTGTTCTCCCAATTGGATCTTGGGAAATGTCGATTACTTTATCGATATGCTCTAGGCCAATAATTTTATCAAAATCACCTTGTTCATCTTTACTATCATAAAGTGCTTTTCTAACTGCTGGATATAGCGTTTCATTAATTAAACTAGATTTTCCTGACCCGCTTACCCCCGTAACGCAGATCATTTTTCCTAAGGGAAATTTCACTTCGATGTTCTTAAAATTATTTTGTCTGGCCCCTACAATTGTAAGTTCTTTTTTATTGCCTTTTAATCTTGTCGGTGGCAACGCAATATATTTTTCGCCACTTAAATATTGACCGGTAATAGATTTTGGCTCTTTCATTATTTGCTTAGGTGTTCCCTTTGCGACTATTTCGCCTCCGTGTACGCCAGCGCCGACACCGATATCAATAATGTGGTCTGCGGCGAGCATCGTATCTTCATCGTGTTCGACAACGATTAATGTATTACCTAAATCAACCATGTCACGCAATGTTTGAAGTAACATCGTATTATCTCGCTGATGTAGTCCAATTGATGGTTCATCAAGGACGTATAAAACCCCGTTTAGTTTTGACCCAATTTGAGTTGCGAGACGAATACGCTGCGCTTCTCCACCAGAAAGCGTCCCGGCAATTCTATCTAGAGTTAAATAATTAAGGCCAACATTAAGTAAAAATCCTAATCTTTGTTTAAGTTCAATAATTACAAGGCGTCCAATTTCTTTTTCCGAATCAGTTAATATTTCATCAAGTGAATAAATAAATTTATGGGCTTTTTCAATTGAAAGTTGAGTAAATTCATAAATGTTTTTACCGCCGACTTTAACACTCATCGCTTGCTCGTTAAGCCGTGAGCCTTTACACGCCGTACATATTTGTTCGCGTAAAAACTTCGTATAGTATGAGCGCATAAATTCACTCGTTGTATCTCGGTGTAGACGTTCAATTTTTGTTTTAACTCCTTCGATGTATCCCCTACGATGGGTCATATTACCTGAACTACTTGTTAATGTATATTGGTGCGGCCTTGTTGAACCATATAAAATAATATCGCGGTCTTTTTTACTTAGTTTTTTATACGGAACATCGCGTTTAATCCCGTAAAAGTCGGTTAGTTTAACAAAATCTTGCCACTCTAAGTTTTTAGTTCCAGCGATATTTTTATAATATTCAACTGCTCCCTCATCTAAAGTTAAACTCTCATCAGGAACAATTAAAGCAGGATCTGCTTCTAAATTAATGCCTAACCCATTACACTCAGCACAGCAACCTAGCGGCGCGTTAAATGAAAATAGTCTTGGCTCTAGTTGCGGTAAAGAAAAACCGCAGTAAGGACAAGCATGATGAGTTGAATAAAACTTTTCTTCATCATTTATTAATAAGCGGACATATCCTCTTCCCCAATCAAGGGCGAGTGTTAATGCATCATAAATTCTTGTTTTTGCATCTTCTTTTAATACGATTCTATCGACGATAATGTCGATGGAATGGCGTTTGTTTTTATCAAGCGGACTTAGTTCGCTTATACGAACAAGTTGTCCGTCAACTCTAAGTCGTTCAAACCCCTGGGCCTGAATCTTATTTAGTGTGTCTTTATGTGTGCCTTTTTCATCTCGAACAATCGGTGCGAGTACTTGAATCCTTGTTCTATCTTCATACTCATAAATTAAATCTAAAATTTGTTGGACACTAAAGGCAGTAATGGGTATATTGTGGGTTGGACAAAAAGGAACACCAATCCGAGCATATAAGAGTCTTAAATAATCATATATTTCCGTTGTTGTTCCAACAGTTGAACGCGGGTTATTTGAAGTTGTCTTTTGTTCAATTGCAATCGCTGGTGAAAGTCCTTCAATACTATCGACATCAGGCTTTTCAATTCCACCTAAAAATTGCCGTGCATAGGCGGATAAACTTTCGACATATCTTCTTCGTCCTTCGTTATAAAGTGTATCGAAGGCAAGCGTGGATTTTCCTGATCCACTTACCCCAGTAAATACTACTAACTTATTTTTCGGGACAACGACATCGACATTTTTTAAATTATTGTCGCGTGCCCCTTTTATTACAATTTCATCATGTGCCATATATTAACCTCATGGTATATTCTACACTATTATGCGACTTTTTTAATAAATATGCTGGAGATTCTTTATTATTTTTCTTTATGACTAGATAACTTACCAAAATGTAGTTAATCCAAGAAAAAAATACATCAAGCAATTTTTACAACCGCGTTAAATCGACAAGTAATCAATCCCCTGAAGACATTTCAAATTGCAAACAAATTAAATTTCGATATAATATGTTTACGCTCGGGACGTAGCGCAGCTTGGTAGCGCACTACCTTGGGGTGGTAGGGGTCGTGGGTTCAAATCCCATCGTTCCGACCAGTTATAATAAAAGCCGCTTCGATCGCGGCTTTTTATTTTACTTAGTATAACTCTCAAAAAAGATGTGGTAATACTATATAAAGTTTGTAAAACGCGTGCGAAAAGCCGCTAGATTGCTCTAACGGCTTTTTATATTAACTATGAAAGACTAAGCAAACTTTTTAATTCTTGCGAGACGTTTTTTCGCTTCTTCTTCTGATTTTGTTAATAATGCTTCCGCGTTTTCTGGGTTAACACGTGGCAATTGATTGAAACGTGTTTCACTCATAACAAAGTCGCGGTATAAGGAGAAGTCTGGATCTCTCATGTCCATAACTAATGGAGATTCTCCTTGGTCT
This sequence comes from Erysipelotrichaceae bacterium, assembly GCA_012518415.1. GTDB lineage: Bacteria > Bacillota_I > Bacilli_A > RFN20 > CAG-826 > UBA5455. The sequence continues at coordinate 9,670 of JAAYSH010000078.1, read as the reverse complement.
TCTAAGCGTGGATCGTAACGGAAGATTGGCCAGTAACCACTTGCAACAGCTTGTTTTTGAACTGTATCATGGTTGGCTAATCCGCCTCTAATACCGTGTTCAATACATGGTGAGTAGGCGATAATAATGGATGGACCGTTATAACTTTCCGCTTCTTTAAACGCTTGAATTGTTTTCATCGGATTTGCACCACGGGAAACTTGAGCGACATAAACATCACCATAGGCCATTGCCATCAGGGCTAAGTTTTTCTTGACGCCTTCTTTTCCGGATGCAGCGAATTTAGCAATCGCGCCTGTTTGGGTTGCTTTTGAAGCTTGTCCGCCTGTATTTGAATATACTTCAGTATCTAAGACGAGGACATTTACATTCGCACCACTAGCAAGCACGTGATCTAGTCCGCCATAACCGATGTCATACGCCCAGCCATCACCACCGATAATCCAGACTGATTTATTAAGTAAGTCACGTTCGTACTTGAGTACTTCTTTAACTTCCTTAACTTTTGAAGCTTTAATTGCTTCGATTAATGATGGGATAACTTTTCGACATTCATCGCGGTCATTAATTGTTGCTTTATATTCATCAATTAACTTTGCGAGTTCTGGTTCTACTTCATCATTGACTTTATCAAAGATTGAAATAATTGTATTTAATTTATGGTCGGTTGCAATCCGCATTCCTAAACCAAATTCGGCGTTGTCTTCAAATAAGGAGTTAGCCCAGGCAATACCTTCACCGTTTTCATCGGTAACAAATGGTGTTCCTGGTGTTGAACCACAATAAATTGAAGTACAGCCGGTAGCGTTTGCAACGAGCATATCTTTACCAAATAGACGTGAGGCTAAGATGTAGTAAGGTGTTTCACCACAACCACCACATGCTCCACTAACTTCGTGGTAAGGTTTCACAAATCCTAAACCTTTAATTGAGTTTGTTGGGAAAAACTCATCACGGTATGGTCCATTTGGATAAAGCGCATCAGCGACAACTTCATATTTATATTCGCCGCGGGCATCAGCCATTTGTAAGGCTTTCTCGCCACGTTTTCCTGGACATGTAACAACACAAAGTCCACAACCAACACAGTTTTCTGGTGAAATTGTAATGCGGAAATGGAAGTCTTTAACTTTTGGTCCTAGTGCAGGAATAACATCGTCATGCGCAATTTCTGGTAAAGCTTGTAATTCTTCATCAGTAATTAAGAATGGACGAATTGTCGCGTGCGGACAAACGAATGAACATGTATTACATTGGATACAGTTTTCTTTAATCCAGTGCGGAACTTGGGGCGCGATTTTACGTTTTTGTTTAAATGTAACGTTATTGCGCATTGTTCCATCTAATAAGTCATCTTCTAAGAAACGACTTGTTGGAATATCATAACCATCAAGTGAGTCAATTGGAGTGACAAATGTATCGAAATACTCATCACCAATAACTCGGTGTTCGCGAATTGGTTCAAGTTCAGCCCAACTTGGATCAACTTTAACTTCTTTAACTCCAGCAGCACCAGCGTCAATCGCGTCTTGGTTACGTTTAACGATTTCTTCACCCTTACTAATATATGATTTATAAGCTGCCTCTTTCATTGCTTTAAGCGCATCTTCATAAGCCATAATGCTTGGGTTTAAATAGAAGAATGCTGATTGAAGAATCGTATTCGTGAACCGACCCATTTTTGTATCACGGGCAATTTGGTTAGCATCGATAATATAAAACTTTGCTTCTTTGCTTGCGAGTTGATATTTAACTCGATTTGGTAAAACTTTTATAATTTCTTCTTCACTCATACTTGTGTTAAGTAAGAAGGTTCCACCATGTGCTAAGTTTTTAATCATATCGTATTGGAATATGTAACTATCTAATGAGCAAGAAATAAAGTCGGCGTTTTCAACATAATATGATGCTTTGATTGGTTCTTTACCAAAGCGGAGATATGAACGAGTCGCTCCACCCGCTTTTCGGCTATCATAGGCAAAGTAGGCCTGTGAATATTGACCGGTTTCATCACCAATGATTTTAATTGATGATTTATTAGCACCAACTGTTCCATCACTGCCTAATCCGTAAAACAAACAAGCAGTGTATGGTGCTTTTGTATGGTAATCTTCATCCCATGGGACACTTAAGTTAGTAACGTCGTCTTTAATTCCAACAGTAAAGTTATGCCATGGTTTATCGTTTAAGAAATCATAAACACCTTTAATATGTTTTGGTTGTGTATCGCGTGAGCTTAAGCCGTAGCGACCTCCGACAACGACATCAACTTTACGGCCTTCTTGTGCTAGCGCGCCGACAACATCAAGGTAAAGTGGCTCACCGATTGCACCGATTTCTTTTGTTCGATCTAAAACGGCAATTTTTTTAACTGATGCTGGGATTACACTAACTAAATCACTTGGGCTAAATGGTCGGTATAAGTAAACTTTAACGACACCAATCTTTTCACCCTTAGCGGTTAAATCATCAACGACTTCATCAATCGTGTCTGTGACTGAACCCATCGCAACAATAACTCTATCTGCTTCTTCATGACCGCGGTAAACAAATGGTGCGTATTTTCTACCCGTCATTTCGCTTACCTTATCAAAGTATTTTTTCACAATTGGGAGTGCTGCTTCATTATGTTTATTGGCAGCTTCTCTACCTGTAAAGTAAATATCATCATTTTCTGCACCACCACGGGTAACAGCATTACCATGTGGGTTTAAACCCCATGCTCTAAATTGTTCGATTTTTTCATGGGGGAGCAATTCTTTCCATTCCTCATCTGCGAGTACTTCGACTCGTTGAATTTCGTGTGATGTTCTAAATCCATCGAAGAAATGGACAACTGGGAGTCTAGCATCCATTGCGATAAGGTGCGCAAGTGGTGATAAATCAGCAACGTTTTGCACTGAATGTGATGCAAGCATAATTGCTCCAGTTTGTCTAACTGCATAAATGTCTTGGTGATCACCAAAAATCGATAAGGCTCTTGTAGCAATACTACGAGCTGCGACATGAATAACCGCAGGAAGCATTTCTCCGACCCATTTATAAATATTTGGGATCATTAACAACAAACCTTGTGATGCGGTATATGTTGTTGCATAAGTTCCGGTTTGAAGCGCACCGTGAACTGCACCAGCAGCGCCACCTTCGGATTGTAATTCAACAACTTTTACGACATCGCCAAAGTAATTCTTTTGTTTTTGACTTGCGTATAAATCAACATACTCCGCCATTGGGGATGATGGAGTAATTGGATAAATCGCGGCAACTTCACTAAAATTATAACTCGCTAAAGCTGCAGCATTATTTCCGTCTAATGAAACAAATTGTTTTTTCTTCGCCATATTATTCCTCTCTTTCATTAATCACTATCATTATATAACATCTGAGCATATTTTTCACCCACTTATTCAATATGTGTAATGCAATTAAGAAACAAAAAGACGCTTTAAATTAAGCGCCTTTTACATTCAAATTTAACTTCGATTAATCTTCTTCTTTTCTTTGCTTTAATTCTGCGTTTATTAACCGTCTTAATATGCGTAATTGCTTCTCACTTAATTCGACATTCCGGTTAATTAATCCTGAGGCTCCAATTGTCATTTCTTTATAAACGAAGTCACCAACGCCATCATACTTATCAGTGTCTTTTTTTCTAATACTCGGCGGGGCTTCTTTTTTTCGCTGTGCAGCTAAATCGTCAACGTATTGTTCTAATACTGGGATTAGTGTTTTTAAATCATATTCATAATCAAGTCGAATCATCGGATCAAATTGAGCGAGGTCATCAGCGATTACTTCAGGATAATACCCTAACTCTTTCGCAAGCGTTTCCCTTGTTTCAAACTTATTTTTGCTCCGTTTAAGTGCCGCTAAATAACGGCGTGCTTTAGTTATTAATAATTTTCCCATGGTGATCCACCTCTTATTATAAGTATACATTAAATTTCATAGCGATTAAAATAAGAAAACATGTGCTTTTAGTAACCATTTTTATCAGTAGACAAAAAAAGAAGCGACTTTTACATCGCTTCTTTATAAATTTGCTCTACTTTGCAGGTTTATTTATATAAGTCGCCTGCTGCCATTGGGAGTAGTTGTAAGGTTGTATAAATACCCATTACTCCTTCAAAGCCAAATTTTTCACCAGCACCAAGGGAGCGAATAAATTCGACAAACTGACCTTGTAGTTCTTTACCCATATGGTAGTTAAGGTAAACATCAACTGGCGTTTCATTGAGCATCGTCTTAATCATAATGTGAGCACTGCTAGCAACAGCTGCGTCAACTTGAGCATCATTTAATACTTGATTGTCAACGTTACGGAACTCAACAAATGTTAATCCATCGACTTTTACAAGTGAACCTTGTCCACTATATTTACTTTCTTCAAATCCAGGTAATACTGGTAATTGTGTATCAGGATCAATTGTTTTGAAGAATGTTTCGTCTAAAACGTGTGGTGTTAATTGAGCAGGGAATCCTTCAGGCTTATCTTTTTCAGTAAATATTGTAATAAATGATAATTGTTGTAAACCATTATAGGCGCCTTTTTCTCCTGTTGCTTCAATATAGTCACCTACTTGAAGTTTTCTTCTTGAACCATCTTTTAAGGTAAGATCTCCGCCATCACCAATTGTGTCAAGACGGTATAAGCTAAAGCCAACACCATTAGCATCTTGAATGTAAGCCGCGTTATAATCGGTTAAGATTCTTGTAACTTGGCCTTCAATAATAATTGCTTCACCAGTTGGGATATTGTGTGCTTCAGGTAGGGAGACATAGTTTCTAACCGTTGTTGGTGCAGTGATATCAAACATGTATGTTCTTGAAGCACTTTCATACTCACCAACTCGGGCGGTAACTGTTAAAGATACGCGGCGATCTGGCTCACCAAAGTCTGGATAGTTTGGATGTGCTTCTTTATGGATATCACCTGAATCTAAGAATGTAAATGCATTCATCATATTCGGTGTCCAGTACAAGCCAACATCGACGCCATCAACACGAATACTTGTTGCAATAACAACAAACTCATCGCGTTCGCCACTTAATTCGGTTGATTCATCATCAGAAACGATAAGCGGGTTGTTGTTGTACGTAATAATCGCGCGGTTATCAATCGCTTTATCGACTACCGCTTGATAATCGACGGATACTTCTTCTCCTCCGCCACAACCAACAAGAGCTGTAAGCGCAAGTAAAGAAATCGTTAATGTTTTTAGTTTTTTCATAGCATTTCACCTTTCATTTTATTTCGGCGCAAATTCCGCTAGGATATCTGTCGCTGTTTTAAGTGCTGCTTCTACAGAGCTGTTGTTAACAAAGATTGCTGGAATAATGTTACCAACGTGCTCACGAATAACGTTCGAGCGGACAAAGCCAGGGTCGACAAATTTTCGCCACTCTGATCCAGGAGCATCGTATACTTCTGCGTTAACTCGCGCAGCATCAACGACTGCTCTTTCGTCAGCAGGTTTGCCTTCGACGTTTGATAAGAAATCAACATAAGTTTGAGAGTTTAACATTGATTTAGTAACTGGGTAGTAGGCGTTTTCTAAACCAAATACATCATTAACTTCTGTTGTTAAATATTTAATGAAATCCCAAACAAATGCTTGTTCAGCTTCATCACCCTTTTTGAACATTAATAAGTTCGTTCCTTGAGAAATAACCATTGGCGTTGCACCTTCATGGTAAGGAATTGGGTTAATTGTAATTTCGAAGTTGTATTTTTCATCTAATAGTTTTGGTACGTTGTATTTAACCCCTGCACTTGATGAAATTGTAAACACAGTTTTATTTGCGTTAAATGGGATTGATGAATATGATGATTCACCCCAGTTTTGTGGGACGCCCATAATTTTTGCATCTGCTAAACCTTTAAAGAAAGTTAAGGCTTCACGTGTTTCGGCAGAGTCAAATTGGTATGTACCTCTTTGCCAACTATCGGCTTTTGTATATGTTCCGCCCCACTCACGAACGATTGTAATAAACATGTTCGCGGTTGAATCCCATGAAAATGGCCGGAACTCTTCTTCTTTGAAGTTGAGGTTAAGAATTTTATCTCCATGATTTACTTCTTTGCCATATAAATCGTTATCCTTCATAACTTTAAGAATTTTTTCTCCAACTACTTCGGCTTCTTCCCAAGTTTCAGGAGTAACAATTGAGGCATCAAAGGTTTGAACATAATCAAGGAATGTTTTGTTCGCAACCATAACTTCGGTTGATTTGTTAAATGGAAGTCCCCATGTTAATTGATTTCCTTCACGGTCCGTTTCTAACGACTGGTTCTCGACTAAATAGTCTTGGTGAAAGTCTTCAATAAATGCTGGTCCTTCTGCTTCGATAAACTCATCTAGTGGTTGTAAGATGTTAAATCCGATATAACCTGCCATATGGTCAGGATAGCCAACGGCTAAGTGAGGATATGTTTCACTTGTAACGGATAAACCAATTTTTCTTTGTAAAGAATCATAGCCGCCACCATCAGTTTCAAGGACGATTTCATATTCGTCATTGTCTTGTTGATACTGACTAATAAGTCTAGTCAAACTATCGGTAATCGAAGTACCAAAGCCAGTCCAAAAATAAATTTGCGGCTTTTTTGCACCACAGCCACTGAGCAGTAACACACTAGCTGCGGTCATTGTTGTGAATAAACTAAGTTTTTTTCGCATATAATCAAGTCCTTTCCTTTTTGCTTGAAAATTTATCTATCCTTTAATTCCGCTGCGAGAAATACCGCGCATAATATATCTGCGGAATAAAATGAAGATCAAGATTAATGGAGCAGTAACAACCATTGATCCTGCGACCATGATTGTATCTTTTCCTTGGGCTTGTGCCGAGAAGATCGACATTAACCCGTTTGAAACTAAACGCATATCGTTGCCAAAGATTGGGTGAGTACCATTAGCAACTAAGTTCGGCCAGATAAAGGCGTTCCATGCACCCATTACTGAAAGAATCGTAATCGTTGTAATTGTTGGGAACGCAATTGGAATCATAACTTTCCATAAGTATTCAAATTCACCATAGCCATCAACTTTTGATGCGAGATATAGTTCGTTTGGAATCGTGGCAAATGTTTGCCGTAAGTAAAATATGTAAAAGATACTAACGAAGTTCGTTAGAATCAAACCAGCGAAGGTGTCTTTCCACCCAAAACCCATAATCGTCTGGTAGTTGGTAATAATCATCATCTCCCCTGGTACCATCATCGTTGCAATCAAGACTGCAAAGAGGGCGTTTTTGCCCTTGAAATCAAGTCTTGCAAACGCAAATGCAGCTAGTACTGTTGTTATAACTGTCAGTGCGGTTGAGACTGTCGCAAAGATGAATGTGTTTAAGAAATACCGGCCAAAGTTATAACTCGAAGAAATTTGACCATTAATTTCAGCTTGGCGATACTCTTCCGCGGTCAACTCAGCAATAACCCGACCATCCTCAGTCACAATTCCAAAAATAACTTGGAAGTTATGGAACGTCGGTTCACTAACCCATAAGCTAACACCGTGTGATAATTCGTGGGTGTATATGTTTGGAGCTTTTAAACTTGTAACAATCATAAACCAAAACGGAAGGATAATGAATAAACCGAACAATGTTAAAAATAAATAAATAAATATACGTGAAGAGTAAAATCCTATTTTCCACCGTCGATGTGCTTTCTCATCGGCAAAATACATATCATGTGTTTGTTGTGCCATTTCTCTTCTCCTTCCCTTTAATAGTGTACCCTTCTCTTACTAACTTGCATTTGAATTAGTGTAATAACTAAAACGATTAGTAAAAGAACAACTGAACCCGCAGAAGCGATTGCAAGTCGGCTATCACGGTTTTTATAAATGTAACCGACAACAGTTAACCACTGGAGCCCATCACTACCACCGAAGCTTCCTGCTCCGTCTGCACTTCGACCAAATAGTGAGATAACGCTCGTATACATTTTAAACGAGCCAATCGTTGATGTAATCAAAATGTAAAGTATTTGCGGGCTTAAAAGCGGTACGGTAATGCGGCGGAATATCGTAAATCGATTCGCTCCATCGATGCGAGATGCATCATAGTATTGCTTATCAATACTTTGAAGTCCGCTCATAAATACAAGAATTTTAAATGCCATGCTGTTCCAGACGTTATAAACAACAATAGCAACTCCGCTATTAAACTTTGAAGCACTCATCGTTACCCAGTGCTGCGGCTCTACGCCAAATAAACCGAGGAATTGGTTAAGCATTCCCCCACTTTCATGCGAGAACATAATACTAAATACCATTCCAATCGCGATTGTATTTGTTACGTAAGGTAAGAAAAATACCGTTTGATAAAATCCGCGCAATGTTTTAATTGAGTTTAGGAATACGGCAATTAGTAATGAAATAATTACCGAAAGTGGAACAATAATGATTGTTAATATAAATGTATTGCCAATCGCACCTGTGAATGAAGGATCTTGAAATGCGTAAGCGTAGTTAGCAAATCCCCAATTCGGTGTCGGTGGTGGTGTTCCTGTTTGCCAATTAGAAATTTCTGTCAATCGTCTAAAATAGTTTAAAATCGCAAACGATCCTGAACCTCTAGCCCAGGAGAAATCCTCAATAAAACTAATAATGAATGTATTAATAATTGGATAAAACGTGAATAAAATTAAGAATATCATCGCAGGAAGAAGCGCAATTACAGCTTTCCCACCATGACCCATGCGGTAATTTGACCGGCGCTTTTTAACTTCAAATGTTCGCCATTCCTTTCCGCCTAGTTGTGTAGAAGAGGCATCTAATTGTGCGATAAACCGAGCAAAATATTCTTTATCCTCAGTATAACCACCTTCATTTAAGTAACGGTGGAGTTTATCAATAGTTTCCTCTTCAGTTGTTTGAGGTAACGCTTTAGTATCCTCATTATATTGGTCTAGCGTTCCTTTAAAACCAAAACTTACGGCGTGATGGAAAATGCGTTCATCAGTAATATCGAAAGTTAATTCCGCTGGGGCTTGATTGTTATCAATTTTCTTTTCCATCTTTAATCCCCCTTACTTAATTCTCTTACCGCTATTTTCGAAAACATAAAATCTTTTAGCGTAAACATCAATGCTGTCTAATCCTACAACTTTATCTCGTTCTTCACTTTGCATAATCATGCGAACACGTGATTCGGATTGTCCGTGAATATTTCCTACGATTGAGAAATCACGGCCTTTATGTTCGATGAAGTTGATGTCAATTGGAATAACTCCTTTTGTATCAACTGGAGTGAATGAGAATGCTTCTGGACGAATACCAACTTTAACTGGGCGATTCGTTTTTCTAGTTTCAGCAATAATGTCGAGCGCTAAGTTGAATGCGTCTTCATTTTCTGTATATCCATTTTCTTTAATAAATAAGAAAACGTTTTGTTTAGTTAATTTAAACGGGATTACTTCAGTAACTGCAGGAATTTCATTTCCTTCTTCGTCGACTTTAGCTTCTTCAACGACTCGTGTCGCTTTTCCTTCTAACATCGCGAAGTAGTCTTCTTCAGTTAATTTGAAACCATGATCGGCTGCATGTAAGAAAATTTCCTTATCTAACAATGAAACTTTTCCTTTCGAAGCATAAACTTCGCCTTCATCGAATTTCTTACCATCGATGTAGAGTGCACCGTCTTTAAGTTCCCCATCAAAAAT
>JAAYSH010000018.1 GCA_012518415.1 Erysipelotrichaceae bacterium | reverse complement strand
GCAGAAATGACTTGCTTTAATGAATTTTTAAAAGCGGAGCCGGTTAAATTAGAATCAAGCCCTTGGTAGTAATTACCAATATTCGGTGTCTGCGTGCCTGACCAAGCATGTGTTTCCACTACTTGCTTTCCTTCTAATTGATGAAACGCAAATAGGCCAGTAAGTACAAGTGTAGTTAACGAAATAAACGAAAATTTTCGTTTAATTTTTTTAATTTTTTTCTCCATATGCTGCTCCTCTTGATTAAACCTGTTTCTAAGCATTTTCTTTACTAATCAGTATAGCAAAAGAGATTTGCTAAATAAATATACTTTAGAAACGTGAATAAAAAATTACAATTCATTTTTTAAACAAACTAATAAGAATGTAGTAAAGTATAGATGTATATGAATAAGATTATTAATGAATTAAAAACAAACGGTCGTCACTCATATAATGAACTCGCGGCATTATATGATGATGATAGCCAATTCCAAGATGAATTAGCCCATCTTTTTAATAACGGTTTAATAATTGAACATTACGGCAAAATATTGTTGCCGGAGCATTTGAATTTAGTCCGTGCTGAAATTGTTAGTGTCAAGCAAACATTCGCCTTCGCTGCAATTGAAGGTGAGGAAGAGGATGTTCATTTAGAAAGCCATGCCCTCAACAGCGCGCTTTTAGGTGACCTTGTCTTTTTAGAAAGACGGAGAAAAAACTACGCTGTTTATAGTATTTATAAACGCGTGCATGAAAAAGTTATTGGCGAAATTTACCATTTAGGTAAGAATACATATTTACAAGTAAATTCACTCGCACCAAGTGATGTCGCTTTTGAATTAAGTGATTATGAAGGCGAGGAAGAAGAACTCGTTATCGCTAAAATTAAATCATATGAAGGTAGTAAAGTACGCACTTCATTTTTAAAAAGTTTAGGCGCAAAAAATGCACCTGGTAATGATATAACGAGAATTTTAATCGAAGAAAACGTTCCAGAAGTTTTCCCTGCTGAAGTTGATTTACAAGTTAGTAGTATCCCCTATGAAATAAGCAAAGCAGAAATCAAAAACCGTCAAGACCTCCGTGATCAACTTATTGTCACAATCGATGGCGAAGAAGCCCGTGACTTCGATGATGCTGTGAGTGTAAGAAAAACTGGAAGTGGTTATGAAATAGGAGTTCATATCGCGGATGTTAGTTATTATGTTAATGAAGGTTCGCCAATAGATTTAGAAGCATATGAACGCGGCACATCCATTTATGTACTTGACCGCGTCATTCCGATGTTACCATTCGCCCTCTCTAACGGGATTTGTTCGCTAAAAGAAGGTGAAGACCGTTTAACAATTTCAGTAATTATGAATATTGATCAATACGGTCAAGTTCGAAGTTCAAAAATACTCCCATCAGTCATTAAGTCCAAAGGTCGACTTACTTATACATATGTCCAAGATGTAATTGAGCGAAATAAACCTGAAAATGACATTGAAAAAATGTTGTTATTACTTGATGAGGTTGCAAATAAAATTAGAAAGAACCGAATCCGTCGCGGAGCGATTGATCTTGATTTAGGAGAACTGCACATAAAAACAAACAAAGAAGGTAAAGCGATTGATGTTCAACTTAAAAAAGGCATTGAATCAGAAAATCTTATCGAAGATTTAATGGTGTTAACAAACGAAGTCGTCGCAGAAACGATTACGAATAAAAAACTCCCGATGCTTTATCGAATTCACGAACAACCAGAAGGACAAAGAATTGATAACTTAAACTATTTACTTAAACGACTTGGTCATCGCAGTGATTTAAATCCAAAAGGTGTAAAACCAAAGGATATGCAAATATTAGTAAATAAGTATAAAAACGAACCTGAAGGTCCAGTTATTATGGAAGCATCGCTAAGAAGCTTAGCAAAAGCACGGTATGCTCCAATAAATCATGGGCATTTTGGCCTTGCTTCTACATGTTATACACATTTCACTTCACCAATTAGAAGATATCCTGACTTAATCATCCATCGACTTATTCGGAAATATTTATTTAACAACGATAAAGACATTGAAGGCTTAAAAAAGTATTTAACCAAAGCAGGCGAACAAACATCGGATTTAGAAAGACGGGCAATTAAAATCGAACGTCTTGTTAATGATATGAAAAGCGCAGAATTCATGGAAACACTCGTTGGTGAAACGATGCACGGAATGATTACTGGACTTGCTAATTCGGGAATGTTTGTTCAATTAGATAACGGAGTTTCTGGCTTAATCCGCTTTGATACGATGAGTGATTACTACAAAGTTGATGAAGCAGGTATAAGTGCGCGAGGACGACGAAGTAAAGTCGAATATATGTTAGGTGAACGCGTTGAAGTAGTTATAAGTGCGGCAAGCAAGGAAACAAGTAACATCGACCTCATCTTAAAAGAAGAGAAAAAATCTAAAACACGGAAAAAGAAAGAAACAAGCGGTAAAAGTAACCGCAAAAACCGCACGTACCGAAACACATCAAGAAAAGGCCGAAAAAACCGCCGTAAGCGATAACGACTTTCCTAAGTTAACTTTTATAAAAACGAATTTAAAAAAAGCATGGTGACCGTATAAACTGCCATGCTTTTTTGTTATACTTTTTAGGTAGGTGAAAAAGATGCAACAAATAAGACAATACGTTGAAACAAGAAAAGAACAACTAAAAGCGCAAATCGCGAAACTCGAGCGGGCACCATTTTTAGTTATCGTTCAAGTTAATGATGATGAAGCATCAAACACATATATTCGCGGGAAACTCGCAGATGCTGCAGAAGTCGGTATAAATGCCGAATTACTTAAACTACCAACAACGATAAGTGAAGGTGAATTACTTGATGAAATTACCGCACTTAATCATGATAATAGTGTTGATGGCTTTATTGTCCAGATGCCGCTACCAAAGCATATTAGTGAAGAAAAAGTAAAACAAGCTGTCGGTCCAAGTAAAGATGTTGACGGCTTTCATCCGATGTCTTTATTTAATCCGTGTACACCCTTAGGTGTTATGAATTACTTAACCGAGCAAGGAGTTAGTTTTGAAGGCAAAAATGCGCTGGTGATTGGTCGCTCAAATATCGTTGGCAAACCAATGGCAAAATTACTTTTACAAGCGAATGCGAATGTAACAGTCGTCCATTCAAGAACAAAAGAAAAAGATCTTCGTAACTATGTTAAAAATGCGGATATTATTGTTGTTGCAGTTGGAATTAAACACTTTTTAAACAAAACATTTACTTATAAAAAAGAAGCAATCGTTGTTGATGTCGGAATTAACCGCCAAGCTGGTATAACTTATGGTGATGCGGAAAGTGATTTACCGATTTATTTTCAAACACCAGTACCAGGTGGAGTTGGCTTATTAACACGGTTAACATTATTAGAAAATTTATTGGAGGGTTATAATAATGGAATTTAAAATTGAAAATACACATGTATATGGATTAGAGCGAGCAGTTAAGGCGAGTGGGAATCCGATGCGCACCGTTATTGAAACGGATGCACCACACGAAAAAGATTTTGCCCGGGCAATTAGACTCGGTGCTACACGTGGTGGCGAAGGCCATGATAATTATTTAAAAGGAATTCTTGTTCATATGGACGTTACTGCACCTTTATATTGGTGGAAAGAAGCCCAACGTTATCATTGGTTTGATTTTATTTCATCGCAATCAACGATGCACATGCTATTAAAATTTGATATCGAACAACGCTGCGTTAAGGAAGTTGATCCACGCATTTTAGATATTATCCGTGAATTAGTCGGACAATATAACGAATTAAGTGACGATAAAGAAGCACAAAAAGCAAAGTGGCGAGAAATTGTTGCATCATTACCAAGCGGATTTTGTTTATCAGCAACGATGACAACAAACTACCAACAATTAAAGACGATGTATCGTCAACGAAGAGGTCATAAACTCATTGAATGGCATCACTTTTGTGAGTGGTGTGATTCACTTCCTTACTTTAGTGAATTTACAAGAAAATAATTAATCAAATCAATTGAAATTCTAAGAATAAAATAATATATTTATAGTAGAAAGAGGGCATTAATTTAAGTAAAACCAACTCGCTAATAGAAGCGGACTTTTCAAAGAACATAAATATTAAAAACGAGACAGAATATCCGCATGTTATAATATATAGTAGATGGAAGGAGGCCGAATATGAAAAAACGTATATATGCAATTACTGGCATAGCAGGTCAATTAGGATCGGTTATTGCAAACAAATTAGTTTTAAAAGGCGAACATGTTCGTGGCTTTTATCTTTCCAACGAGAAAAATATTATACCTGGGACTGAGGTGTTTTACGGTGATGTCACAAAACCTGCGACACTTGAGCCGTTTTTAGCCCATGATGAAAGCGAAGAACTTATTTTAATCCACTGTGCGGCGATTATTAGTATTTCAAAGCGAGTATCGCCGAAGGTTTATGATGTAAACGTTACTGGAACAGAAAATGTTGTCGAAATGGCGAAAGCAAATGGTGTTAAAAGAATGGTTCATGTTAGTAGTGTTCACGCGATTCCCGAAGGCAAAAAAGGTGACATTATTAAAGAAACCAAAGATTTCGACCCACGTAATGTCGAGGGCGAATATGCAAAAACCAAAGCAGCCGCGACCCACTACGTCCTTCAATCTGAAACCGATGATTTTGAAGTAGTCGTCGTTCACCCTTCAGGTATCATCGTGCCTGGCTCAACTGCAGAAGGTGACTTCTTTGGTCATTTTATGCGTCTATACTTACAAGGCGAATTAAAAACCGCAGTTAAAGGCGGCTATGACTTTGTTGATGTCCGTGATGTCGCAGATGGGGTTATATCAGCAGTTGATAACGGAAGAAGTGGAGAAACGTATATTTTTTCAGGTGGATATTACACACTTAAAGAAATCTCCGACCACTTAGCACAACTTACTGATCAAAAACCAATTAAACGCTTCCTCTCACCAAGATTCGTTAAAATGTTTGCCTGGATTGCGGAAGCTTATTACAAGATTAAAAAGAAGACGCCATTATTTACAGCTTATTCAATGCACTCGCTTCAAGCACCAGCGAATTTTACTCATGCTAAAGCGACAGAAGAACTAGGCTACAACCCACGACCTATTTTAAATACACTTATTGATGTCGTTAATGAATTTAAAGCAAAACGCGAAAACGCGACTGCAAGCAAGCAAACGATTAAGAATAAGAAAAAACAAAACTAGCCCATTATATGAAATTCAGACTAGAAAAAAATAGGAAATGGATGAAAAAAATGCGCTATTTCCTATTTTTTGTTTTTAAAATACAATTTTAGTAATATAATTAAAGTAATATTTCCAATAATTACCATGTAATTCATTAATTATTAATTAAACCTTACCGATAAGATATCGGTGTAATAAATAACAAAAGGAGGAGTTATGTTAGTTAGACGAATGAAAAAATATGCAAGATTAATCGTCCACCGCGGCATTAACTTGCAACCAGACCAGCATGTTATTGTATATGCTAGTTTGGACCACCCAGAATTTGTCCGATATTTAGTTTTAGAACTATATCGCGCTAAAGCGGGAAAGGTCGATGTTGAATGGTCATATCAACCATTAATTAAAGCAAAGTATAAGCATGAAAAACTTAAAGTACTAGGACGGGTAGAGGAATGGGAAAAAGCCCGTTATGAGCACTATATTGAGACAAAACCAGCACGTATTTATTTGCAAAGTTCTGACCCAGCAGGATTAAAAGGAATTAATCAACATAAAGTAAACCGCACATCACAAAAACGCTATCCAATCATTAAAGGATATATCGATCAAATGGACAACAAATATCAGTGGTGTATCGCTGGTGTTCCCGGACCCGGATGGGCGATGCGTGTATTTCCAGACTTACCAAAAATGCAAGCTGTTTCTGCACTTTGGGAAGCAATTATGGAAGCATCAAGAGCAAATGGTGATGATCCAATAAAAGATTGGGATGAACATAACGCGAATTTAAAAGCACGCTGTGATTGGTTAAACGAACACAAGTTTAAAGAATTACGGTTTAAATCAAGTAATGGAACTGATTTTAGAGTCGGTCTTTTACCAAATGCAAAGTTTTTAGGCGGACGTGACAAAACACTTGATGGTATTTACTACAATCCAAACATCCCAACCGAAGAAGTATTTACAACACCAAGAAAAGGTGATGCAGATGGAATCGTTTATAGTAGTAAACCGCTAAGTTACCGCGGCAACATTATCGATAAGTTTTGGGTAAGATTCGAAAACGGTAAAGTTGTCGAAACGGGAGCGAAAAAAGGTGCGAAACTACTTGATTCAATGGTAAAACTTGACGAAGGCGCCTCAATGTTAGGTGAAGTCGCCCTCGTACCATATGATTCGCCCATTAGTAAGCTTGACCTTACGTTTTATAACACTTTATATGATGAAAACGCTGCCTGTCACTTAGCACTAGGATCAGGGTTTAATAATACAATCGAAGGTTATGAAAACATGACCTTAGAACAAATACGTGAATATGTTAACGATTCAATGATTCACGTTGACTTTATGATTGGAACCGAAGACCTTGATATTATCGGTGTTAAAGAAAACGGCGAAGAAGTTCAAGTATTTAAAAACGGCAACTGGGCCTTTTAATTAAAGTTGAAAAATAAAAATAACCCCAACAACATGTTGGGGTTTTCTTTTTATCGTTTAATAATTTACACATACTCGATATTTAAAATATCATCAAGTGGAATAACTAACTTAGGAGTTATGAGTTTTTTATACACTAAGTCAATTCTTTTAATAAGGGTATTAAGTTTTTTAATGTAACCATCATAAAAATAAGTAATTAATATTTCCTCACCTTCAACATAACTTGTAAGCACCTCATTAATCCGCTCGGCATCATCAGGACTAATTATTGGTTTTGGGCGCTTTCCCTTTTTATAAAACTCCGCCTTAATAAAATCACTTTGTTCGATAAGTGACGCAAACGGCATAAATTTTTTCATCCCGCGACTCATCGTGCATGTCCTCCAATTTCATCATGCCTTTTTCTTGCATTAGATGCTGAGCATAAGGAACTCGCCCGCATTAAGGAGTTTAATCCGTACTTATACTTTATCTTGTCAATCATCGCATATAAACTTAATTCACTTAACTTTTGCTCGTGATTTGAAAAAAGATCGAACTGGTAATGTGTATGTTCACTTAAGTTAGTATAAGAAATATATAAACCGCGAATCGGTAAGTTTTTTATTTTCTTTGCATAAATATTCATAATCGCTTCATATAGTTCATTATTGTGAGTTGAGGGCCGCATTAAAGTAAGTGAACCTCCATCAGCTTTTTTGCTTCGATCAGCATAAATTACACTTATACTTACTCCCGCGGCTTGGCACTTCCTTGCCCGCAGCCTTCTTGCTAAGTCATCATTCATTTCGCGAATTAAGAGCTGGGCTTCTTTTTTTGTGTAATCGCGGAATAAGGTTTGACCTTGTGAGAGCGAAGTCGAAGTCGGTGTATATTTTTCGCGTATATTTGTCTGGTCAATCCCATGCGCATGCTCCCAAAGCTGTACGCCCATAACGCCGAAGTGGTGTTTTAATTTCGCTTTTGGATAGGCGGCTAAGTCACCGACACACATAATGCCTAAGTTATTTAACTTGCGCTCATACCCACTAGCAATCCCCCATAACTTACTAAGTGGTGTAATTGGCCAAAGTTTACTTTCTACATCCGCATACGTCCAAGTAGCGATATTATCTGGCGCGTGTTTAGCCTCAATATCCATTGCAACTTTAGCTAAAAACATATTCGGTCCAATGCCGGCACTCGCGACTAATCCAAACGTTTCATATATATCAGTTAAAATTGTTTTTACTAAAGTTCTTGGCGAGGTTTGATACATTTTTAAATATGGTCCTAAGTTAATAAAACACTCATCGACTGAATAAATGTGCAAGTCATCATCGCCGACATAATCAAGTAGCAAAGCATTAAATTTTGCACTTACTTCTAAGTAACGGCCCATTCTTGGTTTTGCAAAAATAATGTCTTCATCCTTAGGTAATTCATATTTTCTTAACCGCGAGGGGACGCCCTTATTTCTTAAACAAGGCGAAACAGCGAGCACAATCGTGCCGTCGCCTCTTGATTCATCACAGACCACAAGAGGTGTCGAAAACATGTCTAGACCACGATCGATACATTCTACAGCCGCGTAGAAACTTTTTAAATCAATCGCAGCGAAATAATTTGTTTGCATTTTATACCTCGCCTTATTAGTGGACTTAGTATAAAATTTTAAAAACATTATTTATAGTCTTGAAAAAAGTTGCGTGATTTGGTAGAAAAAATGTTTCAAAAAAAATACAACGCCTTTATCGCTATAATTGAAATTCACCTCGGAATGTTTCACAATTGTAAAACTTTTTTAGTCAAAAAATTACTCTTAAAGTGAAACACATTTACTTTATTTAGAATATGTTAAAATTTATAGTAATGTAGAAGAAGGCGGTCTTATGAATAAAAAGGTAAATGAATTAGTTCAAGAAATAAATCAAGAAGAAAACACAAAACAAAGACGCTCTAGATTTCCAAAACTAACAAAGCGAGCATGGAAAAACATTGGCAAAATTGCCCTAATTTTACTCTTGGTCTTAATTACTGCGCTTATTGTTTATCTTGTGTTTTACTTTTTAGGCTGGACAGGTGCGGAATGGGAAGCACGTATTCAAAATGATATTCAAGCTGCTGGTGGCTGGGCACCACTTATATTTATTGCTGTTCAAGTATTTTATACGGTTGTTTTATTTATTATTCCTGGACAAACCATTGCCTTTATTGCCCTAGGTTTAATTCTTTTCCCCGCCTGGCAAACATTTATATATGTAACAATTGGGATGATGATATCCTCAACAATTAATTTTTCGATTGGCAAACTTTTTGGCGAAAAAGTTGTTAGAAAAATTATTGGTTCAGAAGTAGTGGATGAATATATGCCAAAACTGAAAAAGAAAGCAAATATTTACTATCCATTCTTTATGGTTATGCCGGCTTTTCCTGATGATGAGATATGTATGATTGTAGGGATGACGGGAATGACTTATAAATACTTTATTCCAGTTACATTCCTGACTAGGACAATTGGTATTGCTGTCGCCGTCTTCATTGGTGAAATTATTCCTTGGGCCTCCTTAGCACCAAGAAGTTTTATTGCACTTGGGACTGACTTTATTATTGTAATGTTTATCGTTTTCGCCTTCGCTCGAAGACTTGAATTGTATGTTGATAGAAAAGAACAAGACCGCGATGAAACGGAAGAAAAAAGTGAAAATTATTAACAAATCT
The DNA here is from genome assembly GCA_012518415.1 of Erysipelotrichaceae bacterium. Taxonomy (GTDB): domain Bacteria; phylum Bacillota_I; class Bacilli_A; order RFN20; family CAG-826; genus UBA5455. The sequence goes on along the minus strand of JAAYSH010000018.1, from coordinate 7,330 downwards.
TAAATAGTGACGGATAAAGAAATTACTTGAAAAGCATAAATAGATAGACTAATATATTTAAGCATTATTATGGGGCTGTAGCTCATCTGGGAGAGCGCATCGTTCGCAACGATGAGGCAGCGAGTTCGATCCTCGTCAGCTCCACCAACAAACACTCAATCCGCTTTAAGCGGATTTTTTTATTTTGTTCCTTAATTAAATTAGAGCTAAAACTACTTAATTAACGACTAAAATAGACTCCGAATAAATGCGGTCTATTTTAATTCTCCAACCTTATATAATAGAAGCACAATCCTCCTTTACAACTCCTTTACACATCTTTACAACCTCACGATATATTGGGCAAGTAAGTTTAGATATAGTTGTTATGTATGTAGAAAAGGAGAGTTACTAACATGAAGAGAAAAATGTCGAAACTTATGCTTGGATTAGTCGCAGTTACCGCACTCGTATCATGTGGCGGTAGTAATGATGGCTCCAGCGTTAAACCAGTTGATTCTGAAAAACCAGTCGAATCAGAAAAGACAGTTGATGCAAACATCAAAGTTTACACACGTGACACTACAAGTGGAACACGCGATGGTTTCTTCACAACGATCGGATTTGGCGACGCTAAAGCTGACAATGCTCCATTAGTAGCAGGCTTCATCGAAGTCGCAGGTAATGGTGACATGATCAACGCAATTAAAGGTGATGAATACGGTATTGGATACATTTCATTATCATCACTTGCAACATCAGGATTAAAAGCAGTTAATTATGAAGGTGTTGAACCAACAGAAGCAAACGTCTTAAACGAAACATACGGATTAACACGTAACTTCAACTTTATGGCACGTTCTTACATAGATCCAGCAAGTGCACAAGCACAATTAACAAAAGCTTTCTTAGCTTATATGGGCACTCAAGAAGGTAAAGCAACGATTAAAGCAAACGATGGTATCGTTTCAATCTTAGTTGATGACCCATCATGGGATGCAATTAAAGCTGATCACCCAATCGTTAACCAAGACAACAGTGGTGTAACACTTAACTTCGGTGGTTCAACCTCAGTTGAAAAAATCGCTAAAGCATTAAGTGCTGAATTCTCACCACTTGCAGGAAACTTCAATGCAATCCACAACCACACCGGTTCAGGTGACGCATGGAAACGTACATACGGTGGCGACAAAGATGGCGCAAACTCATTAGATATCGGATTTGCTAGCCGGGAATTCAAAGCTGAAGAGCTCACAGGCGTTGCGGTTGAAAACTACGGATTAATTTGTGTTGACGCAATTGTTACAGTTGTTAACCCACAAAACTCTCTCTTACCATCAGCTAGTGCAGCACTCCTCGTTGAAATTTACAACGGTACAAAAACTCTTTGGAGTCAAGTATAAGATAGAGTACAATTAAATTGTTAATATAGTTGATTTTTAAAAAAAGCAGACGATGTTAGAACAAACAAATTTAAAAGCTGTTAAACGAAAAGTTGCAGGGGATAAGTTAGTGCGAGCGCTATTCTTACTCCTTGCGCTTTTTTGTGCTTCGATTATCGTATTTGTTGTCGCTTTCATCGTTATTAAAGGTGTAACTCCTTTTGTTAAAGTATACCCCGACTCTGTCGGCGGCAAACCGCTTCATGTAGGTGAATTTTTAACCGGCATGCGGTGGATGGCCCCCGCATATGGAGTCGGGTTTATTATTATAAATACAATTTTAATTACAATTATCGCACTATTAATTGCGGTACCTTTATCAATTTTTAGTGCACTATTAATTACAAGAATCGCACCGAAGCCAGTCGCAAAAACACTTATGTATACCGTTGAGCTACTCGCCTCAATTCCATCGATTATTTTCGGTGTATTTGGTGCGGCAATCATTACCCAAATCGTTAAATCGTTCGGAAACTTATTTAATTATCAAACCGCGGGCGGATTAAGTATGCTTGCTGGTGGTATCGTCTTAGCCTTAATGATCTATCCAACAATTACGATGCTTTCAATTAGTTCAATTAATGCGGTTGGTGATGAAATAATTCATGGTTCACTTGCACTTGGAGCCTCAGAAACAGAGACAAACTTTAAAGTTGTTTTAACAAGTGCAAAAAGCGGAATATTCGCCGGTATTATTTTAGGAGTTGGTCGCGCGCTTGGTGAAGCAACCGCCGTATCAATGGTTGTTGGTAATGCTGGTACAGGGCCGACATGGAATCCGCTTGATCCAACAAGAACACTAACGACAACGATGTTACAAAGTTTACACGAAGTTTCTTCAACCTCAATTGACTACGAGGTCCGCTTCAGTGTTGGAATTATTTTAATGGTTGTTATTATTGCAACAAACCTCGCCTTAAACTCAATTAAACGACGGGTAGGTAATATCAAATGATTGTTTCTGTACACGCAAAAAGATGGCGGAAGGCGAAAGATATTATTCGCCAAAGCACAACTTACTTATTCGCTTCGCTTGGCGTGGTCGTTTTAGCAGCGATTATTATTTTTGTTTTAACAAGAGGAGCGAAATTACTTTCATTTGATTTACTCACAAGTAACTTCGCGGCCCAGACATATGTCGTTGATAGTAGTGTCACATATGAAGTAGACCATATCGGCACGTATGAATTACCAGATCACGCCGATAAAGAAAATGTATATTTTTCCTCACGCTGGGGTGTCGCTTTTGAAGATACAACTGATAAAGAAGGTGGGGCGATTGTAAAAATCGCTTATGTTGCCCCAGGTTCACCATTTTTAAGTGCGAATGATAAAGGAAGTGAAAGCGCACTTGAATTAACAACAAAAATGCATATTACAAAAATTATGTATGATGATATTGGCGGTACACTTGGCCTAGCCTTTTCAAAAGATGGTGCCGAAAGTATGGCGATTTCACTAGATAAGGCTCAAGGAATTAGAAATATGACCGCGGTTATTCAGGGCGGTGGAATTCGTGGGTCCCTCCTTTCAACGATATATATGATTGGTGTTACTTTATTAATCGCTTTACCTTTAGGTATAGGTAGTGCAATTTATTTAAGTGAATTCGCACCAAACAACAAATTGACAGCGATGATAACCGCAATGATTGATATGACGGCAGGAATTCCTTCGATTATTTTTGGCTTCGTTGGTGGGATGGTTTTTGTCCCGTTATTTAATAACGGAAAGTATTCTTTAATGGCCGGTACGCTTACGTTAACGATTATGTTACTGCCAACAATTATCAGGACAACTACAGAAGCACTAAGAGCAGTCCCGCAAAGTTTAAGATCAGGCTCACTTGCGTTAGGTGCCAGCGAAGTTCAAACAACATTTAGAGTCGTTTTACCAAATGCAGTAGGTGGCATACTTACTTCAATTCTTCTTTCAATTGGAAGAATAATTGGCGAAAGTGCGGCACTTATTTTAACAATTGGAACCGCTGTTAGTGACGCGCCCTCACTTGGAAAGTCAGGGACAACACTCGCTGTTCACATCTGGTCGATTATGGGTGGGGAAACACCAAATGTCGCCCTCGCCTGTGCGATTTCAATTATTATATTACTAACCGTCTTAATTTTATCGCTACTAACTAAACTAGTAAGTGCGAAACTTAATCGTTGGGGGGAAAATGCATAATGGAACAAAATAACGTACAAGAACATATTGAACAACAATCTAGTGATCAAGAAATTATTTTCAAAGCTCGTGATTTGAATTTATTTTACGGTGAAAAGCAAGCACTAAAAGAAATTAATATCGATATTTACAAAAACAAAGTTACCTCATTTATCGGCCCTTCTGGCTGTGGTAAGTCAACGTTTTTACGTTGTTTTAACCGGATGAATGATTTAATTCCTGAAGCAAAAATAAGTGGCTCGCTTACATTTGAAGAGACCGAAGTAAATGAGATTATTCCAATGATTTTAAGAACTAGAATTGGAATGGTCTTCCAATCTCCGAACCCATTCCCGATGTCAATTTATGATAACATCGCTTATGGACCAAGATGTCAAGGTATCAAAAATAGAGCGAAACTTGATATAATAGTTAAAGATGCATTAATCCAAGCTGCACTTTGGGATGAAGTCCATGACCGACTTAAAGATAATGCCCTTTCTTTATCAGGCGGTCAACAACAACGGCTTTGTATCGCAAGAGCAATCGCGATGAAGCCAGAAGTTATTTTGATGGATGAACCAACAAGCGCTCTTGATCCAATCGCAACAATAAAAATTGAGGAATTAATCGGAACATTAAAAGAAAAATACTCAATCATCATCGTTACTCACAATATGCAACAAGCTGCAAGAGTAAGTGATTATACTGCGTTTTTCATGCTTGGTGAAATCATTGAATATAGTGACACATTATCATTATTTAAAAATCCAGTTAATAAGAAAACTGAAGAATATATTACCGGGAGGTTTGGTTAATTATGAGTCAAAGCAAATCCAGCTTAACGCGGATGGAAGAAGAGTTAGTCAATTTAAGCGAACTCATCGCCAAGATGAGTTCTTTAGTCGAACACCATTTAACAATCTCGCTCGATGCGTTTGTTAATTTTGATGCTTCGAAGCCCCCACTTGTTATTGATGATAACCCGATTAATGCACTTGAGCGTGAAATTGAAACGATATGTATTAATTTTCTAGTTCGTGAACGCCCATACGCGAGAGATTTAAGATTCGTCGGTGGTATTCTTCAAGTTGTTAGTGATTTAGAGCGTCTAGGTGACCATGCGGAAGATATTGCCTATGTATCACGGCAAATGAAAACAAAAGAACGCCATAATATTCCTGCGCTTAATGAAATGATTGCCATAGCAATGGAGATGGTCCGCGATGCAATTGATAGTTTAATTAGAAAAGACCAACAACTCGCAGAAGATGTAATTAAACGTGATGATATCGTTGATCGGATGTTCCAAGAACTACTTGATTATCTTATTGAAGAAAATGATAACGAAACATACTCGAGTAATTTCACAATTTATGCTACATTAATAGTGAAGTATATTGAACGTATTGCTGATCACGCTGTGAACGCTGCTGAATGGGCAGTTTACATCATCAGCGGATTCCACAAAGACAAACAAATATAAATTTAACGTTGTTTTAGGAGGGAAGAATGAGTTATCTAATTTATTCTGTTGAAGATGACCGCGATATCGCACATATTATAAATTTGACTTTAAGCAAAAACCCCGATTACCAGGTTGAAACCTTTTATGATGGTCGCTCGTTTTTAGCAGCATTAAAGAAAAAACAACCAAACATGCTTGTTCTTGATATGATGCTACCAGATATGGATGGTAAGGATATTTTAAAGTATGTACGCTCGAACCGAGAATATGATGAGATGGCAATTATTATTGTATCTGCAAAAAGATTAACAATTGATAAAGTGGATGGTCTTGATTTAGGTGCAGATGATTATATTGAAAAACCATTTGATATCCTTGAATTAATGAGCAGAGTTAATGCGTTATATCGGCGTCACAAACAAACGAGAATTTTACGTTCTGGATTTGTTACACTCGATTTAGATAAACATGTCGTACAAAAAGGCGATGAAACTATTCATTTAACCTCACGTGAGTTAACGATTTTAGCAGCACTTATGCGAGGCAGGGGCGATGTTGTATCACGCGAACAATTATTAAAAGAAATATGGGGAACTGACGCTGCTGTAGAAACAAGAACTGTCGATATGCATATTAAGTCGATTAGACAAAAACTTGGTGATAGAGATGGAAAATTTATTGTCACTGTCTACGGAGTTGGCTATAAGATTGCTGTATGAGTAAAAAAAGATTGCTCATTATAAATATTGTTTCTTTTGTTATAATACTGCTTTTATTTTTAGGGGGCTCATTAGCCCTTATTTTTAATGCAAACAATACAGCGAAAAATGAATTAAAAGCGGAAGCACAGGTGATTACCTCAATTTATGATGGAAGCAATAGCGAAAACGTGTTAACTCATTTTAATTACTTGCACATAAGTATTTATGATGAAAATCAAACCTTAATTACAACAAATAAAGAAACCGCGCCGGTATTAACAATAAATAACTTAAATGAAATCGTAAAAACCCCTGCAAACTTCGCTTATTTATTAGTTGATGAGGGGCATTATATTTTAATTGAACAAGAAATTAGTCCGCTTCTTAAGGGAATAACAACCGCATTTGTCGTCGGACTTATCGCTCTACCTCTATTATTTGCAGTTAATATAATTTTCTTATACCTCACATTTAGAAACGATGAGAAAAAAGCCGCAGCAATTATTGCTCAAGTAGGAGAAGTCAGCGGCAAACCGCTTTTGCCATACCGAAAATCAAGAAAGTTTTTATCACAAAAAGATTATGATGACTTAGGTAACAACATTAAAAAACAAATTCAACAAATTAAAGAAGAACGGATTAAAGCTGAGTTTGTCCTTGATTCGCTTAATCAAGGAGTTATCGTCCTTGATTCATATTTACGGATTTCACTAATTAATCGCTATACCCTTAATTTATACGGCTATAGCGAAAAACAAAAAGTAATCGGACTACCAGCGATTTTATTATTCCAAAACATCGAATTACAAAGCCTAATTGAAAACATTTTCCAAGATGAAGGTACGAATGAAGGCGAGTTTGAATTAAGTGGAAGAAAAATGAAAGCGATCGTCCACGCCTATTTTAGTGAAGAAGATATTTTACCAAATGAAAATGCAGTTGTTATTTTAATTTTTGATATTACTGAAGAAAGAAACTTAAGTATTATGAAACAAGAATTCTTCGCGAATGCCTCCCATGAATTAAAATCACCGCTAACTGCGATTATTGGCTACCAGCAAATGATTAAAAGTGGAATACTTAAAGAAGAGGAGCAACTAAAAGAAGCAATTGACCGCACATTATTTGAAGCGCAACGGATGAATCAAATTATTATTGAAATGCTGGGAATTGCTGAGCTAGAAAGTGATAAGCCGCGAGAAGTAAGTGAAGTCTCGGTTAAGGAAGTCCATGATGAAATACTTACTTCACTCCAAACGGTTATTCAAAAACGCAACTTAAACATTATTAACGAATTAGATGATATAACATTAATAATTAATCCTGAAGATGCGAGACACTTATTTAGAAACTTAGTCGAAAATGCAATCCGCTACAACGTTGAAGGCGGTTCAATTACACTTAAGTCGAATAAGGCCCAAAATACTTATTCGATAACGGATACTGGAATTGGCATCGCTCCAAGAAATAAGGCAAGAATTTTTGAGAGGTTTTATCGGGTTGATCAAGACCGCTCGAAAGAAAAAAGCGGGACCGGTTTAGGCTTAGCAATTGTAAAACATATAAGTCAAGTGTAT
>JAAYSH010000017.1 GCA_012518415.1 Erysipelotrichaceae bacterium | reverse complement strand
GAAATCAAATATAAAAAGAAAAGAAAAAAACCGCCTTAAGCGGTTTTGTAGATAACTAAGTCCGCCACTGCGGATCGGTTGCCCGACGGGTAAAACAAATGTTATTTGAACTCGTAATGTTATCTATTTGTAGTCTTAAACATGTCCTAACTCTCTATCTTTAACTTTCTTGTTTGAGAGTAATGTTATCTATTTTATTCTGTTTAGCGTTTTTACACTCTGGTTTCCGCAGTCAAGAATGAGTTTATTACACCTTTGCCTAGACGATCCTAGGCCTTTTTAAAACACTAAAAAATGTTTCTCTCTCTTAACAAAAAATAAAAATAATGCTAAAATATTAAGTGGTAATAAAGATGGAGGAATAATTATGCAAATTGGAAAAACAGCGACATTAACCAACTATTTACTTCCTGTTTATCGTAAGAAACTCGATCATCCTGCGTTTATTGTACTTCCTGGAGGAGGCTACAACTACGTTTCTCAACGTGAAGGTGAGCCCGTTGCCAAAGCACTAAATGCTGCAGGCTATCAAGCATTCGTGCTTGAATATACAACTTGGGAGAAAAACCCAAATCTCACATTCCAAGAAGTCGTCGATGAAGTAAGAAAGACACTGCAGTATATTGTTGATAATGCCGAAGTACTTCGTGTTGATAAAGAACGGATTTATATTATTGGCTTTTCAGCAGGCGGACATCTTGCAGCAGTATGTGGATCACTATTTTATAAATATATTAAAAAAGTTGTCCTTGCTTATCCGTATTTAACTAGCCGTTATGTTGAAGATTATGAAAAAGTCGCCGATACATGGGATGAAGAAGGAAAAGAAAGTTTGAAACATATTTACTCAATTGATGCTGAAGACTATATTTCCAAAAACACACCGCCAACATTTATATGGGCGACTGCCGAAGATAAAATTACTTCACCACAAGGAATGCTTGACTATATAAGAAGACTACTTTTAACAAATATTCCTGTTGAGTTTCATTTATATGGGCAGGGACCACATGGCTTAAGCTTAGCAAATGAAGCAACAAAAGAAGTTGAGGGTCAAGTTGTCCCGCGTGTCGCTACATGGTTACCAACCTTACTTTCTTGGATAAAGCAATAAAGTATTTGAGTAGTAAATGTTGCAAAAGGGTTTTCACTAGAACAGTTTTTATTGACTAAAGGTAATTAAAGCAATGGAAAAAGGGGTGTGATTAGTCTTAGTAACCGAGTAATTACAACAAGAAATTATGGTGGACGATAGACTTTTCTCGTATTAATTAAAGTTAGATTATGCGTAGTAATCTAACTTTTTTCTTTGTAATTATTTTGATATCGCATGCAAAGTCGCTTGGCAGGAATCACTAAACTATTTCCCTTTAAACGGAGGGGTTATAAATGTAATTAAAATAGATGAGATAATTAAATTTGTTCATAAAACTAATAATCAATCTTAAAAATTGTGAAAGTTTGTCTTTTATTAGAACAAGTGTATAATAATTTTGTATTGTCTTTTAGCCAATTACATTTTAGTAAAATTCGATCTTGTATAAATATCAAAAATATTAAGGGTAAGGAAATATTTATTTGAAAGAGAAAAAAAAGCAACATTAACTGTAATATATAAGTTAAAGGAAAAACATATCGATAAATTTATTTGCATGTATGTAAATAATGTAGTAATATAATTTTTGTAGGAAGCAATTCCTTCAGTTATACTCTATAGGAGTGGGAGTTCTTCCCACTCTTTGGTTTTATATGGGAGGTAAATATGGCTTTAAAAGATGAACTTATCTCACTAGTAGAAGCTACAATAAGCCCGCTAGGATATAGAATATATAAACTAAATTTAAGCGAAAGAAAAAAAATGTTACATCTTGATATTCTCATTGAAAAAGGTAGTAAACGACTTGACTTAGATGAAATCGTCGAAGTAAGTGAATTAATAAGTAACGCCCTTGATGAAGAAGATTTAATCGCTAGTGCATATATGCTTGATGTCGGCTCCGCGGGAGCAGAAAAAAACCTGCGAATTAACGAATTGAGTGAATATGTAGATATGTATGTTCATGTTAAATTTAAAGAGCATGTCTTAAAAAATCATGAACTCCAAGGGACTCTAAGTGAAGTTAATGAGGAGTCAATTAAATTAATAACTAGAGTAAAAACAAAAGAAACCGAGGTTGAAGTAAATAAGCGTAATATTGCTAACATTCGCCTCGCAATTAAATATTAAGTAAAAGGAATTAAAAAAATGGCAAGAAAAAAGAAAAAAACGACAAACATTATCGATGCAATTAATGAAGTCGCTGAAACTAAATATCTCGAATATGATGTAGTAGCAGATGCGCTTCGCTTCGCTGCTAACAAAGCATTTATTAAGTTTCTTAACGGTGGTGATGACGCTTTAACAAGAATTCACTTAAATGAAGATAGTGATGAAATCGAAATGTATCACCAAAAGCAAGTCGTCGATCAAGTTGAAGATGATTTCTTACAAATCGATGTAAATGATGAAAATGTTAAGAAACTAGAACTTAATGTTGATGATATATACGAAGTAAAATATACGATGGAAGATTTCTCTCAAGTTAACTTTTCTTCATTCGCTTCAATTTTCCAACAACAAATTCGCGAGTTAGAAAAACAAGCGTTATTTGAAATGTATGAAGAAAAGATGGAAGAAATGATTACCGGTGTTGTTGAATCAAGTGATGCGCACGGGACAAATATTAAAGTTGGTTCCACTAACCAAACATTATTTTTACCACGCCGTAACCATATTGGTAATGAAACATTTGAAACTGGCGATGCAATTAACGTCTATGTCGTAAATGTTGAAAACAGGCCTCGAGGCGCACAAATAAATATTTCGCGCTCACACGAAGGATTTTTAAGAAGAATTCTTGAACAAGAAATTGTCGAAATTTATGATGGTACTGTTATTATTGCTAATATTGCCCGTGAAGCAGGATCACGCTCCAAAGTTGCAGTTTACTCACTTAATCCTGATGTCGATGCAACTGGTGCGTGTATTGGACCAAATGGAACAAGAATCCAAAAAGTTGTTTCAAGATTAGGTAATGCTTCACCAGCAGAAAAAATCGATGTCGTTACTTACTATGATAACCCCGCTTTATACATCGTCGAAGCACTTCGACCGGCAAAAGTTATCGGTTTAAATATGAACGAAGAAACAAAAGAAGTAATCGCTGTTGTTAATAATGGTGATTCAAGTGTGGCAATTGGAAGAAGAGGGGTAAACGTTAGACTTGCTGCAAAACTTACCGGTTGGCACATTGATATTAAAGAATTAGATGAAGCACATGAAAGTGCAATCTCAATGCAATATGTTAGTGATATTATTCAAGCCGCTGAGCAAGAAGAAGAGCAACGGCAGAGGCAACTTGCCCTTGATGCTTATATTGCATCAATCCCAAAAACTGAAAAAGATGAAATTCCAGCAGACTTCGTCGCTCCATATGAGGAAGATGACTTTTATGAGTATGATGATCACTACGAAGATGATTACGTTGAAGACTATGAAGTTGATTACGAAGATGAGCATGTTGATGACGTCGAAGAAGAGCCAGTTATACGTGAAATCAAAACAATAAAAACACTCGAACAACTTGAATCTGAATTAGAAAAAGATAAGCAAAAAGAAAGCGGACAACCAAGAAAAAAACAGCGCCGTGAACAAAAAGAAGATGATGTTGAAGAAGAAATCGATACTCCCACACCTGCAGCACCAAGAATGGAAATTTATACCGAGGAAGAACTCGCTGAAATTGAAGCTGCAGAAAGTGAATATGAAGAAGAATACGACGAAGACGAATACGAAGAATACGATCACTTATACGACGAAGATCCTGATGATTGGTTTTAATTAGGAGGATGAAAATGCGAAAAGTCGTTTTAAGGCGCTGCCTTGTTACTGGAGAAAGACTCCCAAAAAAACAATTAATTCGCATTGTCCGTACTCCCGAAGGAGAAATAAAAATTGATCCAACAGGAAAGCTAAACGGACACGGCGGATATTTAAGTATTGATGAAGCTGTCTTTAAAAGGGCAAAAAAAGACAAAGTGCTCGAAAAAAAGTTTGGCACGGTACCAACTAACATTTATGATGAATTAATGGAGTATCTTAAAAGTGTTAAATAAACGAGTTGAAGGATTACTCGGACTTGCCTTTCGAGCAAGGAAAATTATTTTGGGGCAAGGCGGAATAATGGCTGCTAAAGTTGAGCAAGTAAAATTAATAATTATTGCTAATGACTTAAATGAAAACAGCCAGCAAAAACTTATCCGTTATGCAAAAGAAAATGAAATTCCTTACGTTATCGAAGGAAGCAAAAGCGCAATTGGTGATGCGCTTGGCAAAAACGAAATTGGTGCACTCGCACTAAAAGACCACTCTTTTGCCAAAGAAATTCGCCAAATATTAAAAAAGGAAGGTGTAATTAATGGCTAAAAACAGAAGAAATCGTCGCGGCTCTAATCGAGGTGGACAACCAGGTGAGCCTAGACCGCGTAAGAAAACAAATGATGGTATATTTATTTACACTGAACCACTTACAATCGGTGATTTAGCAACTGAGCTAAATTTAAATGCCTCAGAAATTGTCAAATACTTGTTCTTAAAAGGAACAATGGTAACGATTAACACTTTAGTCGATGAAGAGTTAAGTGAAGAAATCGCAACTCAATTTGGCTATGAATTTTTAATCGAAGAAATCAAAGAGGAAGATATTTTAGAACAATATGACTTCGCGGATAAGGAAGAACAACTCGAACCGCGTCCGCCAGTTGTAACAATTATGGGTCACGTTGACCATGGTAAAACGACGCTAATTGATACGATCCGCGATTCACGTGTTGCCGCTGGTGAGGCGGGATCAATTACCCAAGCAATCGGAGCCTATCAGGCAGAAGTAAGAGGAAAGAAAATTACTTTCATCGATACACCTGGTCACGAAGCATTTACTTCGATGCGCTCCCGGGGAGCACAAGCAACTGACATTGTCGTTTTAATTGTCGCTGCTGATGATGGGGTCATGCCCCAAACAATCGAGGCAATTGATCATGCTAAGGCGGCTAAAGTGCCAATAATCGTTGCAGTTAATAAAATCGATTTACCAGGCGCAAACCCGCAAAGAGTAAAAGATGGCTTACTTGCACAAAATATTGTTGCTGAAGAATACGGCGGAGATACAATCTTTATTGAAATAAGTGCCAAGCAAAATATCGGAATTGATGAGTTACTTGATAACATTTTACTACTTGCCGAAATGCAGGAATTAACAGCAAATCCGAACCGACTTGCAACAGGAGTAGTTTTAGAAGCACGGCTTGACCGTGGTGAAGGACCAAAAGCAACATTACTTGTTCAAAATGGAACACTTGAAAACCGCGACTTTGTTGTTGTCGGAGGCGCATACGGTAAAATTCGCCGGATGACAAACGAATACGGCAAAGCTCTAAAAGAAGCCGGACCATCAACACCAGTAGCAATTATTGGTTTAAGTGAAGTCCCAGAAGCCGGTGATGCATTCATGGCGTTCCATGAAGAAAAAACCGCACGGCAAATCGCTGAAAAAATTAAGCAATCAAAAGCAGAAAAAGAATTGCTAGAATCAAACGTTTTTAGTTTAGATACACTTCATGAACAACTCGCCGAAGGAGAAATTCAAACGATTAATGTTATTATTAAAGCGGATAATTCTGGTTCAGCAGAAGCAGTCGCAGCCTCATTATTAAAAATTAATGTTGATGGGGTAAATGTTAATATAATCCGAAGTTCTGCAGGTGGAATTACTGAAAGCGATATATTACTTGCTGAAACAACGAACTCAATTGTTTACGGCTTTAATGTAAGACCAAATGCGACAGTTCGCTCCCTTGCAAAAGATCGAGGCATCGATATAAGAACACACCGGGTTATTTATGCTTTAATCGAAGAGATGGAAAAAGCGATGAAAGGTTTACTTAAACCAGAAATTGTTGAAGAAATTACTGGCCAAGCAACGGTACTTGCTTTATGGAAAGCATCAAAAGTTGGAACGATCGGTGGTTGTCGAGTTAACAGTGGTTATATTGAACGTGGCCAAAAAGTTCGCTTAATCCGTGATGATGTAGTTATTCATGAAGGTGTAATTGAGACAATGCAGCATGGCAAAGACCAAGCAAGACAAACTCGAGCAGGTCATGAATGCGGGATTACGCTTAAAGGATATAACGATATTCACGTTGATGATGTCATTGAAGGCTATCACTTTGTTGAAGTTGAGGTTACGTAAATGAATGCGCGCAAAGAAAGAAATAAGCAGCAGTTAATCCGTGATATATCATCGATTATCCAATATGATTTAAAAGATCCAGAAATTGGATTTGTCACAGTAATTGATGCACATATTACAAATGATTTCTCTTATGCAAAAATTTATGTATCGTTTATCGGCGATAATAAAAACTTCCGGCTTAAGCGACTTAACCGGGCGAAAGGGTATATTCGCACCCAACTAGCAAGTAGGTCGCACTTACGGAAGACTCCAGAGTTAACATTTTATCATGATGAAACAATGGAAACTGGTGAGCGAATCGAACAAATTCTTGAAAAAATCAAACAAGAAGAATAAAAAATAACCGCGGATTGCCGCGGTTTTTTATTTAATGACCTTTTTAAACAAATAATGTTCAATATTTGCATCATAGAATATATCGCCCTCAATTTCATAACCTAAACTTAAGTAATAATCTTTTAAATATGATTGACCGCTGAAGGTAATTGTAAGAGGAGAGTGTTTTTTACTCAAAAAATGCTCAAGCCATAAAAAGACGGCTTTACCAAACCCGCGGCCGCGATACTGTTTTAAAATTGCGAACCTGCCAAAGTAGGCGGTGTTATTTTCAACTTTATAGCGAATTGTTCCGACATTTTCATCTTTATATTTGATGAGTAAATAGTTATACTCAGCTTCATCACTTGTTAATTCATCATCTAGGGCAATTTGTTGCTCTTCACAAAATACTTTCATTCTTATATAAATAACTGCGGATTTATCATTTATGTTTGCGACTGGCGCAACAGTTAAATAAGGAACACTTGTTTGATAAGTAATTTTATCATCCCAAACATCATACTTGGCACCGTTAGTTAAACTAAGAATAAAATTTGATTGCGCCTGCGGGTATTTTTTATAAATTGACTGCAAAAGGTGCTTAATATCTTCTCTAGTTGTCTTTTTATCCGCCGGACAACTTGACTCTAGTAGTGGTAGTTCTAAAGTTTTAACTGCTTGGCTAATTGTTAATTCATCTAAGTAGACAAACGGACGGATAAACATAATTTGTTCGCGGTCTAAAAACATTTTTGGTGCGAATGTTGCAATCCGTCCGCCGTGAATCGCATTCATTAGTAAAGTTTCAACCGCATCATCCCCGTGATGGGCAAATGCGACTTTACTTGCTTCATATTTATGCGCGGCTTTATTAATCGCTGCTTTTTTCATTTTTGAACAAATTGAACAAGGTAAATGGTTTAACTTATGTTGTTCCATATTTGCTTTTAAGATGGGATACACACTTTTTGCATCTTCAATATAATAAGTAATTTCATTTTGTTCATAAAACTCGATTAACTTCGCCGGATCAAAGCCCTCAAAGCCAAGATCAAGCGTAACGGCAATTAAGTTAAAGTTTTTATTAACAAATCTTTTATATAAATTAAGTGCATAAACAAGTAAAACACTATCCTTGCCGCCACTAACTCCGACGACGATTGTTTCACCTTCGTTAATTAAGTCAAAATGTTCATCCGCTTTTCTTATCGCAGCGAGCGTTTTTCTAAGTGCCTTCATAATTCACCAACTCATGTAAAATATATTATAATAAATACTAAGGCGAAAGGGCAACAAATGGACGGTATTTACTTAATTAATAAAAGAAGAGATTGGACATCATTCGATGTTGTTAAATATATAAGGAAGCATTTTCCTACCTTTAAAGTTGGTCACTCGGGGACACTTGACCCATTCGCGACCGGTCTATTAATTGTCTTAGTTGGTAAAGCTACTAAACTAGTCCCGTATTTAAATGAACTCCCAAAAACTTATATCGCAACCCTTAAACTTGGTGAAGCGACCGTTTCACTTGATAGTGATTCCCCGATTACTAATCGGGCAGATGTTCCAGTTTTCGATGAAGAACAAATAAACGAAGTCCTCCAATCATTTACGGGTGAATCAATGCAAACTCCTCCGATGGTAAGTGCGCTTAAAAAAGACGGAGTCCCCTTGTATAAACTCGCCCGTCAAGGAATTGAAGTTGAGAGAAAACCGCGGCGAATTTATATAAGTGCAATTAATTTACTAAATTACGATAGTAAAAATAATCTAATTACATTTGAAGCCGAAGTCACAAGCGGGACATATATTCGCACCTTAGGTAGTGATATCGCTAGTAAACTCGGTACGATTGGTCATCTTGTCGCCCTACAAAGGAGTAAAAACGCAAACTTTAACGTTGAAGATGCTAAAGATGTTAGTGAAATCGCCTCGCTCCAACCGCAATCAGTTGTTAAGGCACTAAGTCACTATAAGCAAGTTGAAGTTAGTGATGAAGATGCTCAAAAGATTAAGTATGGCCAAAAACTTAGGCTTCCTTATGATGAGCAAGATCTTATCGCTATTTCAAAAACAAACGAAATACTCGCTCATCTAAGTTTAGAAAATAAAAATGAAAATTTATATAAAATTGCCCGAGGTTTATTCTTATGATTATTAAACATTTAAATTTAGCAAATATTACTCCCTTTGAAGAAGAAGCCGTCTTATGTTTAGGCTACTTTGACGGAGTTCACCTTGCACACCTTGCTCTAATTAATGAAGCAAGAAAACTCGGTAAAAAAGTCGCGGTTTTAACTTTTTATACAAATAGTGAATCTCATGCTAGCCGCCGCCATACATATTTAAATAGTGATGATGATAAAATTGAATTGTTTGAACATTACGGCGTCGACCATGTCTTATTTGCTATATTTGATGACGAATTTACAAAGATTTCCCCAAATGATTTTATTGAACATATATTAAATAAACTCAATATTCATACTGTCGTAGTTGGCTATGATTTTCGCTTTGGTCATAAAGCAAAAGGAAGTGCGCTAGATTTAAAGGAAAGTAAAACCGCAAACTTTAAAACAACAATTGTTGAAAAAGTTGAAACGAACAAGTCAGAAGTAATTTCAACGACACTAATTAAACAAAAAATAAGCGAGGGAAAAGTAAGGGAAGCAAACGAACTACTTAACTACAATTATAAAATTAGGGGTAAAGTAGTAAAAGGCAGAGGGAACGGGGCTAAGCTTGGATTTCCTACCGCAAATATCGCCCCAATTGGCAATTATGTCATCCCAAAAACTGGAGTATATGCCGGAACTTTAATAATCGATAATGTCGAATACTTAGGAATGATTAATATTGGAACTCATCCTTCAATCGAACAACTTAGTGAAGCGATTATTGAAATTCATGTATTTGACTATAATAAGCGCATATACGGGAAAGAAGTTAGTCTCACATTTTTAAACTTTGAACGTGAAGAAGAAAAATTCGCCTCGGTCGATAAATTAATCGAAACGATGAAAAATGATGAAATTAATATTCGCAGTAAATATAAGAACTTATTAAAGTAAACAAATATAATAAAAACACTTACAAAACGGATATGTTTTATCAAAGACGCGCAAAATCAACCTAAGCAAGTATTTAATACTTGCAATAAATACTTATTTAGCATATATTATTGAAGGCGACTTAGTCTTGGTTTAACGACTCTCCAACGTTAATCGAGGATTAAGTTAAGAATGATATAGGAGGAAGAAAGATGTTATCAAAAGAGCAAAAGGCACAAATCGTTAAAGAGTTCGGCAAAAACGAAAAAGATACCGGTTCCGCACCAGTTCAAATTGCAATTTTAACTGCAGAAATTCTCGAACTAGCAGAACATATGCGCGAACACAAACATGATTACCACTCACAAAGAGGACTTTACCGCAAAATTGCTTCACGAAGAAAATTGCTTGATTATTTAGCAAGAGAAGACCGTGATTCATATTTAGAAGTCCTTGATAAACTCGGCTTACGCAGATAAAATATATAAAGACCGCTTGTATAAGCGGTTTTTTTTTACTTAAAAAGAAAGGATAATATTTATGCTTACAAAAAGATTTTTACATTACGTTAGTTATGATACACAAAGTGACGATACTTCTTTAACAATTCCAAGTACAAAAAAACAACTCGAACTTTCCAAAGTTTTAGTTGAAGAACTTCATAACTTAGGTGTTAGTAATGCTTTTTTAGATGAATACGGAGTTGTTTATGCCAGGATTGAAGCTCTAAATGCTAGTGAAGATGCTCCGACAATTGGCTTAAACGCCCATGTAGATACAGCATTAGAACTAAGTGGAGCAAATGTTAAACCAAGAATTATTAAAAACTATGATGGTAAGACCATTACTTTAAATAAAGAACTCGATATTTATATGGATCCAAGTGATTTCCCCGAGTTAAATGAAGTTATTGGTGATGATTTAATTGTTACGGACGGAACAACACTTTTAGGCGGGGATGATAAAGCTGGTATAGCAATTATTATGAGCGCTGTGGAAAAAGTATTACAAAACAAAGAAAAATTAACCGCGCATGTTGCCTTGTCTTTCACACCTGATGAAGAAATCGGCAGAGGCGTCGAAAACTTTAATCTCGACCATTTTAAAGCAACATATGCCTACACAGTTGACGGGGGCAATATCGCTTATGCAAATTATGAAAACTTTAATGCTGCAAGCGCAAATGTTTGCATTCACGGTAAAGCAATCCATCCGGGAACTGCAAAGGATAAAATGATAAACGCTAGCACAGTGGCGATGGAATTTCACTCTCTTTTAGATCCAAACGCAGTTCCAGAAAAAACAAGTAATTATGAAGGATTTAACCACCTAACTTCAATGGAAGGCGGAGTTGAACAAGCGACACTAAATTATATTATTCGCAATCACAACGAAATATATTTGCAGGAGCAAAAAGACTCATTTCATCACGCCGCTCAAATTATTAATAAAAAATTCGGCGAACGACTCGTCAAAGTCGAAATCGAAGATAGTTACAAAAATATGGCAGCACTAATTAAAGAAGACCGCCGCTGCCTTGACCGGTTAGAAAAAGCATATGAATTACTTAATTTACCTTTAAGTTATATCCCAATTCGTGGCGGTACTGATGGAGCAGGTTTGTCTTATCAAGGTGTATTAACACCAAACTTAGGAACAGGCGGTTACTACGCTCACGGAAAATATGAATTCGTTTCCATTAATCAGATGCAAACGATGGTAGAAATAATTTACACCTTATTAACCCTATAAATATCAAAGCAGTTGGAGCTAACACTCCAACTTTTTAATTATCATATCAAACGAATTGTTTTCTATTTGATAACGGTTTGTTATTTTAGTTGATTTTAAATATAACTTCATTAACTCAGCCTACTTCGATTTTAAGCGGAGATGTTTTCACACTAGATTATTGGCAAAGTTATGAAACACTAGCAAGTCCTGAAGCAAGCCGAGAAAGGTTATACGAATTAGAACGATCTTCATATTCAAGTGAAATGAGCGAAACGGCACAACAATTTTATAAGGGCGATTTACAAGCGATAGGAAACGTTTTACCTAATGTAGCGTTAGCAACTGCAACAGCAGGCGCTAGCGTAGGAACACAAAGCGCAGTACAAAAACAGCGAATTAACACGATTAAAAGCAATATTAATGCCGATGGTGTCGCACTTGTAGAACAAGTAGAAAATATTGTTAATTTACATAAAGAAAAAACCGCACTTACAAAAGCAGATGGTAGTT
>JAAYSH010000077.1 GCA_012518415.1 Erysipelotrichaceae bacterium | reverse complement strand
CGCTAAAAAAGCGTCTTTTTTTGTTGCAACGAAAAACAAATGGTGATAATATAACAGTTGAACAATTATTCAACTGAGGTAATTTTATGCACAAACATGATGTCGATAAATTGAACGAAATAAAACCAACATTAACGCCTTCGAGCGAAATTGCCACATTTACAAACTTTTTTAAAGCTTTCGGCAATCAAACAAGAGCACGCATTTTGCTTGCGCTTTTTGATTTGAAAGAACTTTGTCAATACGAGATTTGTTATTTGCTCGACATGGAAAAGTCCGCGATTTCACATCAAATGAAAATACTTATTGAAAATCGCGTCGTTAAATCAAAGAAAGTTGGTAAGGAAGTTTTTTATCGTTTACATGATGAGCATGTAATTACTTTAATTGAAACAACAAAGGAGCATATTTATGGACAATTCGAAGAAAACACCAATGAGTAAATCGAGTCGGAACATTTTAATCGCCTTTTTCTTAAACTTGATTTTTGCAATCGTTGAAGTTGTTGGGGGAATTTTGACTAATAGTGTATTAATTTTCTCTGACGCTTTCCATGATTTTGGGGACGCAGCCTCGTTAGGGGTGTCATATTTTCTTGAACGAAAGTCAACGAAGAAACCAGATAATAAATACACATATGGATATGCTAGATATTCAATCATCTCCGCATTAATCATGTCAATTATCTTAATTGTCGGTGCAATTTTAATGACTTATATATCGATTACAAGAATATTACAGCCTGAAGTTCCTGTTGTTAAAGCGCAATGGATGATCATTTTAGCTGTGATTGGTATAGTTGTCCACATTATTGCTGCGATTGTAACAAGTCGGGGTGAAAACTTAAACCAACGGGCGACCTTTCTTCATACTTTAGAAGACACAATGGGATGGTTCATTGTTTTAATTGGTTCAATATTAATGTTAACAATTGATAATCCAAACATTTACTTACTTGACCCAATCTTAACAATCGGAATGAGTATCTTTGTTTTCATTGGGGCGCTTCGTAACTTGTTTAAAGTATTTGCAGTATTGCTTGAAAAAGCCCCAAAAGATTTTCCAACTAATAAGTTTTTAGCGGCAATCCAAGCAGTTGATCAAGTTGATGATGCGCATCACTTACACGTTTGGACTTTAACCGGCCAA
Organism: Erysipelotrichaceae bacterium; assembly: GCA_012518415.1. Taxonomy (GTDB): domain Bacteria; phylum Bacillota_I; class Bacilli_A; order RFN20; family CAG-826; genus UBA5455. The sequence goes on along the minus strand of JAAYSH010000077.1, from coordinate 9,973 downwards.
GATAAACTCGCGACTGTTCACGTAAATATTAATAGTTCACTTTCACTCAAGGAGGCAGGAAAAATTCGCGAAAATATAAATAAAGTAGCAGAAGAATTTGAAATTAACCATTTAACTGTTCAATTTGAGACCGAGCATAACGAATGCATAGACGGAGATTGTGATATTGGCGAACATATACATAACGACCATCATCATTAATGAAAAGAAAAAAGCGGCCGATATAGGCCGCTTTTGCATTAGTTTTATATAATTTATTCGTCAAGTAAATAACCAAAGTATCCGCCACGAATATTATAAACATGTTGAAACCCTAAGTTTTCTAAAATTGTTTGACCAACATATCCATCTAAGCCGCGATTACAATAAAATACGATTGGCAAGTGCTTTGGAAGCGATGCGGCTTTTTCTCTTAGTTGAGAAAGCGGAATATTCAAAGCGCCGGGTACGTGGCTTGCGGCGAAGGCGCTGGCGCTTCGAGTATCAATAACAATAAGCGGTTCGCCGTTAACTATCTTTTTTTTCACTTCTTTTCCGCGCATCATCTTCTTTTCACGCCTAATAACATTGTCATACATCATTCCTGTGTAATTAACGATATCACGCGGATTCGCATATGGTGGCGCGTAGGCTAAATCAAGATCAACTAAGTCATCTACCGTTCCTTTAAGGTGGATAACTGCCGCGAATGTGTTTACCGTTCGATCAACTGCATTTGGACCAACGATTTGAGCACCGAGAAGTCTTTTAGATTTTTGGTCTGCGACTGCTTTAACATACATGTCTTTACCGCCAAAATACTCAGGTCGATCAGCTTTTATATTGTATAAAACTACTGGTTCAAAACCAGCATTTTTTGCCTGTTCTTCATTAATTCCAGTTTGTGCAACAGTGAGTGAAAAAATCCGATAAATACTTGTACCGATAATGCCGCCAAAAGTAATTTCTCCTCCAGTTGCTTGGTCTCCTGCTGCTCGTCCTTGACGGTTAGCAGTTGAACCTAACGGAATATAAACGTAGTCTTCGATGACATTATGATATTGTTCGCTAACATCGCCAGCGGCATATATGTTAGGGATATTTGTTTCTAGTTTTTCATTAACTAAAATACCGCGGTAGTTGCCTAGCTTAACTCCTGCTTCTTGTGCGATTTCGCTATTTGGCCGTACTCCAACTGCAATAATAACAATGTCTGCTAGAAGTTCTTTGCCGTTACTAAGCTGAACTTTCTTATTAGTAATACTTTGGGCTGCGACACCTTTATGGACATCAACACCATTATTAGTTAGTTCTAACTCCACTATTTTTGCTATATCGGCATCGATTGATGTTGCGACTTGTGGCTTAAATTCAACAAGTGAAACATTAATACCTTTAAAGCGTAGCGCTTCACTAACCTCTAATCCAATAAAACCGCCGCCAACGACAACGGCGTTTTTTACTTTGTTTTTATTGAGATAATTAGTTATCGCATACATATTATTAATGTTGCGTAATAAAAATACATGTTCTAAATCAACACCTTCGATTGGCGGTTTTATTGCTCGAGCGCCTGTTGCAATAATTAATTTATCGTAGTTATCAATAAAAGTTTCTCCGGTAGATAAGTTCTTAACTTCTACACTTTGGTTGCTTGGATTAATTTTGCTAACTTCGTGTTTTATTTTAATATCGACATTATAAACTTCTTTAAAATATTTATCGTCACGTGGATGAAGTGTGGCCCCGTCTTTAATTTCTCCGCCTATATGGTATGCCATACCGCAACCAGAGTATGAAACGTACTCGCCCTTTTCGTAAATAACGATTTCTGCATTCTCACTATTTCTTCTTGCTTTTGCTGCTGCGGATGTCCCGGCTGCAACAGCACCAATAACAATTATTCGCATATATGCCTCCTATTATATACATTATACCTAACTTGTTATTAACTCTTAAAGCAAAGCGCACAGAAAAAGAGAAAATGAAAACGTTTTTATGTATATGTTATTTATTTAAAAAGTTTAATGTAGTCATCAATTGGTAATTTGTATTCATGGTCTGCATCTAAAAGGCCATTAACTTCTTGTTCAACATCGCTTAGTTGTGTAATGCAATAACCAGTTATATCACTTAGTTCTTCAATCGCTTCCAATTGACCTTTTAATTTAGCAATAAATGCTTCATTATCTTTAACCGCATCGCCATATCCCCAACCACGGTCCAAATCTTTGCTAAACGCAATGCCAGCGAATTCAGTTAGCAATAATGGTTGTCCGCTGTAGTCATATCCATTAACAAATAACGGTTTTGTTGTATGTGGCGGCAATTCTTTTTTGTGTATAAACGTGCCCAACAAATCATCATAAGTTGTTAATAAATCAGTTTTTGTTTCTTGATAATTGTGCATCGTTGCAAGGTCACTAATTGTGTGTTCCCAGCCATCATTGGATATAACAAAGCAGTGCGGTGCAAGATTTTTAGTTAAATGATAAAGTTCGACAGTAAAATCTTGTTGATCTTTATCATTCATCACTTGCTGAATTCCCCAAGATTCATTAAATATTACTAAAGCCATAACCGAGGGGTGCGTTTTGTTTTGTTAGACAATTATCGGCCACTGCCTGCGGTAGTTTTCTTTCATTCTCTAACTAACTCATAAGCATAACAGTTATGAATTTTTTTCCTAATTCATTATTTAAAGCAACTATAAGGTATTCTAATTTATAAGATTCATCTTATTTGTTTTTAAGCTTCAGTTTTAGATCATTAGTAAGAATTACATCTATTTTACCAAGCCAAGCATCTTTTTTTATACCTGCTCGTTCTTGAATTAGACCTATTCTCTAGAACGCCCACTAAGTTTTTACAAATTTCCGCAGATTCTCTTCAAAATCAAAAATAGAGTCTTAGTAGTTTCAAGCTCATAAAACTACTAAATCTCTATTACACAGGCTTTACACCCTATTTCCTCTCAATCAATACAACCGTCTCCACATGATAGGTCTGCGAAAACATATCAACAGGCGTAATTGATTTTATTTCATATTTTTTATTTAATAATGTAATATCACGTGCAAGTGTTCCAGGGTTACAACTCACATAAACAACTTTTTTTGGTTCTAGAGTTAAGACGGCATTAAGAAACTTTTCATCTGAACCCTTTCTTGGTGGATCCATTATAACTACATCATATTTACTTCCTAGTTTCGCTTCGTTTTCCATAAAATCGCTAGCATCCGCGGTGTAGAATTCTACATTATCGATATTATTTCTATTCGCGTTACTTCTAGCATCTCTAATTGCGCGGGAGTTAATTTCGACACCAATAACCTTTTTTGCGTGTCTTGCCGCAATTAAAGATATCGTTCCAATACCGCAGTAGGCATCTAGGACAGTGTGACTATTATTTATTTCTGCTTTTTCAATTGCGATTTTATATAAGTTTTCTGTTTGGAGTGGATTAATTTGGAAAAAAGACTGTGGTGATATTTTAAAACGAATACCTAATATATCATCTTCAATAAACCCAGGTCCATAAAGTGTTCGAAACCGCTTTCCTAAGATTACTGAAGTTTTGCGTTTATTAACGTTTTGGACAACTGTTGTAATTTCTGGATGTGCTTTTGTTAAGGCTTTAACAAAGTTGTTACGGCTATAAAAATTATCCGCATTCGTTATTAAAACCACCATTAAACCAGGCGTGTAATAGCTAGTTCTTATTAAAATATGGCGAATAACTCCGCTTCTTTTATCTTCATCATATGGAGGAATGCGCATTGATTTCATTAATGCTCTAATTGTTGCAATAATCCCATTCGAACGTTCATTTTCAATTACACATTCAGGAGTTGGGATAATTATATGTGTTCTTGCTCGGTAGAATCCGCTGATGATATTGCCTTTTTTATCTAAACCAAGCGGTATTTGCATCTTATTCCGGTAATAATAAGGCATCGGTGATGCAACACACTCATCGACTGGATGATCGCTTTTTGCGATTGTTCTAAAGGCGTTTTCAACAATTCCTCGCTTAATTTTTAATTGCTCATCATAGGCGATATGTTGAAACTGACATCCCCCGCAGGCGGTAGATACTGGACATTTTGGTTGAATCCTTTTATCTGACTTCGTTATTAGTTTTGTAAGTTTTGCATAGCTTGATCTTTGGCCGACATAAGTAATTTTTGCTTCCGCCTCTTCACCATCAATTAAACCCTTAACAAAAAAACGGGAATTATCCTCGGTATATAAAATACCAAGTCCTTCGGATGTATATCCTTTGGTTATCCCGCTTACTGTTTGTCCAACTTTATAGTGGTGTTTTGCCATAGTTTTTTAATTATCACCCATTAATGATTTAATATATTCAACTTCATCTTCTACGTTTAGACGCGGAAATAATGGTTGGCCTTTATTAACTTTTTGTCCACCTAAAACACCAAACTTATATACGTGCTTATAATCACGTAAGTCTTCTTCAACCCCGAGTTGGTCGAATAGTTTGCTTGGAGCTTCAACTAAGACTGGTTGTAGTAAAATTGCCGCGACATAAAGCGCGTTTGCCAAATGATTCATCACGCTAGCAAGCTTTTCATCCTCACCGTTTTTCTTTAAGTTCCATGGTTCGGTGTTATCAATATATTTATTTGTTGCACTAATAAGTTTAAATACACTAATAAATGCTTCAGTTATTTTTAAATCGCCTAATTGTGCTTCATAATCCTTAACTGTTTGCTCTGCTAGTTCACGTAATTCCTTATCAAATGGAGTAATATCTCCTTTATATTGAGGAACGATACCGTCATAATATTTATTAATCATCGACACACTTCGGTGGAGCAAGTTTCCAAAATCATTAGCTAAATCAACGTTAATTCGTTCAACAAATTGCTCTGGCGTAAATTGTCCATCACTACCAAAGACGGTTTCACGAACTAAATAATACCTGAGCGCATCAACACCGTAGCGTTTTACTAACGGTACAGGGTCAACAACATTCCCGCGTGACTTTGACATCTTGCTATCTTTCATCATTAATAAGCCGTGAACAAAAATTCGATCAGGAAGTCTTATTCCCTCGCTCATTAAAAACATTGGCCAATAAATTGCATGAAATCTCGTTATATCGGCACCCACAACATGAATGATTTCACTGTTTTCATCCGCCCAAAACTTTTGGAATAACTCCTCATGATTCGAACTGTATCCTAGCGCAGAAATATAATTTGTTAGCGCATCTAACCATACATATGTAACGTGTTTTGGATTAGCTTTTACAGGAATTCCCCATGTAAATGAGGTTCTTGAAACGCTTAAGTCCTCAAGCCCTGGTTTAATAAATGTATTAATCATTTCGTTTTTTCTTGATATTGGTGTTAAAAACTTTGGATGTTTTTCCATATGATTAAGTAAACGATCTAAATATTTGTCTGTTTTAAAGAAATATGTTTCTTCGCTTGCTTTTTGAACTGGACGTTTGCATTCAGGACAAAGTTTATCTTCTCCAACTTGAGTTGCAGTCCAAAAAGATTCTTCATGAACGCAGTAGTAGCCTTCATATTCTCCTAAATAAACATCCCCGCGTTTAATCATATTATCGAAAATATGTTGAACGGTTTCGTGATGACGTTTTTCCGAAGTACGAATAAAGTCGTCATTAGTTATTTGGAGTAAATCCCATAACTTTTTAAAACCTTCGACTTGTTTATCAACAAATTGTTGCGGAGTCATATTTGCCTTTTTAGCGTTTTCTTCTATTTTAAGGCCGTGCTCGTCCGCTCCAGTGAGAAAATAAGTTTCATATCCTTGCATTCGACGAAATCTTGCATAAACATCATTTAAAACAGTCGTGTATGCATGACCGATATGTAATTTATTACTTGGATAATATATTGGTGTTGTTATATAAAACTTGTTTTTCATTACTTACTCCTTTTTAAACAAAAAAACCGCTATCAAAGTTGAATGCGGTTTTTTCTTTTTATAATTATTCCTCTTCTTCTTTGATGCCGTATTTCTTATTGAAGCGATCAATACGTCCATCCGCGACAGTGAATCGTTGTTTACCTGTATAAAATGGGTGACAATTTCCACATGTATCAACCCGAATTTCTTCTACAGTTGATCCTGTCTCAAAAACATTACCACATGTGACACACGTGACAGTTGTTTTGTAATATGTTGGGTGAATATCTTTCTTCATAATTTCTGCTCTCCTTCCGCCTTAGACATTTTTGCAGTCCAAAGTAAGTTTGCGTTGTTATCATATCACGTTTAACGAATAAAGCAATTAAAATATCTAGGTGTTTAGACAAATTGTCTGCCAAATGGTAAAAAGACGAATTTAGATATTTTTACAATCTGAAGTCCAAACGGAATTCCGATGATTGAAATAAAGAAAATTAGCGAGTTAAGAAAGTAACCGACCGCATAAATCCAGCCGAGAGTAATCGCCCAAATGACGTTCAAAACTGAATTTAAGCGCGATTTTTTTACTTTCTTTACGCTTTTGCCAAACGGCCAAAGGACAAACCGGGCGAGTTTAAATATTTGAACACCCGCAGGTATACCAATAATCGTTATAAAAAAAAGGATACTTGTTAAACTTAGTGATAAAAACCAAAAGAATCCGCCAAATATCACCCATAAAATGTTTCCCAAAGTTCTCATAAAATCCTCAGTTCATAATATTAACGAATTGAGTATACCACCTAAATTTACAACTCGTTAGCAAATTTAAGAAAATTAAGGGTTTTCTTTGCTAAGAAAGCCCTTTTTGCGGACAATTTAAGCAGTTTACTTTTATTAAAATAATAATTGTATTATACTTTTGAAGTAAATATTTCAAATTAAAAGGAGACTAATTATTATGATTTCAAAGAAAGTAGCAATTGAAGTCTTGAATGCAGGCTTAGCTACCGGTGCGGATTTTGCAGAAATTTACGTTGAAGAAATCGAAGGTTACGGTTTACGTGTTGAAAACGCGAAAACGCAATCACCTAGTTCTTCGATTCTCCGTGGTGCAGGTATTCGTTTATTAAATGGATATAATAGTGTTTACGGATCGACAAACGATCTTTCCAGACGTGGTTTACTCAAACTCGCCGAAACGCTTTCAGCCTCATTTAATGAGGAAAGAAAAGTCACAGTAGAAAAAATTACTCGGGTAAAGGTTTCTAAAAACAACCGTGCAAAAAAATCAGGTAAAGACATCCCTGTTGAAGAAAAGATTAGTTTACTAAAAGAAACTAATGACATTATTTCTTCACATTCACCAAGTATTGTCCGAACAATTACGAGTGTTAGTGAAGAAAGACGAACAATCCAAATTTTTAATTCTGACGGAAAAGAATTTAGAGACTTCCGCGAACATACACGCTTTGGTTTATTGGCAGTCGCCGCGAATGAAGACGGGATTGAAAGCGCCTTCGAAGGTCCAGGCTTACAAGGTGGGTATGAATATTTAGAAGAAAGTATTGACATTCGCGCGATGGCAAAAGAAGTCGCCGAAGGTGCAATTAATGCTTTAAACGCTAAAGATGCGCCAAGCGGAAAAATGCCAGTTGTTATTGGTAATGGTTTTGGTGGAGTTATTTTCCACGAAGCATGTGGCCACGCTCTAGAAGCAACATCAGTAGCAAAAGGCTTCTCTGTTTTTGCTAACAAAATCGGTGAACAAATTGCCAATCCCGTCGTTACCGCGATTGATGATGGTACGATTGAAAATGGTTGGGGCTCAATGAACGTCGACGATGAAGGAAATAAAGCAAGACGCAATGTCTTAATTAAAGATGGCGTTCTCCAATCTTATATGGTCGATGCCTTTAATGGCCGCAGAATGAATACCGAACCTACTGGTTCAACAAGAAGACAAAATTATCGCTACGAACCAACAAGTCGGATGACAAATACATTTATTGATAACGGTGAATCAACCGTTGAAGAAATTATTGCTTCAGTTGACCTTGGTTTATATGCAAAAAAACTTGGTGGAGGAAGTGTTGTCCCAGGCACCGGAGACTTTAACTTTGCTGCAACCGAAGCTTATATTATTCGTAACGGTAAAATCGCCGAACAAGTTAAAGGTGCAACTTTAATTGGTAATGGTGCTGAAATCTTAAAAAATATCGATATGGTCGGTAATGACTTAAAACGCGGTCAAGGAATGTGTGGATCAGCTAGTGGTTCTATTCAAGCTGATGTTGGTCAACCAACAATCCGCGTAAGCGAAATTACTGTTGGTGGTGCAGGAGGAGAATTACGATGAAATTTAAATTCAAACAATTTTTCGAACTAGCAGAAGCCGCAGGTATTGAAGCTGCTGAAGCTGATTATTATGCTAGTACTTCAACAGAAATTAATGTTTTCCAAGGTGTTGTCGATCAGTTTTCTGTCGATGATGGCGCCCGTATTGTTGCCCGTGGTATTGTTAACGGCAAATTCGGCGCTGCATCAACCGAACGGATTGATTCAAAAACTCCCGGACAATTAGTCGAGCAAATCGTTGAAAATGCTCGAGTAAACGAAGATGATCAACCGGCAATTATTTTTGAAGGTTCACCAAAATACCGCCGCAAATCCTTATTCAAAAAGGCACTTGCGGAGAGCGACGCTCAAGATAAAATCGACTTACTTGTCGATATTGAAAAACGTTTACTCGCTTATGATAAGCGAATCACTGTTCAAACAGTCTCATACGCTGACCAAGAGTCACAACATGTTAAACGAAATTCATACGGTTTAAATCTTCGCTCCAAGAGCAACTACTTCTACATTTATGCTGCAATTCTTGTTAAAGAAGGCGATGATGTTAAAAATTATTACAAAATTCATTTAGACAATGATTTAAATTCACTTGACGTTGATGCTTTTGTCAAAGAAGTCGCGGAACAAGGTCTTGCTAAGCTAGGTGGAAAAGCAACGAAATCAGGTAACTATCCAGTTATTTTAAATCCGCGGACTACTGGCGCTTTACTTAGCGCTTATATGCAAAACGCAAATGCCGAAAACGTTCAAAAGAAAACATCGTTATTTGTCGGCAAACTCGGTGAACAAGTTGCGTCTAAAAAAGTAACTATTATTGAAAACCCTTATGCTAATAACGTGTTTTACACTTACTACGATAGTGAAGGTGTAGCAACAAGTAAAAAAGCATTTATTGAAAAAGGCGTCTTGAAATTATTCGCTCATAACCTTGGTACGGCAGCGAAAGAAGGTGTTGAAACAACCGGAAACGCGACAGGTGGCGGTGGTAAAATTAGTGTCGGCTTCCGCGGCCTTTCAATTAAACCAGGAAGAAAGAGCGAAGAACAATTAATCGGATCGATTAAAGAAGGTGTATATATCGATTCCGTTCAAGGACTTCACTCAGGATTAAATCCACAATCTGGTAACTTCTCACTCCAGGCGAATGGGTTTATGATTAGAGATGGCAAAATCGCTGAGCCGGTAAACTTAATTACAATTGCTGGTAACTTAGTAACTTTATTTAAAGATATTAGTGATGTTGGTAACAACCTCGAATTACAATTATCAAGTGCTTTAGTCCCATCTATTAAAATTAAAAGTTTATCAATCAGCGGTTAAAACAAAAACATTTAAAGCGAAGATAAATTCTTAGCTTTTTTTATCAAAAGTCATACAAAAGATTATTTAATGACTAAATTTCTGCGTAAATATAGACAATATAACTTTTAGTGTTTATAATTTTCAATACGGAGGCGCTTATGAATAAAATTAAATTGATCACTGACTCTTCAGCTGATTTGTCAAATGACTTAGTTAAAAAATATAATATTGATGTTATTCCACTTATTGTTAACATTGGTGGTGAATCATATTTAGATGGAGTTGAATTAACTGCCAACCGCCTTTTCGAAATAATTGAAATAACCGGGAATATGCCACAATCTGCTTCTCCTTCTCCGGTTGCATTTCATGAAGTGTTTTCTCAATATATCGATGAAGGTTACGATATAATTTACACCGGTAT
>JAAYSH010000076.1 GCA_012518415.1 Erysipelotrichaceae bacterium | reverse complement strand
TTCTCCCCCGTTTGCATCATAGTTAATAATCCACGACTCTTTAGGTTTAAGTAAATAATTAGCCCACAAAATGACACTATCTGTCACTACAAATGTATATGAATTAGTGAACGAAATCGGACTTCCAGCGATTTGATTGTATGAAACATGATAATACTCATTCAACGTCCAACAAGAAAAATCGCGATTTGTTTTCGGCGTGCTCGTAACTGTGACTATCTCCCCAACCCCAAAGGAAGGTTTGTTAGGGGAAATTTGGATATCACCTAAAGCAGGATCGTTATTAACCTTAATAATAATTTCGCCAAGTAATCGGGAATACACATCGACAGTTTGTGAATAACTTATATTTTCAAGTGTAAGTATTCCGTCAATGAATTTTCCTCCTGAGGCCATCGCAAATTCATACCCTTCTTCAAAATTGATATGAAAAGAAAGCGAACCATCTTTTTCAACAGAGGCAATTGGTTCTCCAACAACATAACAATATTCGTCACACGAAATTTTTACAGTTACTTCTCCTTGCCTTACGAGCGAACTTGGATTAATAATTTCACATGAAGTTAGGCAAAACATTGATGCCAGAGTCAAGAAACTGGATTTGATTTTCATTTTAATACCCCTCAAAATAAGCACTATATGCTGACCAATAATAATCCGTCATGAAATTTAGGCGACTGTGTTCTGGAACTAAAATTTTAAACCCCTCAAGGACTCCCTCCGTCACACCTCCTAAATAATCAACTTGGATTTTTGTCGGATCATCATAAAGAATTTTAACAGACATTAATTTATGATTGTTTTTAAAACTACCATTTTCTAAAACTGTAATTGTTTTTGGGAGAACTAATATCTCGAGGTTTTCGCTATGCTCAAAACAGCCGGTACCAATAGTATTGAAGGTTTTTCCATTTAAAAACTTGGGCAAAACGATCGTATCTAAATGCAAGTATTCGGTTTTTATGCTAGTAAGAGTATAGCCCGTTTCATTTTCTTTGTAATTGAAGTATTTGGCCTCTTCACTATCTTCGCCCATAACAACATCAGGAAACTTCGGTACTTCTGGTATCGCAATACTTGCTTCTATTTCTTTTTTTAAAACATCGCGGTAAATATCGTTAGCTAATATCCGCGTTCTTAAGATTGCTCCCGCATCATTTAAATGGAAGTTACTATCAAAAAAATAATTTGCGGCAATATGATAATCAAAAGGATTCCCAATAACAGGAAAATCAAGGTATGCCCTTAAGTCCCAATAAAAGTTAGTAATATCGGCCTCGTTATAATTTGTAATTGCTAGTGCATTAATTGGACAAAAGGCAAAATACATTTTTGCACCTTGTTTATTAACATAATAATTATAATCATTTGCATAATCAAAAAATTCATAATCGAATAACGCAGACGAATAATCAATAAGCATCGTCGGATCAAATCGTTGCGCCATTTGATTTTGAACTCTTAAACTTTCACCCTCTTCGATATATTCGAAATCCATATACTCGTTAAAATTATTTCTTTGATATATTCCTGTTCCTGGAAGTACTTCCTTAAATGATTTCTTTTCGTTGATATACGCAAAATAATTACCCCGCATTAACTCCTTATTATCAGCGGGTAATTTTTTATATAATGACATCTGCGTTTCTATCGCTTTCCATGTGTTAACCGGCGAAAAGTATAACGACATGGATTGTTTATTAGTTTCAGGAATTAAGAAAACTTTATCGCCTGCACCAATATAATCTTTTGCTAAATCCATCATCAATTTCGTTCCTAAGTTCGCATATAAACCAAAATTAATTACCTTATATTCAGGGAACTCGCTTTCAAGTAGCCCCGAGTTAAATCCAAAGGCAACATTAGAGCCGCCAATAAGAATAATTTTTTTATCACTTTTATGTCTTTCTAGTAAATCAACTTTATCAACTAAGGCCGCATAGTAGGTATTTTCGTATATAGCAGGCAGTGAAAAAGACCATAGTAAATACGAGCCGAAAACTCCAATAACAACTATGACAATCCCGACCAAATAAATTAATAACTTTACTGCCTTTTTCATATACTCACCCTTATATTAAAAATTAAAATATATAAATTCAGACGCTGATGCGCCAAGGCCGCCTAAAATAACAATTAAATAAATCGCTGCTAAAATCGTCCCCGAATTAAAAATGAAGCTTAGTGATAATTTCCATTTTTCAACAGCAAAAACCTTGTTAAATTTACCTTTAATGTTATGGAAATAATAAAACGTAACAAGCGCTATTACTAATAAAATAGCAAACACAAAATATATCGGTGCTAGTGTTTGATCATTAAACATCGCAAGTAACGAGCCATCAAACGGATGTCTTAAAAATCTTTTACCAAACGACAAATAAGTCGATATATTCGGAGCGGAAAAAATTGACCAACCTATAGTTATTAATATGAAGGTGCGCACGACCCTTAAACTATTTGCAAAGTTTCCGCTGTATTGACCATATTTTTCTTTGTTTTTTTCGCGTGACAATCTACCGATTACTAAAAGCACACCGAAATACAATCCCCAAAGAACAAATGTCCAATCCGCCCCATGCCAAATCCCCGATAAAAACCAAACCGCCATAATATTAAATGCCCACCTTTGTTTACTAACCCGGTTTCCACCAAGAGGAATATACACATAATAAGTAAACCATCTTCCTAGCGAAATGTGCCACCGTCCCCAAAACTCTTGAACAGTTTTCGATAAATACGGAACATTAAAATTCTCTAACAATTTAATCCCAAATAGTCCCGCTATCCCCAAACTCATATCCATATAACCTGAAAAATCACAGTATAGTTGAATCGCGTATAATATAGCGACAATCGGAAAATACATCCCAGGAACTTCATTTGTATTTCCCCAGATATAATTAACATAAACTCCAATAATATCAGCAATTAGCACCTTTTTTAGTAATCCCAGAACAAATCTTTGGAACGAAGCAAGAAAATCGACATCGTGAAATGTCACATTTGTAAATAACGATCCTTCATTTTCATGCGCTAGTTCATCGTAGTACATAATTGGTCCTTGCATCAGCTTGGGGAAAAACGAAACGAATGTAGCGAATTTTAAAAAGTTTGTTTCCGGAGCAAACTTCCCACGCCAAACATCAACATTATATGCAACAAGTGTGAATGTATAAAATGAAATTCCTAGCGGAATAATGAATTTAACTAAGACTTGCGGCTGATTAACTAACGCTGTAACCATTCCGTTAAACCAGTTAAAATATTTCACAATGACAAGGAGACCAACATTAATAACTATTGAGAATACCATTGGCCAAATTCGCCTATTCATTTCATGATTGCCTGCTTTGGAATGAGTTGTCAAAAGTCCAGATGCAAAAGATACAAGTGTACTAACAACTACAAATAAACCATGCCGCCAATTATAAAAAATAATAAAGAAATAACTAGCAAACAGCAACAATAAATATCTATATTTAATATATTTGCGTGGCCATAAATAATACACCGTTAGTGTAGCTATAATAAATATGACAAATTCAATACTTAAATAATTCATATAATTCCCTAAATACACCTTAATTATACAAAAAACATGACTGCCGTTATATAATATTTTGTGTTTATAGCAACCATAACTAGCTCATAATTAAAGATTGCAGAAAATATATAACATGATATATATATTACAATTAGTTATAATTTATTTAGAGGTATTTAGATAATGAACAAAAAAGTTATTGCCGTTGCTGGCTTGGGATATGTTGGCCTCTCACTTGC
>JAAYSH010000075.1 GCA_012518415.1 Erysipelotrichaceae bacterium | reverse complement strand
CATTAAAAATATAATCCGCTTTATAAGCGGATTTTTTTTATTTCTCTAGTGACTTCTTGGCTATAAAAAAACATTTAAAACTCTTAACATCTTCTTAAATTTTAAAATCTTGCCACTCAAGTAAGTAAAGCATCTTACCTAAGTTATCCTCTTAGTGCGATAAAAGTTTCTTAGTAAAAAAAAATTAAAATCTGCTAAAAATGTGTCGGAGCGCTCATTTTAATGTATAATAAAATTAAATAATTAAGAGGTGAGCTATGTCGAAAAATACAAGAGCAAATATTATGAATACATTCTTGCGGTTATTAAATATTAAACCACTTGAAAAAATAACAATTACCGAGATTATTAAAAAGACACATATTTCCAGAAATACCTTTTATTATTATTTTGATGATATTTTCGATTTAGTTAAACAAGTATTTGAATATGCGGCTGATAATTTTATCGAAGAAAGCTCTGAAGAAGATACTCTCGCAGAAAAATTAGAGTTTCTTTATATTGAATTAAAGAAAAATCGGACCGCACTTCGGCATATTTATACAACTGATCACCACTTACTCGTTGGCCGCTATATTCAAGATGTACTCGATAAAATATTTTTTGACTTTTTTAAAAATGCCTATCAAGGTGTAGATGCTAATGATGAACAAATTCAATTTATCTCAAGATATCACCGCTACGCGGTTCAAGGCTTTATTACAAATTGGTTAGCAAATGATAATAATGAAGATTTAGAAAAATTACTTATGCAAGGAGCATCATTAAGCGAAGCGGCAATCCATGAAAGTATTACCGAAAGTGTTGACCGACTAAAACTACTGAATAAATCTAATGATTAATAACTTAACTATTAGTTAAATTATTGAAATAGCCAAACATATACATCTAAACTAACCGTAAAGTTGCACTTTCATTAACTTGCAACTTTTAATACTTGCAAAAGGAAACAAAAACATATATTATATTTATCGCACGAATTAGTGCATCTGGGGCCATAGTTCAGTTGGGAGAACGCCTGCTTTGCAAGCAGGAGGTCAGGGGTTCGAACCCCCTTGGCTCCACCATATGGCTGTGTAGCTCAGTTGGCAGAGCATTCGGTTCATACCCGGAAGGTCGCCGGTTCAAACCCGGCCGCAGCTACCAATTATAACGAGTCAGGTTTGACATTATATATTTATCAATTATGGGACCCTTAGCTCAATTGGTTAGAGCAACCGGCTCATAACCGGTGGGTTTCGGGTTCAAGTCCTGAAGGGTCCACCAAGAAGGAGAAATACCCAAGCCTGGCTGAAGGGGTCGGTCTTGAAAACCGATAGGGGGCGCAAGTCCCGCGTGGGTTCGAATCCCACTTTCTCCGCCATTAAAATAATCCGCTCTTCGAGCGGTTTTTTTATTTTAAAAAACTTAGGCTTTAACCTAAGTTTTGTTTACTTAATTTTAACTTAATTTACGTGCTTAGGTAGTAATTCACTACCGATAATATATACTTGCTCTGTCCCACCATCAATTACAACTAAGCCCTCACATAAGCCCGCTTCAACAATTGATTCGGCAAGCGTGTATAACTCTTCAGGTGCAAGTGGGGTTAAAGAAATACTTAGCGAACTTTCATCAAAAGTAATCCCGCCTTTAGTCGTAAACGAAATATTAAGAAACCGACCTAAACGAAATTTAAACCGCTCAAACCTTTTTGCTTCCTCTTGGTAGTAAGCAAAGCTTCGATACATAGCAAATTGCTTGAAGTAGTAGTTTAAATGAACGATTAAGTTGCTATATTGTTTCTCACTCATTTCTTCGGATGAGCAAATAATAAACGAACCACTCGCATTCGCAACATGCTCGTCAACAATATACTCAACACCGAGACCAAAGTTTTCGTTAGTTTCGCGACTTTCAGTTTTTAAGCGAAGAATTTCCCCTTCAGCGTTAATGTGGGTAAAGTGAACCTCATCACAGTTTGAATAAGTAAATTTTACTTGCTTAATAATTTCGCTTGGATCAACTGGCCATGGTTCCTTTTTCCGTTTAACATCATCACTTATATTATTCATAGTAACCTCAATTTATTTATAAATTTAAAACTAGTAATATTTTACTAGGTTTTTGCTTTCGTTTCCATGAAAAGATGAAAAATCTTTAAAGAAGTTATAAAAAAACCACCTACGCATGTAGGTGGTTAGGATGCAAATGACTTATTTTACAATTCTGGTGTTTCTTTTTCGTATTCGCGCTTGGAGAATTCTTTCTCTAATTGTTTGAGTGCTCCAACACTTTTTTCTCTTAATGAAGCTTCTTCGACATTATAAAGGGCATTTGCTTCCTCTTCAGCTTGCTCTTTAATAAACCAGTGTAAGTATTCTACGGATGCATAATCTTTTTCTTCAATCGCGACTGCATAAATTTTATCAATCGCGCGGGAAATGAAATACTCATGATCTAAAGCGGCCTTGAATGGTTCGACTAAGCCTTTAACGTCAAGTTCAGGTTTATCGATGGCACCTAATTCGACATCTTCACCGCGGTGGAGAATGTATTCACGAATATAAAGCGCGTGATCTCTTTCTTCCATCGCTTGGACCATATACCAATGGGCAAAGCCAGGATAACCTTCTTTTTCGAAATGGTTAGCAATTTCTACATATAAGTAGGCGCTATAAAGTTCCATAACGATTTGTTCATTAAGTAATTTTAATACTTTCTTATTAATCATAACTATGTGCTCCTTTTTCTTAAGATTACTTTAAGCATTTATATTATACAAACTCAGCCGTAATCATGTTAGTAATATGCATTACGAACAAAGTAATATATACTATTAAGTATGAAGCTAATTAATTATTTAGAAGATGATCAATATCCAAAATCAAACAAGCCGTATAAGGTAAGAGAAATTGTCCGTGCGGTTATTTTAAATGATAACGATGAAGTATGTTTAACCCACATACTCGCTGATGATATGTTTGGACACCGTGATTACTATGAACTACCAGGTGGAGGCATACAAAAAGGCGAATCGAAACTAAAAGCCCTAAGCCGAGAAATAAAAGAAGAAGTCGGCTATGAAACTAAACTTATCGGTGAAATTGGTAAAGTTATTGACTTTTATAACTTACTTGAGCGGGAAAACCATAATTACTACTACTTACTAAGAGCGACTAATTATGTGGGTACTAGTCACACGCAAAATGAAAAACGGCTCATTAATAAAATCATTTGGATCCCATTTAAGGAAGCAATAACTTTAGTTAGTAATCATCAAAGTGAAGGAATCGCTCAACTTTTAAAGGCAAGGGAACTACCGGTATTAATCGAGGCTAAGAGGCTTTACGAACTAAAACTCGCACTTGATGATAAATAAAAAGAAGCATTCTAACAATTCCTTTGACTTTTACTTGCGTTATCGTTAAGATTAATAGGCTTACAAATGGCGGCCGTGGTGAAGCGGTTAACACACCTGGCTGTGAACCAGGCATTCGCGGGTTCAATTCCCGTCGGTCGCCCCAGATAAATTTTAAAGGGCTTGATTAAGATATCAGCCCTTTTTT
>JAAYSH010000016.1 GCA_012518415.1 Erysipelotrichaceae bacterium | reverse complement strand
TTCACTTGAAGTAACTAAGATTGAATGGCCAGGTAGCGAAGTTTTACTTGCTCCATTAAATGAGAGTAAAGTATTACCACTAGCGTTAATTGCTGCATGTCCTGCACCAAAGTTAATATAAACTTCTCCGTATTTACTACCATCAACAATCTTATAAGACATAACGTGGTTATTTCCGCTTAATGAAATTGGTACAAGATTACCGCGAGTAAATAATGGGTAATTACCTTTTAAACTTGTAATTGCTTTAAAGTATTCAAGCATTGAGCCACTGTCAAGTGATTGCTCTTTTACACCTTGTAAAGTTTGCGCATTATATTCATCCCACATTACTTCATAACCTTGGAATGAGTAACGCGTAATACTTGCATCGTTAGGGTCACTACTCCATTTCATCGGTTGACGGTACCAGCGGTCTTTATGGAAGTCGGTTCCAATTGCTTCACTTGGTGCGTTAGAGGCTGTATTTGTAACAATATTTCCGCTCATACCAAGCTCATCACCGTAGTAAATAAAGCCTAAGCCTGGTTGTAAAAGTGTTGCCGCGGCATATAATCTTGCTTTTAAATTTGCGCTTGCCGCATTACTTGCGCTTATATGTGTATGGTGTTCTTCAATAAAGGCACCTGCACCGGTACGGTTATTTTGGACGTGGTTAAGCATTCTTTCAACGTCGTGGTTTGAAGTAAACGCACTATTAATTGCTCGACCACCACGTTCGCTATTATACATATCGTATTTAGCGGGGAGTTTTGTAGCTGACATTCCTTGCGCATTAGTTTCGCCTTGATTACCAGCCGCAGGATAAATCGTATTATTAACGAAGTGATAATAACCAGCGAAGTCAAGTTGTGAATCCATCCCTTGGTAGTAAGGTTTAATTCGCTCATCCCAACCATCAAAGTTTTCACCAACTAAGAAGGCGTTAGGATAGTCTTCCTTAATTCTTGCATTGAATTCACGGAAGAAATGAACGTTCTTCGTAACGTTTGAAGAATAATCAACGTTTGTTTTTGGATCGATATCTTCGGTTAGTATATCAGTTGGCTTATATGTTGACTCATCTTTCATATAAATATGTTTAACAGCATCGATTCTAAAGCCAGCGACACCTTTAGCTAACCAAAACTTGGCAACATCAACAATTGCGTCACGTGTTTCTTGGTTATCATAATTTAATTCTGGCATCGAGGTTGCAAATTTTGCATAGTAGTGATAATTCGTTGTTGCATAGCGATACCATGGTTCTGGTAAGTCGGCTTTTGAATAGCGCCAGTGGTAGTAGTTACGGTAATTAATTGTTTTACCATCAACGACTTCGGTCGTAGCTGAAGCAGACTTTTTAAACCAATCATGATTTAAGTCAGTATGATTTAAGACTAAGTCCATCACAATTTTTATATCGCGAGTACTAGCTTCGGCAATTAAATTTTCATAATCTTCCATCGTGCCATAACGTGGATCTATTTTTAAATAATCAATCGTATCATATCCGTGATAAGAACCAGATAATTGTACTGGTGTTAGCCATAATACATCGACATTAAGAGATTTTAAGTAATCGAGTTTTGCGGTAATTCCTCTAATATCACCAAACCCATTTCCGTCACTATCAGCAAAGGAAGAAACTTGAATTTGATAGCCAATTCCCGCTTCATCTTTAAATGCTGGTGAAGTTGGTGCGAGCGGATATTTTGATGGTGCGCTTGAATCAATATTATTAACGGACTCAAGCGTATCATTATCTGGATCTTCAAATGGATTATGTGGCAATTCTTTATCACTAAAAGTAAATGATGGTGTTAGTGAGCTACCTTGATTAGCGAATAAGTGAATTGTTCCATTAGGGCGTGTTGGTGCTTCGTTTAAATTAACCATAACGTCTCCACCTGAATCACTGGTCCAGTGTCTTCCTGAAACACCAACGGAACTTGTTAAAACGATTAAAAATCCGATTCTTTCTGCCCCAACATAGGCAGGATCATTTAGGTCAATTGAAATATATTTGCCGGCAAGATCAGGTATTTCGTTTTCCCAATCATATTTTTTGCCGTCATTATCAGCTGGATACTTTTGCCAGGCCCAGACGTGCCACTTGGAATAATCATTAGCATTACGCATATTAAAGTGAATGTATAAATGATTATCTTTCCACGGTGCACTATTTAAGCCTGCTTCATATCGCGCTGCTTCATCTTCATCAACAACACTTGGTGGATTTTCATCCCCTTGTGAAGATGGATTTTCTTCTTTATGAGAAGATGACTCAGTTGTTATTGACTGATGTTCACTATCATCAATAACTTTTTGCGAATCATCTGATGTGCGATTACCGCCACAACTAGAAAGTAGTAAACCTAATGTAAATAAAATACTTAAAAACTTGCGCTTTGGTTTCATAGTTTTTCTCCTTTTATTTTATAAAATTAATTTACCATATTATAGATTTATAAACACGAATATTTATAATTAAGTATTGTTCGATTATAATCATGCTAAGTGTGATTAGCGGTTTTAAATTAAACTACTTTCTTTAACATTATGTTTTTGGTATAAGTCTTTAAAATCGTTAAAAAACTTCCAATATGTAAGTCTAAACTTTTCATATGAGATTTCAGGGTTTGCGAAACTAATTTTATAAGTATCGCTATTATAGCCATATGTATTACCAATAATAAATCCTACGCCTGTTGCTTTATCTAGTTCTCTTGTAAACCAACTTGTACGTTTATCAGCGTTTAGCATATGTGCGACATTTACTTCTTGTTGTGCTTTAGTAAACGACTGATACATTCTTTGTCTTTCATCACTAATAAGGAAGTTTACATCTTTGCTAATCGCTTTAATTATTTGCCGCATTGCTTCGGTTTCTTCAAGCGTTAATGCGCGGTTAGGGAATACAC
>JAAYSH010000074.1 GCA_012518415.1 Erysipelotrichaceae bacterium | reverse complement strand
GAGTGTCGTTTGGCGCTTTCATTACCATTAATCATCGCAATGCCGATTTCAGCCCAGTCGAGCATTTGAATATCATTTTCAGCATCACCGATTGCGACCGTATACTTTGGATTGATACCGTAGTACGCGGCAATTTGTTTAATCCCATCACGTTTTGTCATGTTTTTCTTATATAGTTCAGCATAAGAAGATGAATGCCAAAAGCGAATTTCATATTCAGGAAAATTTCTTACTGACTGCAAAACTTTTAATTTCGTTTCATCAGAATCATCTTTTAAATTAACAATTAAAGTAAGTGGGTCTTCGGTTAAATTTTTAAATACGTCACCGTAAATTATATCAACATGCTTACTGGCATAAAATATTTCTAGGTTAGGTTCTGGTTTATCAAGCCAAACTACATCAAGTGTTTCCATCATGATGTTAGTAATTGCCCCTTCCATTTCGCTTATAATCTCAAAAATATGTTCTTTTGGAAATTTGAACGAAAACTCTTCAAAACCCTGGCTGTTTTGCCCGCTAATATGAGCGCCATTATATGTAACCATCGGTGTTTTTAATTCAAGTAAATTATAGTAATCAACCATTGTGCGCACAGGTCGACCACTTGCTAAAACAATAATATGACCATCGTTACTTAATTGTTTAAAATACTCAACTGTCTCTTGGGATATTTGTTTTTGGTCATCTAAAAGGGTCCCGTCTAAATCAACTGCAATTAAGTAGCGCGGCTTCATTAGCGTAACCCCACTGCTTTTTGAACCCTGTGTAAGCAAACATCTGCAACTTCGCGGGCACGAGCCTCGCCCTTAAGAAGAATTGCTTCAACTTCACCGCTATTTATGGCCGCTTCATAGCGTGATTGGAGAGCCTCTAGCTCACTAACAACAACATCAGCGACTGCTTTTTTAAATTCACCATACATTGAGTTAGCAAAAGTTTTTTCTGCTTCCTCAATTGAAACTTCTTTAAGCGCCGCATAAATCATTAATAAATTAGAAATGCCTGGTTTGTTTTTTGGATCATAAATTACTTCACTACCAGAATCCGTTTGAGCCGACATAATTTTCTTACGAATTTGCTTTGGTGTATCAGTTAAGAAAATATCGCCTTTAGGATCAGACTTTGACATTTTCTTTGTTGGGTCACTTAGTGACATGATACGCTTGCCAACTTTAGAAATCTGTGCTTCTGGAAGTATTAGTGTTCCTTTGCCGTAGCGATTATTCATCCGATTAACTAAATCACGGGTTATTTCTACGTGTTGAGTTTGATCTTCGCCAACCGGGACGATATTAGCGTCATACAAAACAATATCAGCGGCCATTAAGACAGGATAAGCAAATAAACCTAATCCAATCGCGTTTTGATTAAGATTTTCTGCTGCATCTTTAAATTGGGTCATCCTGCTTAATTCACCCATATATAAATAGTTTTGTAAAATGATTGCTAATTCACTATGTTGTGGTACCCGGCTTTGCCGAAATAAAGTAACTTTATTTGGGTCCAAGCCAGAGGCGATATAAAATGCTGCGATATCGCGAATGTTATCTCTTAAGAAATCAGGGTCGATTGGTAGTGTTAAAGCATGCAAATCTGCGATAAATATGAAAGATTCGCCATCTTCTTGATAATTAGCGAAGTTTTTAAGCGCGCCGATATAATTACCGAGTGTTAATTTCCCAGTTGGTTTAATACCTGATAATATCCGTTTCATAATTACTACCTCCGTCTAGTAATTATATTGGTTTAAGCATGTAAAAGCAATTTAAGAGTAAGTCGCTTACTTAAACTGGCTATTTTCATTGAATACTGTTTGCTTTAGAAGGTATAAGTATGAAAAGATTAATCTTATTTTTGGAAGAAAAAAACTCGTAAATTTAGCAAAAATGGTAAAATTATTTTGTGAACATTTAACATTTAAGTTAAACACGGGTAACTGGATATTTGTATGTTAACGCTCTTACATAAAACTTTTCAATTAGACCTAAATCCTCTTTAAGTAGTTATTGAATTATGACGTGTTTTTATTTATACTTTATAAAGAAAGGAATGGTGTTTAATATGATTAAAATTTACACTACGCCGAG
>JAAYSH010000015.1 GCA_012518415.1 Erysipelotrichaceae bacterium | reverse complement strand
TTACCGCAACAAGAAAGGAGTTACAAATGAAAGACTTTAATTTTCATATACCAACAAAATTATATTTTGGTAAAGACAAAGAACTCGAGGTCGGAACAATACTTTCTTTTTTTGGAGCAAAAAAAGTTTTAATTGTTTATGGCCAAGGATCAATTGTTAAAAGCGGGTTACTTGCGACAGTCCAAGACCTTTTGCAAAAGGAAGGTATCGAGTATATCGAATTAAAAGGCGTTATGCCTAATCCTGACGTTTCTAAAGTAAAAGAAGGGTTAGCATTAATTAAAGCGCAACCAGTTGATTTTATATTAGCAATTGGAGGAGGTTCTGTTATTGATACTGCGAAACTAATAAGTACTGCATATTTTTATGATGGCGATCCTTATGATATTTCACTTAAAAAGGTCCAGGCTACAGATAGAATTCCAGTTGGAGTTATTTTAACGATAAGTGCAGCAGGAAGCGAGATGTCAACATCCGCAGTTATTAGTAATAATGAAACAAAAACAAAAACTGGTTACAATTCCGAACTAAACCGACCCATTTTTGCAATTGAAAACCCAGAATTATCGTACACAGTCTCACCTTATCAAAGTGCTGTTGGTGTTGTCGATATCTTAGCCCACACCTTAGAGCGCTATTTCAATCCGTCCAGTGAAAACGAATTAAGTGATGCACTCGCCGAAGGTTTAATGAAAAGTGTGATTGAAGCAGGGAAAGTAGTTATCGAAAATCCAAACGACTATAATGCGCGTGCGACTTTAATGCTAGGAAGTACGCTTTCACATAACGGTCTAATGTCACTTGGAAAAGATGCGTACATGCCAATTCATCAATTCGAGCATGTAATAAGCGGCTTTTATCCTGAAGTCGCTCATGGTGCAGGTTTAGCAGTAATGATTCCAGCATGGATGGAGTTTTACCGTAAAATTGAACCGAAAAAGTTTGCAAAATTCGCTAGAAATGTGTTTAACTATGATAGTGGTAATGATTTAGATTCAGGCAGATATGCGACCGTTACATTAAAAAGTTATTTTAAAAATTTAGGCTTACCAGTTTCTCTTGATGAATATGGAATATATAAAAGTGACTTAGAAAAACTTGCGGCAAGATTAACAAGTGATGGAGAAAAACCTCTACCACACCACATTCATCCAGTTGATTATGAAACAGCCTTAAAAATATTTGAACTAGCCTTGGAGGAATAGACGATATGACAAAAGATGATGGTTTTACAATTATTGTTTACGCAATAATGTTAGTTGCAGCGATATTTATCGGCACACAAATTATTGGACCAGCTTTAAGTGATTTAAACCTAAGTACGAGCGGTGAACGTTATGGCTTTGCAATTATTGCGATTGTTTTAGGCGCACTACTAAGTTCGATCATATTTGAAGTCGGTCACCTTATTGGAGCAAAACTAGGTGGATATATGATTTTATCAATTAATATCTGGGGACTTAGTATTTACCGAGAAGGAAAAAAATGGAAATTTGGATTTAAAAGTTTCGAAGGACTTACTGGAGAAGTTAAAATCGCTCCAAAGAAAGAAAATGCGAATCCTCGCTGGTATTTATGGGGACCAACAATTTTATTCTTAATTGAAGTTGTTATTTTGTTATTTGTTTATGTGAACACTCCAAGTGAACCCCCGTTCACGGGTTCGTCCGTCCCTGCATTTATTCACCATAGTTCACTTATATTTATCGCTGTTGGAGCGATGTTAGCAATTTATAATATTGTTCCCTTTAAACTCGATACAATTAATGACGGTTATCAACTTGTTTTAATTTCCAATAAAGTTAATGTTGAAGCATTTAATGAACTTCGCCGCATCGACGGCGCATATACGCTTCAACAACCAGTCGGAGATATTAAAACGTTTGAACAAATTACAACCTTAACAACCGAAGTTAATTTACGCGCTATATATGAGTTGCAATATAAAAACGAAGACGAAGCCGCACTTGAATTAATTGAATCAATTGACATAAGTGAAGTTCAACTCGACCCAATTATGAAAGCTCGCTTATATGCACAAAAAATCTGGGTATTAATTAAGTTAGGAAAAATTGAAGAAGTTGAAAAATTATGGGAGTCATTAACAACAAAAACGAAAAAAGCAATCGGCGATGATACAAATCTTGAAACAATTCGTGTATATTTTCTTTATTCTGGTGTTGTCGCTAAATCGATTCATGAAAGTACATATGCGATTAATCGGCTGCCAAAAGAAAGACGGAAAAAAAGAAAACACCCGCGATTTGATGAAGAAACCAAATTAATGAGTGACGCAATCGCGCTTGTTAGACAAACAAATCCCGATTGGCAAATCGCCCTTCGAAAGGAAGCAAAGTAATTTAGTAAGATTATACTTTTACAAACTTCAAAGAAGAAAGTATAATGAATTTAGCCTCGTAAGAGGTTTCCTATAAGGGGAGTAGTTATTCTTACCGCCAACATCACGGAACATACCTGGTTGGTAAGACCAGCAATATACTGGTAACAAGACCTTTAGGCCATCTTTTTGGCGTAAAGGTCATTTTATTAGGAGAAACTATTATGAGCGAAACAAAAACAATCAAACAACTATTAGATGAACAAGAAGTTGATCAAGCACATGGTCTAAGTAGTGAGGAAGCAAAGTCAAGGCTAGAAAAGTATGGTAAAAATAAACTACCAGAGCCAAAACGAAAATCGGTAATACGGATATTCTTTTCACAAATGAATGATCCGATGAACTACATTTTAATGGTCGCGATTGCGATTTCTTTAGGGATAGCGATTTATGAATACGTGACTCAAGGCACGGCAAGCTGGCTTGATTCAAGTGTTATCTTAATCGTTATTTTACTTAACGCAGTAATTGGAACGATTCAAGAAATGAAAGCGGAAAACGCCCTGGAAGAATTAAAAAAATTAAGCGCTCCAACATGTAAGGTTCGCCGCGATGGTATCCTACAAGAAATTAAAGCCGAAGAACTTGTTGTTGGAGATATTGTCATCTTAGAAGCAGGTGATACCGTTCCAGCGGATTTAAGACTATTAACTGCAGTAAATTTAAAGACAGATGAGTCAAGTTTAACTGGTGAATCACTCCCTGTTAGTAAAAGCGCGGGTGTCGTTTATAGTGATGTCGTTGCAATAGGTGACCGGGCTAATATGGTATATTCTTCCACACCAGTAACATATGGACGCGGTGAAGGAATCGTCGTTGGTACGGGATTTGATACCGAAATTGGTAGAATCGCTGATATGTTAAGTGATTCAAAAGATGATATTACACCACTACAAAAACGCTTAGGCGATTTATCAAAATTACTCGGTATTGTTGCAATTGTTATTGTTGCCCTTATGTTAGTTATTGGGCTAATCCAAGGTCGAGACTGGCTTAATATGTTAATGACGGCAATCTCACTTGCAGTCGCAGCTGTTCCTGAAGGGTTAACCGCGGTTGTAACGATTACACTCGCGCTTGGCGTTCAAAGAATGGTTAAAGTTAATTCAATCGTTAGAAAACTCCCAAGCGTCGAAACGCTCGGTTCTGTCAGTGTTATTTGTTCTGATAAAACCGGAACATTAACCCAAAACAAAATGACTGTAACGGATGTATATGTTAACGGAAAGAGTAACCCTACAAGCGATGTTAATAAAGAAGAAGTCGAAGAAATTGCTACAGGCATGAGTTTATGTTCTGATGCCACGATTGATGATGGTATATTTGGTGATCCAACCGAGGTCGCCCTTGTAGAATTTGCAGCTTCGATAGATATACATAAAAAACAACTCGCTGAAACTTATCCAAGATTAAGCGAATTACCATTTGATAGTAATCGGAAAATGATGTCAACCGTTCATAAAGTTGATGACAAGACAGTTATTTATACAAAAGGAGCACTTGATCGAATCCTAGATAAAGCAACAAGAATTGAAGAAAATGGTAAAGTTCGAAAAATTACTAAAGCTGATATCGACGCGATTAATGCCGCAAATAACGAAATGTCTGGCCGTGCTTTACGAGTTCTAGCTCTTGCTAAGAGCGAATATAATGGTAGCGAAATAGTTGAAGATGATTTTATTTTCATCGGTTTTGTCGGCATGGTCGACCCGCCGCGCCCAGAAGTCAAAGATGCGGTAGAAACGCTTAAAGGCGCGGGAGTAAGAACAATAATGATTACTGGCGATCACCGAGATACTGCCTTTGCAATTGCAAAAGAGTTAGGTATTGCTACTGATTCGCAAGAAACAATGCTTGGGACTGAAGTTGATAAATTAAACGAAACAGAGCTTCAAGAAGCGGTTGAAAGAGTTCGAGTATTTGCCCGTGTATCTCCAGAAAATAAAGTTCAAATTGTTAACGCCCTTAAAGCAAACGGTCATATCGTTGCGATGACTGGCGACGGTGTTAATGATGCTCCATCGCTTAAGGCAGCCGATATCGGTGTAGCGATGGGGATAACAGGAACCGATGTTGCTAAAGGAGCATCTGATATGGTGTTAACCGATGATAACTTCGCTTCGATTGAAAAGGCAGTCGAAGAAGGACGCGGAATCTACGCGAATATTAAGAAAACAGTTTGGTTTTTACTCTCATCAAACTTCGGTGAAGTTATCTTAATGTTATTAGCAATATTATTAAATATTAAAGTGTTACCACTTGTAGCATCGCAAATCTTATTTGTTAACTTAGTTACAGATGGGTTACCCGCGATTGCACTTGGTGCTGATAAAAAGAATCCAGATGTAATGAAAGATAAGCCACGTGATCCAAAAGAAAGTATTTTTGCAAGAGGCGGAATTGCGACAACGATTGGTTATGGGGCTTTAATTGCTTCAATGTCCTTTATTGCATTCTTAATTGTTCCATTTAGAGAAGGGCACTACACTATTAGTGCAATTAATGAGTTTTTCACCCTTTTCCCAAATAAAGCAGTACTTGCACAAACACTCGCATTTAGTGTTCTAGCCGTTAGCCAACTATTCCATATGTTAGGTATGGTTGATCAAAGAAGATCATTCATTCACACAATTAGTAAAAATCACTGGTTAATTTGGGTCGCATTTGGAGTTGGAATCATCCTTCAACTCGCTGTAACTGAAATAACTTTTATGAATCAAGCCTTCTCCACAACGAGACTTTCGTTAATTGAATGGTTAATTGTATTAGGACTTTCAACCGCTCCAATTATTGTCCATGAAGTTATTGTGTTTGTTAATTGGATTAAAAATAAGCGCAAGAGTGCGTAAGAAAAAGTAGAAGGAAAGCAAAAACCGATAGCGATTCGCTATCGGTTTTAATTCACTTTATTTGTTATGAGCCCTTACTTATCGTCAGGTTTATTCTCTTTGTTTAACAAATCGCGAATTTCTGTTAAGAGAAGAACTTCTTCGCTTGGAGCTGGTAATTCTTCAACTTCTTGTTGCTCTTCCTCAGTGAGAGGTTTGCCAGAAGCACGTCTTGCGGCTGCTTTCGCTTTTAATTCTTCGCGTTTCTTTGCGGCTGCCATTGCTAACTTAATGATAATGAATAAAACTAAGGCAATGATTAAGAAATCGATAATTGCTTGAATGAAATTACCATAACGAAGTGCACCTTCTGCAGTTTCGATAACGCCTGTCACTTCATCGTATGTTGCTTGTTTAAAGACCCATTTCCAATCTGTGACATCATTACCAACTACAGCACCGATAAGTGGCATAATGATGTCATTTGTTAATGAACTGACGATTTTGCCAAATGCTCCACCGATAATGACACCGACGGCCATATCGAGGATATTACCGCGATTGATGAAATCCTTAAATTCTTTGAAAAATTTCTTCATACTTTCCTCCAATCTGTCTTTATTATACAAGTAAGTCCGAAGAAGTAAATAACATAAACTTCTAGCTATATTAATAGGCAAGAAAAAAACCACGCTATTAGCGTGGCTTTTTTAACTTATAAACTTAATGTTTAGTTGTTGAAATCGTTTTTAACATCACGAATATATAAAATACCTACTGTTCCTTCGCCGCAATGGGTAGAAATAACCGATCCAGCTTTTTGAACAACAATGTTTTCTCTTGGGATATACTCGACTAGTTTTTTAACGTAGTAATCGGCGTATTCATCCCCGCGATTACCTGCTGAGGTAACAAAGATCATACTCTCATCAATGCCTTCTTCATAGTGACGCTTAAATGATTCAAGTTGTAACTTAAGTGCTCTTTTCATCTTGCCTTTTGGTAAGCCGACTGCCTCGATTCGACCTTGTGCAACAACAAGATAAGGCCTTGCTCTTACAGCTTTTCCAAGGACGTATTTTGCAGACGATAGACGTCCGCCCCGATATAAGAAGTCAAGTTTTTCAACAACGAATTGAGCGCGAACTCGCTCTCTAACATCTTTAATTTCTTGAACGACTTCTTCGACACTTTTACCTTGTTCGATTAATCTAGCGGCACTTAATAATATTAAAGCAATTCCCGATGAAAGACTTTTTGAATCGATTACATGGATTCTTCCTTCGGGGAATTCTTCTGCTGCAAGTTTAGCAACATTTAATGTTGCGCTTAATTCGCCAGCAATACCGGTG
>JAAYSH010000014.1 GCA_012518415.1 Erysipelotrichaceae bacterium | reverse complement strand
CTTTTGCAGCGCTTGAAGAGTTGGATAAGCGGAGCGAATAATTTGTTGCCGTTTTCTTCCAAGTCCTTTAATATCATCAAGAATTGATTTGAATGCTTTTTTCCTTCGTTTTCTTCGATGAAATGTAATGACATAACGGTGGACTTCATCTTGCATCCGCATTAAGAAAAAGAATAAGGGCGAGCGTGTGTCGAGTTCTACTACTTCGCCGTGGGGAGAAAGGAGTGCTTTTGTTTGATGTTTTTCATCTTTAACAAGCCCAGCGACTGTGACATCAAGATCTAAATTATTTAGTGCATTAAGTGCTGCATTAACATGCGCGATGCCTCCATCAACAATAATTAAGTCTGGTAGTGGCTGATTTTCTTCTTTAATTCGTTTATACCGCCTTGTTAGTACTTCATCAAGTGAACCAATATCATTACCAGCGTTTTGCTTTGAAATATTATAACGGCGATACATCCGTTTCACTGGCTCACCGTTAATATAAACGACTGCAGCTCCTAGAGGGGCTTCACCTTGTAAATGGGCAATATCAAATATATCAATGCGGTACGGTGTATTTATATGGAGTAATTCCCCTAATTCGTTTAAAAGGGCGAGATTATCATCACTTAATCTTGCGGTGAGGAAGTGTTCATCTAAACCTTGCGCGGCATTTTCCTGCGCGTTTAAGACCATCACGACTTTATCGCCTTGTTTTGGGGCAATTATTGATGTTTCTAAAAATGGCCGTAACTCATTAGTAATTTTTTCACTTCCGACAATAATTTCATCAGGTAACGGATGAGAGCCATAATACTGCGTAATTAAATTAGCAAATTGATCACTTTCGCTACCAAATTGTTCGACAACATAAAGTTCTTTACCAAGTAATAACCCGCTTCGATACACTAAGACGGCGAGGGCAAAATAATTATCGCGGACAGAGTATGCAAAGATATCACGGTCGATTTTTTCTTTTAAATCAACAGTTTGTTTCGCCATAATTTGTTCGATTGCTTCAAGTTGTAACTTATATTCGTGCGCGCTTTCAAAGTTTAAACTTTCACTTGCAGCATACATCTTCGTTCTTATTTCCGCCTTAATTTCACTATCATTACCATTTAAAAAACTTTCGATTTGTTTAATTAAGTTTTGATAAACACTCGGTTCAATTTCGTTAATACATGGGGCGAGACACTGATTAAGGTGATAATACAAACAAGGAGTTGAGGGGATATTTTTACACTTCCGCAGCGGAAAAATCTTATTAAGTAAGTCAATAATCCGGTATGCACTGCTTGAGTTTGGATATGGTCCAAAGTAGGCATAGTTTTTTGGGTCACTTACTTTTCTTGCA
This sequence comes from Erysipelotrichaceae bacterium, assembly GCA_012518415.1. GTDB lineage: Bacteria > Bacillota_I > Bacilli_A > RFN20 > CAG-826 > UBA5455. Next base: position 2,877 of record JAAYSH010000014.1, on the reverse strand, counting down.
ATCCGTAAATAAGGATCATTGCCACTTTTTCTTAAAGCAATGTAAGGATAGTGCGAATCATCTTTTAACAGGACATTAAATCGCGGTAAGTGCTCTTTAATTAAGTTACTTTCTAAAATTAACGCTTCTTTTTCATTTGCGGTAATAATTGTTTCAAAACGGCTAACATTAGACACCATAGTCGCGACTTTCCCGCTTTGCGGGCGTAAAAAATACTGCGACACGCGTTTATCTAGTCGTTTTGCTTTACCGATATATATAATTACATCATTTTCATCAATCATTAAATATACTCCTGGTTTATTTGGGAGTAATTTAACACTTCGTTTTATTAAAGGATTAATCATATAGTTTTACAACCGTCGCTCCGTAGCCACCTTCACTAAGGGGTGCTAGTTCAAATGAAGCGATATCTCCTTGTTTAGCTAAATAGTCATGAATTGCACTGCGAAGGGCACCGCTGCCACTTCCGTGAATGATTTTTACTGTTTGAAAGTTTTTAAGCCGGCAATCATCTAAATAACGGCTTACTTTTGTTAAGGCTTCATCGACTCTTAAACCGATAACATTTAGTTCAAGCCCAACGCTATCGGCACTATGATGAATGCGGATGCCTTTTCTTTGTTGTTGTTCTGCTTTTTTTGGTGATGAAGGAATATGGGCATGGCTTAATTTATTAAGTGAAGTTGTAATATTTAATCCGTTTGTCGCAGTAACACTAATACGCTTGCCTTGAATGCGTTTAATTTCACCGTACAAGTTCATCTCTTGAATATAAACACTATCACCGACCTTAAAGTCTTCGCCAGATTTTTCTTCGTTTATATAAATCATTTCTTCATCGATAAGATCCATCTGTGTAATTGAAGATTTAGCAGCGATAATTTCATGGGGTTTTTGCGCATTTTTAATTGCTTCGATCGCTTCTAAGACTTTTTGTTCGGCTTCTAGTTTATAAAGACGTGCTTGCTCTAAGTATTGTTCACTTAAGCTTTTTCGTTCTTTTTCGTATTTTGCTTTCGCACTTTCTAGTTCATCTTGTGCTTCAGTAAGTTTTTTTGTTTCAAATTCGAGTTGTTCATTTAAGGCGATATTTTTGGCGATTTCTTTTTCGAGGGCAATATATGTCTCGTTTGTTTTTTGATCAAGACTTTGTTTTAGGAGCATTTCTGCATGAGTTATAATTTGTTCATTTAAACCGTAGCGCCTAGCTACAACTAGCCCGTAACTTTTCCCCGGTGCATACATTTTTAATTTATATGTTGGACTTAATAAATCATCATTAAATAACATTGAAGCATTAAAAACGCCGTCAGTTACGAGAGCATAATCTTTTAGCTGCGAATAGTGGCTCGAAATTAACCCGAGTGCTTTGCTTTCTAAAACATAATTAGTTAAGGCAGTCGCGAGTGCTGCACCTTCATTAGGATCAGTTCCAGTTCCAAGTTCATCGATAATAACTAAATCATTTTCATCTAAATCCGCAGATAATTGTTTTAAGTTTTCTAAGTGACCCGAGAATGTTGAAAGATTATCGCGCAAAGACTGCGAATCACCAATATCAACAAATAGCCGCTTAATAAAGGGGACTGCCCCTTGTTCACTTGTTGGCAGGGCTAGCCCTAAATGATGCATATAAACGAGTAATCCAACTGTTTTTAAGGCGACCGTCTTACCGCCAGCATTTGGCCCACTTATAACCATAATCCGGTCTTTATTAGTTAAAGTAAATGTATTTGGTACACATGTTTCTTTTGGAATGAGTGGATGTTTTGCATTTGGTAAGTGTAAGTGTTGATCAAATGTTGTTTTTGCAATATATCCATCAATTTCAAGTGCATATTTAGCCTTCGCATGAATAAAATCAAGTTCACCGATAATAATATTGTTACTTTGAATTTCGCTTTCATGTTTAGCGACTAGTTCGCTTAAATACCGAAGCAGTCGGTTAATTTCTTCAATTTCCTCAAAGCGTAAGGCGGTGAGTTCAGCATTTAAAGTCGCGATTTCTTTTGGCTCGATAAAGGTTGTCGCGCCGCTATCACTAAGGGCATAGGCGGTACCAGAAAGTTTGTTTTTTAAACTTGTCTTAATTGGTAAAACGTAGTGGCCTTCACGAATTGTTATGATTTTTTCGGTAAGTAAATCGGTATATTTATCAAGTAACCTCGTTAAAACTTCATTAATCTTTCCTTCATGCCGCGTAATTTTTTGACGAATCTTAAATAATTCACGGGAAGCGTGATTATTTATTGATAAATCTGGCAAAATAACTTTTCTAATTGCTTTTTCAACTTCATTTAAATTAGAAAATTCGCTAACTAAGGCGATTAAAAGCGGGAATTCACTTGGAAGTTCTTTTAAAAACTCCTTAATTCTCCGCGCATAATTTATATCTTCAGCAATTTCATCAAGTTGTTTAATATTTAAAAGTCCGCCTTTTACTGCGTATTGTAAGTAGGGTGTTAAATTAGTTGACACTCCAAAAGGAATCTCGCCGTATTTAACAATTAAAGTAAACATTTCATCAAGTTGCTTCAGCGCGGCTTCTAATTGTTCATACGTCGAAAACGGGGTGATATTAGTTAAATCATCCTTAGCACGTTCACTTGTTGCATAAATTAAAATTCGCTTCAATAAAGCGTCGAATTCTAGCATGGCAATCGTTTTATCATTTACTTGATTCATAATATATATTATATGATATTTGCATATGTATTTACCACTTAAACCATTATTCGCTCTTTATACGTCACTTTTCAAAGTTAATACAACGGAGCGTTTCAATAACCTTGAAAACTATAAATATCGTAATGATGTAAAATACATATGTACCTTTCTTCAAAGGAAAGGAGGGAAAAATGTATTTTAATCATT
>JAAYSH010000073.1 GCA_012518415.1 Erysipelotrichaceae bacterium | reverse complement strand
TTACAAATGGCGGCCGTGGTGAAGCGGTTAACACACCTGGCTGTGAACCAGGCATTCGCGGGTTCAATTCCCGTCGGTCGCCCCAGATAAATTTTAAAGGGCTTGATTAAGATATCAGCCCTTTTTTTGTTATAAAAAAACAACTAATAAATTAATATATTTATGTAAATTTTCATTTGTTTAATTTTAATTAGTAAATTTTTCTTCTTTATTCATCAATAAAATAACAATTTATTGAGAATTAAACTCAAAATAATTGTCGATATCAAGCGTTTACCTTTACTAAACATATTTAATCATCTAAAATTGATTTGCAAGTGGAAATAAACAACCTAATTTAGTTGTTTGATTTCCAAACATAATCTTAATAATAAAAGGAGGAAATTTATGGAAGATTATAAAATGCCATTAATTGGTGATACAGCTCCTAGTTTTGAAGCTGTTACAACTCAAGGTAACATTAAGTTCCCAGAAGACTACAAAGGACAATGGGTAATTTTATTCTCACACCCTGCTGACTTCACACCAGTATGTACGACTGAGTTTATGACGTTTGCAGCTATGTATGATGAATTCAAAGCATTAAATACTGAATTAATTGGTTTATCAATTGACTCATTATATGCTCACATTGCTTGGTTAAGAAAAATCCAAGACATCGAGTGGAAAGATTACAAAAACTTAGAGGTAACATTCCCACTTATTGAAGACATCAAAATGGATGTCTCAAGAAAATACGGTATGGTTCAACCAAATGAATCAACAACTCAAGCAGTCCGTGCTGTCTTTGTTATCGATCCAGAAAGTAAGATTCGTGCAATTATTTACTATCCACAATCATTAGGTCGTAACTTTGATGAGTTAAAGCGAATTATCCAAGCTTTACAAAAAGCAGATGCTGATAACGTCGCAACACCAGCCGACTGGCGCCCAGGTGATGACACAATCGTCCCAACTGCTGGAAGCTGTGGAACTGCTAAAGAAAGAATGGAATCAGACGATCCAAACATGTATTGCTTAGACTGGTTCCTCTGTTTCCGCAAAGAAAGCAAATAGTAAGTTAATTACTTAAGACCAAATTAAAGGCAAGGTATTCAATCTTGCCTTTTTTTATTAGAATGCTTAAAATTAATAACAGCAATTTAAAGTAAATCTTTATTTATTTTAGATAATAAAGGAGACATTATGGCAAAGAAGAAATGGTTCTTATACATTACAAGCTTTCTTGCAGGTTTATCAATTATGGCAGTAGAAATTGCCGCCTCAAGATTGCTCTCCCCATTTTTTAGTTCCTCACAAATTGTATGGACGATGATTATTGGGACAATTATGATCGCCCTTGCAGTTGGTAATATATGGGGTGGCAGAAGTGCGGCAAAAGATCCAAACCCTGGAAAACTGTATTTACGGCTCATTATCGCGGCCGCCTGGATTAGTTTAATCCCCCTCGTCGGTAAATATATTATCGCTGGTATTTCGCTTTTATTAGCAACGTTTGTCTCCGGTAATTATTTAATTTGGAGTTCCCTAATTACTTGTTTAGTCTTATTTTTCTTCCCGCTTATGTTGCTTGGAACAACAACACCAAGTTTAACAAGATATACGGTCCAAAATGTTGAAGAAAGCGGACTAATCGTTGGTCGTCTAAGTGCTCTTAATACAGTCGGAAGTATTATCGGTACGTTCTTACCAACATTTGTTACGATTCCGCTTGTAGGAACATCATTAACGTTTATAATATTTGCTGTTATTTTACTTGCTTTAGGGTTAACTTACTTTATTGTTAAAGCCGTCGATGACCATAAAAATGGTGACGGAATTAATAAAAAAGAAGTTATTTCTTCATCAATTGGTGCAGGACTAGCAATATTATTTACCGTCGCTCAGATGTTTACTCCCTCAAGACTAGCCTTTTGGGATGGTGAGCTTATATATGAAGGTGAAAGCATGTATAACTATTTAAGGGTTACCGAACGAGCAGACGGAAGAAGATATTTATCAACTAATGTTATGGTTGGGATGCAGTCAGCTTATTATCCAACAATTGGCTTCCACGGTGCTTACTATGATACGGCCGTTATGGCTCCGATGTTTGTCCCGCTTGATGTAAACGAGGACTTAGATGTCTTAATGTTAGGGTTAGGGACCGGAACTTATAGTAAGTATTTATATCACTACTATAGTGACTACAATGTTAATATCGATGGTATTGAAATTGATGGCGCGATTATTGATCTTGCTTATAAATATTTTGATTTAGATCCTGAAGTAAATGTATATGAAGAAGATGGCCGGGCTTTTTTAGAGTATGGAGCAGGAAAAAATAAAATGTATGACATTATATTCGTTGATGCTTATGAAGATATTTCAATTCCGTTTCAAATGTCATCAGTCGAATTCATGGAAATTATTGCTGAGCATTTAAACGAAAACGGAATGGTTATGTTAAATATGAATATGCGCTCAAATAAAAAAGGCTCGATTAATGATTATTTAATTGATACCGTTGCAACCCAGTTTAAGAAAATTTATACCGCACTTGGTGGCTCATCTAATCGGCTTTTATTTGCAAGTAAAAATGAAAACGTCTTATTAGAAGTTGTGAGGCCCCAAATTGATGCGCTTGAAGAGGGCCCGCTAAAAGTACGCTTAAATAGAGTATATGATAACTTAATCACTCCAGAAATTGGTAATCTCATCTTAACTGATGATAAAGCCCCAGTTGAAGTATTAAGTATGCGTGTATTAGATGATTTTATTAACGAACAACTTGAAGTTGTCCGTAAGGGAATTAAAGAAAAAGGGTTTCTTGACTTTATTCGCGAATATTTATAAAACTGATTTTACCTAACTTTTACATTCATAGATTAATTTAGTGAAATTTAATCCTAAATTCGTTATAATATATTTACTAGATTAAAGTTAGTTTATTTTTAACCAACTTAGTAGTTAGAAGGATTTTTATTACCGAAATGACAAAGTATGTTGAGATCTTGCGTGGACGGAGTTTTAGCCGCTTTGCGGCGCCTTTTTTAATTAACTAATTCGCTTATTGCTTTTTTATAAGGTGATAAGCGTTTTTGTTTATAAACCCAATAAATATTACAAGTAAAGGAGTAGCTATATGGGTAAAATTATAATTATTGCTGGTGACTTAGCAGTAGGAAAGTCCCGGCTTGCAAAAGCATTATCGAATTACTACGATATCCCCTACTTTAATAAAGAGCGATTCAAAGAAATACTTGCAGATGAATTTCCCTACGATGATAAGGAACAAAATCGGAAATTATCTCGAATTGCCAAACAATTACTGCTCCATATTATGGGCAGAGTCGCAAGAACTGGTGAAAGTGTTATTTTAGAAGCAAACTTCCACCAACCAGAACTCGAACAAATTAAACAGGAAACCGACTTTTATAAAGCACCTGTTTACTTACTTCACTTAACTGGTGATATTGATGTTTTATATGACCGGCTTTTATATCGGGAAAGATATGAAAACCGTCACCCAGTCCATTTAACGCTTGCCCTTCAATCAATTGAAGAGTTTGAAACATATGTAATGAAGTGGCGCAATGAGCCAGAAATTCTCCCCCGGCTAACAATTGATGTATCGGGTAAAGATACCGATCACGTCCTTGCTGAAGCCGTCCATATTTTAGAAGAAACGGATCCAAGTTTTAAAAAACTCCGTGCGAAATAAATTGTAAGCAATGAAAGGAGGCAATGTATGCCCTTAAAAACAGAACAAATTCGCAATATTTTATTTTTAGGCCACCGTGGTAGTGGTAAAACAAGTTTAGTCGAAGCTTTAGTCGCTAAAGCAAAGAAATCGAAAAAAGGTAGCGTTGAAGGTAAAAATACAATTAGTGACTTCCGCCCTGAAGAAAAAGATAAACTTACTTCCTCAAACTTAGCAGTCGTCAGTTTTGATTACAACGGCCACCGACTTAATTTAGTCGATGTTCCTGGTAATGATGACTTTGTGTATGAGGCTGATGGTGCACTAAATGCAATTGACGGTGCTATTTTAGTTGTCGATGCCCAAAGCGGAGTCGAAATGGGAACGATTAAACATTTTATTAAACTTAATGAAGCAAATATCCCAACATTTATTTATATAAACAAAATGGATAAAGAAGAAATTAGGTTTGATGAACTCATTGAAGAACTAGAACAAAAATTAGGTAGTGATTTAGTTAACTTTGTCGTCCCCTTGGGTAAAGACAAAGACTTTGATGGTTATATTAATATCGTCACCAAAAAAGCCAGGCGGTACGAAAACGGCAAAGCAATTGATGATGTCGTTTACGAAAGTAAAAAAGAAGCCGTCTTACGTGCCCATGGTACACTTGTAGAAAAAGTCGCCTTAACTGATGATGCTTTATTAGAAAAGTTTTTCGCTGAAGAAGAAATTACTTTAGAAGAAATTCATAAAGGACTCCATCAAACCGTTGTTAGCGGTGAAGTAAAACCAATTTTAGTTGGAAGCGCCCTTAAAGATATTGGGATGGAAATACTTCTTGATATGATTATTGAGTATTTACCAAATCCTGCTGAAGTTGCTCCTTATGAAATTGATCAAGACGGCGGCGAAACAAGCGTTAGACGCGCTGATGTTGAAGATGCTTTTAGTGCCTTCTCATTTAAAACATATTATGATCAATATAAAGGTAATTTAAGTATTATTAAAATTGCTAGTGGTAGTTTAAAAGTTGGCGATGAAGTATATTGTCCAAACTTAAGTGAGACATTTAGAATTAATAATCTCGCGAATGTTTATGGTGAGACACTTATCCCAATTAAAGAAGCAGTCGCAGGTGATATCGTGGCAATTTCAAAGCTAGATGGCTTTGAAACCGCATTTACTTTATGTGACCGCAATAACCAAGTCACTTATCCGCGGCCAAACTTCCCAACTCCCGTTTACTATCAAGCGATGGAAGTTAAATCCGCAAGTGATGAAGCTAAACTTTCTTCAACCTTGCAAAAACTTCAACTAGAAGACCCAGTTTTAGATTTAGTAAGAAATGCTGAAACAAAACAATATCTTATCGGTGGATTAAGTGATTCACATATTAACTTCCACCTCGACAAGGTTAAAAGTTTAGTTAACGTAAATACAACACTTGTTGAACCAAAAGTTTCCTACCGCGAAACACTTCAAGGTAAAGCTGAAGCAGATGGACGTTATATTAAACAATCAGGTGGTTCAGGATTTTATGGTGTCGTTTCGATGCGCTTTGAACCATCAGGTAGTGAAGAAAATATCTTCACTGAAGAAATTTTCGGAGGTAGCGTCCCGCGTAACTACTGGCCTGCAGTTGAAAAAGGCTTTTATGAATCTTGTGAGGAAGGTCGATTAGTCGGCTTCCCAGTTATCGGTGTAAAAGCAACCTTATTTGACGGCAAAGACCACAGTGTTGATAGTAACGAAATGGCATTTAAAATGGCAGCAAAACTCGCATTTAACGCCGCGTATGAAAATGCTAACCCAACAATACTTGAACCAATTATGAAAGTAACAGTTCATGTATTTAATGAGTTTATGGGTAACGTTATGACCTCACTTACGCAGCGCCGGGGCCGGATCCAATCTACGGATGAAAAACCAGGAAATATTTCTGAAATTGTCGCGCTCGTACCAGAGAGTGAAATTATCGATTACGCGATTCAACTACGCCTCTTATCCCAAAGCAGCGGTGTTTTCTCACGTGAATTTGATTCATATCAAAAAGTACCAAATAACTTAATTGATGATGTAATTAAAAAACATAAACCAAAAGATAAATAATCGCAGGTGAAATAGTTTTCTTAAGGGAGCAGTTTGCTGCTTCCTTTTTTTATAAAAGTGCAAATAAAGCGGTCAACTTTTGATTCCGTCCATGTATTTTTAAAATAATCATGGTATAATATAGTTGATTAAAGCGGCGATAAGTCGCTTATTTATCATAATAAACGCAAAATAGGAGGGGTTATGTATAAGG
>JAAYSH010000072.1 GCA_012518415.1 Erysipelotrichaceae bacterium | reverse complement strand
TTTTGGTGAGGCATGTTTAGTTGGCTGTCTTAATTTTACTATTTCGCTTAATACTTTTTCTTCATGGGAAATATACCCTTTTGTAACATCAAGCATTTTTGTTAATGTATCAAAGCGTTTAGTAAGTGCGATATGAATTGATGCCTCACTTTCTTCAATTTTAATAATCGCTCGTTTAAGTTTATTATGCGTTTTAACAAACCAAATTGCTTTAAATAAAATAATAACACCGATAGTAGCAACAACGATAAGGGCGATTTGCCATCCTGTCATATTTATATTCCTCCTTTAAGATGATTAAACTTATTCGAACTTAAGTTTAAATCATCTATAAACTTAGCGATTATTTCTAAACTAGGCAATAAAGATTTTACTCTTAATAAAACGAATTAGCTATGGATTATTTTTATAAGAAGCAGCAATTTCACGAAGTCTTTTTGCATCTTCATGGCGGTTATTTTCTTTTTCAATAATGTCTGCTAGTTCTAAAAGCGGGCCTCTTGCTTCAAGTGAATGAGAGCGTATAAGCCACTCTTCGGCAGCGACATAATTAATATCAACACCCCAACCGCGCAAAAAGGCTTCTCCGACCCGTGCCATTCCGCGGCCAAAACCTAAGTCAGCACTGCGTTCATAAAACTTAACAGCCTTATTGTAATCAATGCGCTTATTTAAGGTTGGATCCATCAGCCATTCTGCATATATATAATATGACTGCGGATACCGTTTACCCATCGCTTCATCTAAAAACCGCATTGCTTTTGCGGAGTTTTTTTCATAATGGTAGCGACCGCGCATATAAAAATCCGCCATCGCGCAGTTTGCTTCAGCGTTACCGCTTCTTGCTCTTGCCTCAACTAGGCGTAAATCTAAAGGCGAGTGATCTTCTTTTTCCCATTCGTAGACACGAATCATTTACTCATCTCCACTTTAATTCTCTCTGTAATCGCCTGGGCTTTTTTATATATTTCGCTTACATCTTCATTTAAATAAAATTCGCCATCATAATATAAGATGTTACCATTAACCATTGTCATTTTAATGTTTGATTTAGCGCCTGCATAAATAATGTTTTTTAAAATATTATTAATTGGTTGCATGTTTGGCGTATTTAAATCAATCATAATAACATCAGCATACTTACCTTCTTTTAATATATCTGCATTATATAAACGCATGGCATGCGCACCATTAACAGTTGCCATATTAAGCACTTCAAGTGCATCAACAACACTCGCATCCATTAAATCTAGTTTCGAAAGTGTCGATACTAACCACATTTCTCTAAAGAAATCTAGAGCATTATTTGAAGCAGGACCGTCCGTTCCAATTGCGACGGGGACACCTTTTTCTAAATATTTTGTAATTGGGGCAATACCGCTAGCAATTTTTACGTTTGAAGACGGATTACTAACGATATAAAGTCCACGTTTTTTCATAATATCTAAATCTTCATCAGTTACATAAATGCCGTGGAAGCCGCCGCCACCATACTCCCAAAGTCCAAGCGAATCAATAAATGCAGTTGGAGTCATTCCGTGTGTCTCCATACAATTATCAAATTCAACTTTTGTTTCCGCTAAGTGGGTATATATTGGGGCCTTTAATTTATCTGCTGCTTTTTTAAGTTCACTAAGTATTTCTTTACTCGCAGTATAAATTGCATGGAACCCAAGTTCATATGAAACTAAGCCGGATGGGTGATTATTTAATTTCTTATATGCTTCAACCATTTCTTCTACGGATTCGCGGTATTTTGTCACTGTTCCTAAACAAACAATCCGAAAGCCTAAGTCAACTGCAGCTTGAGCAGTTAATTCAGGTTTATAATACATATCAAATGCAGCAGTAACTCCACTAGTGAGATATTCTAAAATTGAAACTTTTGCTAAATGATATTCATCATCATCTTTTAAAAGTGCTTCAGCAGGAAAGACAAGATTATTTAACCAATCATGCAGCGGTAAATCATCCGCATAAGACCTTAAAAAACTCATCGCTGAATGCGTATGGGCATTTTTAAATCCTGGCATTAATAAATTACGTTCAACATCAATTGTTTTATCGAATTTCTCAGTAATATTGCTTGGCTTTTCTCCGATATATGTAATTAAGTTATTTTCAACCCACAATTCACCTTCAATTATTTGTAGTGGTTGCTCCATTGTAAGAATTCTTGCGTTTTTAAATCTTAGTTTCATATAATCACCTCATTGCTATTATTTTATCAAACATCGAGAAATTAAAAAAGACCTCGGGTGAGGTCTTAATAATTTATTCGTCCTCTTCTTCATCGTATGGAACGATATCTTCGGTAGTTGCTCCGCAGTAGACACAGTAATCTGGATCATCGATAATCGCTCCGCAGACAAGACAGCGGTATAATTGCTTCGCCATTCGTGAATCTCCTTTGTTTAAAATTACAAATAAAGTATACCAAGAGTAGTTACTAAATTAAATACTAATGCTATTTCTTCTTGTTCACTAAAATAAGTTGATAAAACTTTTTATCAATCGCTTCTCTATCCATATCAAGGGCGACAGCGATTTGATCAAATAATAATTTTTCTGCACTTCTTAGAACACGGCGCTGCGTAATTGGGAGCACCTTATTATCTTTTTTGAGTAAGTGTTCTCTTAAGACAAGTCCTTTAATAATTTGAACAATTTCTTCATGAGCATATTTTGATAGTTCTGCGAGTGTTTGCAGTGTTCGTATTTCTTTTTGCGTTAATTTAATTGGTTTAACATGTTTAACTAATTCAATTAGCGCTGTTGATTCTTCTTTTGTTAGTGGCGGACGAAGGAGTAATTCCGCTCGTGAAATCGGCACCATTACTCTTGTAGCATGTGGTGAAAATAATGGTGTTAAAAAATAATAAGTTATTGGGGTCCCTTCCATATTGTTTATATCTTCAATACTATCGACACGACATAATCCTTCACTATGGTGAAATACATAGTCATCTACCTTATACATAACCCCTCCTATTTTGCGTTTATTATGATAAATAAGCGACTTATCGCCGCTTTAATCAACTATATTATACCATGATTATTTTAAAAATACATGGACGGAATCAAAAGTTGACCGCTT
>JAAYSH010000071.1 GCA_012518415.1 Erysipelotrichaceae bacterium | reverse complement strand
TGGCGAAAAGGTTGGTTCCCTTCAAGAAAGTGGTGAAATTGTTGTCGAAACAACAAACTTCTACGCCGAAAGCGGCGGACAAGTTGGTGATGAAGGTGTAATTAGTGGCGAAAACTTTAACGCGAGAGTTATTGATACAAAACTCGCACCAAACGGCCAACATTTACATTTTGTTGAAGTTGAAGGTGAAGTTAAACTTGGTGATGAAGTAAGATTAAATTTAGATGTAAACCGCAGATTACTTATTATGCGTAATCACTCCGTTACCCACCTTTTAAATGCAGTATTAGAAGAAGTTTTGGAGACGAATATTAAACAAGAAGGCTCTTATGTTGGGCCGACACATTTAAGATTTGATATAAACTATAACGGCCGCATAAGTAATAAGAAACTTCGGAAAATTGAAGAACGCGTTAATGAATTAATTTCTGTTTCACTCCCGCAAAAAACGCAAATATTATCACTTGAAGAAGCAAAAGCAACAGGGGCAAAATCTTTATTTGATGAAAAATATGAAGATACAGTTAGAGTTGTTAGTTTTGGCGATTTTTCAAGCGAATTTTGTGGCGGGACCCATGTAAATAATTCTAATGAAATCGGCGTATTCGCTATCGTCAGCGAACGGGCAGTAGCTGCTGGTGTCCGGCGAATTGAAGCAAAGACATCACTAGGTGCCTATGAATTATTAAAAGAAAAAAACGATTTACTTCATATCGCTCAAAAACTAATCGGTGCATCCTCGCAAGGCGATGTCGTTGCAAACATTAAGCAACGACTTAGTGAAAAAGAAGAACTTAGAAAAAAAATAAGACAACTAGAAGATATAATCGCCGCATTTGAAGCAAACAAACTTCAAGACGAATTTAAAGAGATTAACGGCATATCCTACCTCTTTAAGCATTTCAAAGCTACATCACGCCAAGAAATTGGCCGAATTATTGATGAACTTAAAGGTACGTATGATGCCTCGGTTATTGTTTTAAGTGGTGAAGAAAACGGCAATCTTCCTCTAGTAGTTTATGTAAGTAAAGGAGCGCACGCTAAAGGTTTTAAAGCGGGTGATATTGTCCGCGAAGTTGCCTCTTTACTAGGCGGGTCTGGTGGCGGAAGATTTGATTTTGCAAGTGGAGCAGGAAGAAATAAAGACAAACTTGGCGAAGTCGCTCGCCTCTTGGAGCAGTTATTAAATGAGTAAAATTCTTGGGCTAGATTTAGGTACAAAAACACTTGGGGTTGCAATAACTGACGCTAATCAAACACTCGCCTTACGCCATGAGCAATTTAACTTTGCAATAGGTAACTATAAAGCTGCCCGTGAAAAAGTTTTAGAAATTGCGAGTAAAGAAAATATTACGACCATCGTCATCGGCTACCCGCTTCATGAAAAAGGTCATAAGGGTGAACGATGTGCAAGTGTTGACCGATTTATTAGTGATTTAGAAAAAGAAAACCCAAGTTTAAACTTCATTCGCGTCGACGAGCGTTATTCTAGTATTGAAGCTAATGAAAGATTGCTAGCTTTAGGGTATAATACTTTTAGACGAAAGGAAGTCGTCGATATGTGGGCTGCACAAGTCATTTTAGAAACATATCTTGCACGACAAAGGAAAGAAAAATGAGTACTGATATCGGAAGTGAAGTCATTTTAATTGATGAAGATGGTGAAGAAATTGTTTGTGACATTTTATTCACCTATGACAACGAAGACCGGGGCGAACAATACGTTGTATTTTATGACCCCAACGATGAAGAATCTTTATTTGTCGCCCGTTATTATGAAGAAGGTGACGATATAATTTTCGAACTTGATCTTAGTGATGAAGAATTTAAAGAAGCGGAAGAAGTTTTAGCCGCTTACGATGAAGACCCACTTATTCAAGAAGAAAGAGATATGAATTAATAAACAAATTTTAGACGCTGCCAAGCGTCTATTTTATTTTTACCAATTTATAACTAAGGAGATAATTTATGCATAAAGACCCGAGGCCACTTATTGCTGCAATTGGTGGCGCATCAATTGATCATAAGTTTACTCTTTTTGCACCACTATCAAAAGAAACATCAAATCCTGTCGCTAAAGGTATTTCCCAAGGCGGAGTTATTCGTAATGTCGCTGAAAATATCGCCCGTCTTGGTGGAAAAGTACAACTTTATACGTTAATTGGAGATGACGCAGAAGGCGATATTATTGTTGACTATAACAAAGATTACATGGATATGAGCGAAGTGAACATCATTGAAGGTGAGACAACGGCAAACTACATTGCGCTTGTTAAAGAAGATGGTAACTTAGTCTACGGTCTTGCCGCGATGGAAATATTTGAGCAATTAAATGAGGAGTTTATTACTAGCCATCTACCTTGCCTCGAAAAAGCTGAATATATCGTCGCTGATATGAATTTAACACTGGACGCATTTTATGCATTAATTAATTTTGCTAAAACTAAAAGCAAAAGGTTAATTATTATCGGCGTAAGTGGACCAAAAATGGCGAGGCTACCAAAAAACCTCGATGGCATTTATTTAATTATTACTAACCGTGATGAGGGCGAAGCCTACTTTAATTTAAGTGAAGGTAGTGATCCACTTGAGCTTGCAAAAGCCTACCAACAAGCGGGTGCAACTAATGCAGTTGTTACTAATGGTGCAAATCCGACTGCCTATGTAAGTGAAGAAGCAGAAGGTTTAGTCCCAGCAAAGAAAGTCGAAAACATCATCGATGTTACTGGCGCCGGCGATTCTTTTAGTGGCGCGACAATTTATGCCCTAAGCCGCGGCTGGGAGTTAGGTGAGGCAATCCTCTTTGGTAGTGCAAATGCCGCTGGAACACTAAAAAGTCCCCTATCAGTTAGGGACGATTTATCATACGAACAATTATTAAAAGAATACAATCAACTTAAATAAAGACAACTAATCCAATTAAAGCACTTATAAAGATTAAGACGATCGGTGACATCGTCTTTTTCTTATAAAACAAATAACCGTAATATAAAAGTGCAACATTAAGTGTAATTGTTAGCATTTCTAATGAGAAAATAACTTCGCCATTAAAAGACGGAAAAATATTTTTAACAAATAACATTAAAGCAGTCACACCTATTAGACCAATCACAACTGGTTGGACCCCTTTAATTGCTGCTTTTATATATTTATTTTCACTAAATTGTTTAAAGAAGTAAGCAATAATTAAAATAATAATAAAACTTGGTAAAACAACACCAAATGTCGCAACTGCGCCACCTAAAAGCGAGGCTAAAACACCGTAACTTTCCGTCGTCTGCGTTCCGACAAATGTCGCCATATTAATCGCAAAAACTCCTGGTGTCGATTCACTTATGCCGATAAATTGAAATACTTGCTCCTCAGGTAACCACCCCCGCGAGACAACTTCATCACGCATTAAAGGAATCATTGCATAACCGCCGCCAAAAGTAAAAAGACCGATTTTAAAAAACGTTAAAAATAACTCTAAAAGTAATATCCAATAGCTACTCATTTAGATTTACCTCCACGTAAATTCGCAAGTAAACCATAATATAGTAAACCAAGAAGTAGCCCGGTTAAAATAAAGTAAACACTCGAAAACTGGATGGCATATATATTAATTAATATTTGTAAAATAACTGTAACCGCAAATAAGATTAAGGCAAAATATCCTTTATCCATTTTTAAACTTAACTTAACCGCTGCATGAAAGATTAAAATAACAACACCTGCTTGGATACCTTTAAACATCGCTTGGATCGGTGCAAATGCCATAAAATCGTTATAAAAATAAGCGATAATACTAATAATTACAAAAGGCGGAGTAATTAAACCAAGCGTAGCAAAAAACGCACCCCAAAAACCTGCAACCTTTGTGCCAACGTAAGTCGCGCAGTTTACACTTATTGGGCCTGGTGTTGATTCGCTAATAACGATAATTGAAAAAATTTCATCGCTGCGTAACCAGCCTTTTTTCTCAACAACTTCTGTTTGAATAAGCGGAATCATTGCATAACCACCACCAAAGGTGAACATTGAGATTTTTAGAAATGTAGTAAATAACGTCCAATACTTTTTTAACTTATTCATAACTACCTCAGTAGTTTCTATTGTAGCGCGTTAGGAAGCTTTTTCCTATCTTAAATAAGTGTTAAGTGGCATTTAATGAGTAAATAGCATCATAAAAACCATCAAATAATAATTATTGCGTAAATGATCGGCTAAACGAAAGAAGTGCGAAACTTTTAACTTTTCATGTACGTTTGTGTGTGTTTTTTCACTATTCCGTTGTATTAACTTTGAAAAGTGACGGTATTTGCGTTTAATTTATGATACACTAGTAAACAGAAATTGCCTTTGCTATAATAGTATCGGCAAAAAAGGATGGTATTAACTATGGTAAGTGATCGAAATGCAGTGTATTTAACATCAGAAGGAAAGAAAAAGTACGAAAGTGAATTACTTCGTCTTATTAATGAAGAGAGGCCCGCAGTTTTAGAAGAAATTGAAGAAGCTCGGGCACATGGTGACTTAAGTGAAAACGCTGATTATGATGCAGCAAGAAACCGTCAAGGTGAAATTGAATCGCGAATCGCTGAAATTGAAGAAATTTTATCAAATGCGATTGAAGTTCAAGCCGCGACTTCAAATGAAATTGTTGATTTATCCACTAAAGTTACTTTACTTGATTTAAGTGAAAACACACAATATGTATATAAAATCGTTGGTGCAGGCGAAGCTAGACCACTAGAAAACTTAATTTCATATACATCTCCACTTGGAGCAGCAATTCTTAATAAACGTGCAGGTGAAGTTGTCACCGTTCAAGCTCCAACCCCTTATCAAGTAAAAATTGTAAAAATCGAATTATAATTAAAATTATCTTACAAAAACAAACCTAACCTCCTACTTATATAGTAAGGAGGTTTTTTATGTCAAAAATACTTATCGCCGTACTCATTATTACATTTGTCTCTATTTTTGTTTTGTCAAAAATGGATCCAAAACATCCAAACTATGATGACAATCAATCAATCACAATTGTGGATGAATCATTTGTCACGATTTCAATTACTGGTGAAGTTTCTAATCCTGGCTCATACATTATTCAAAAAGATGCGATCTTAGAAGAATTAATTTTATCGGCAGGAGGATTAACAAGTAACGCTGATGAGCGCACCTTTAATGAAAGTATTCAAATCAAAGAAGGTGTTAGTTACTATATTGGACCACTTTATGATAAAAACGATATTTGCCAAGATAATCCGCTTGTTAAAGTAAATATTAATGCTGCATCTCAAGAAGAACTTGCGACATTAACAGGAATTGGCCAAGCTACCGCGGGGGCGATTGTTGCTTACCGTGACTCAAACGGACATTTTAATTACTTAGAGCAAATTATGGAAGTCAAAGGAATTGGCAATTCAACATTTGAAAAAATTAAAAACTACATTACACTTCGATGAAAGTATTTCTTGCTGCGCTTGCCCTTGCCTTTAGTATCCTCGGTGCGTATGAATGGCCGTTTTACTTTATCTTAGTTGGTTACTTAAGTTTTGTTTATTACCGTCACGGCAAACAAATATTTAAACAATGCTTAACTTTTACTTTGATTGGCTTATCTATAATTGGGGTTAATTACTTGCTAAGTTTGTATATTCCTTCTTCACAAATTGGCTTTGTAACAAAAGTAAGTGATAACTATTTTCTAGTTAGAACTCTAACGCGAACAATTCATGTCCGCGCTTCAAGTCACACGTATGCAATCGGAGATATACTTCGCCTTGACGGTGAAGTTAGTGCACTCCAAGGTGACTACATTGATTCAAAGTTTTCCTTCCACAACTATTTACTAAGCCAAGGTGCAAGCGCAACACTTAATAACCCGTTTACTACATTAATATATAAGGCGAAATGGCGCCCCTCAACGTATATAAATGACTTTTTAAGTAAATGGCCGTCGCACTCCGCTTCAGTTATTGGGAGTTTATTATTTTCTCTTCGCGATGATTCAAGTATTTTTGCTAACTCCTCGACGTTAGGAGTCATGTTTTTACTTTCAGCAAGTGGAGTTTATTTAACAAGTTTTATTAAAATACTCGAACGGATGTTGTCGATTAAATATAGTAACCAAACTTCAAGAATTATCGCCCTAGTTATTTTATTTCCGCTTTGGTTATTTAATCCAAGTAAGTTTGCATTTTATCGGATTTATTCAAAAAACATCGTAAGAATAATCCAAAATAAGCGGGGGTTCCCCGTTGATGAACTTAGTCTTAATGGTAGTTTAATTATTGCGTTTTTATTATTAAAACCATCCCTTATATTAAATAGTGCTTTTTATTTAGGCTTTGGCATCTCAATACTTATGGCTTTTATGCAAGGGACACTAAGAAGATACGGGAAAATTAAGCAGAAACTATATACGAGTTTATTAATTTATGTGCTTATCTTACCTTTGAATATAAACGCAACATATAAACTCTCCTTATTTGGACCACTAATCCAGTTTATCTTACGGCCGCTTGGGGTAATTATTTTCACTTTCGCCTATATCTCGTTTTTGCTTAACTTCGTGTTTTCGCCAATATATCCATTCATCTGGGCCATAAACTGGATTATTACCACACTTAGTCAACTTGATTTTTATTTAGACTTCGCTCCGTTACCTAAATTAATTATGTATATTTACTACAGTTTATATTTAGTTGTTATTTATAGCTGGGAAATTAAATTATTGCCGCTACAAAATAATGGTGTATTTGCACTTGCTAGTATCCTCTTACTTAACTTACTCCCCGTGAGAAACACTTTTACAGAGGCGGTATATTTTATTAATGTCGGCCAAGGTGATGCGATTTTATTTCGTAGTAAAGATGTTGGGGTATTAATTGATACCGGCGGATCAAAATATTTTGATATAAGTGAAGAAGTCATTTTACCTTTTCTTATAAAACATAAAATTAATTACTTGCATTCGGTCATTATTACGCATAATGACTTTGATCATAGCGGCGCGCTCCCCAATATATTAAGGGCGAACCCAAATAGCAAACTTATTACTAGTAGCGGCGACTTCCCTTATACAGTCGGGGATTTAACGCTTTATAATTTAAATAATCAAAGTGCTTTGAGTTTAGATAATAATGATAGTTCGCTTGTTTTATACTGTGAGTTTATGAATAAACGGTGGTTATTAATGGGTGATGCTTCAATTAAAGTTGAAGAAGAAATAATTAAATCTTATCCAACCTTAAGCGTAGATTATTTAAAAGTCGGACATCACGGTTCAAACACATCCACGTCAAGTGAATTTATTAACCAGATTAAACCAAAAGAAGCAATTATTAGTGTTGGACTTAATTACTACGGCCATCCGCATCAAGAAGTCATCAATACATTAATTGATGCGAACGTAAAAATTAGAAGAACGGATATCGAGTCAACAATCGCTTATTATTCATTCGCCCTTTAGTGATATACTTAACATATGAATTATATTTTATTTGGTGACCAGCCGATTTTTACAAAATTAATGTTGCAAAAATTAATTGCCGATCAAATTGGAGAAATTAACGATTTTAATTATGCTTATTATGATGCCACTAAGACATTAATGGATGAGATCGTTGAAGAAAGTAGTTACATGCCGTTTGGAGTTAATAAACGGATGATCGTGATTGATAATGCTTATTTTTTAGGCACTGCTCAAAGCAAAAAAAGACCAAGCAACAATAAATTTGATAACTTACTAGCCTTTATTTCTAAGCCAAGTGAAATGATTAATTTAGTGTTTGTTGTTGAAACAAGTAAACTTGATAATCGCTCGAAATTAAGCAAAACTATTCAAGAACATGCTAAAGTTTATGAAATCCGTAATATTACTGAAAAAGAATGGCCCGAATATATTAAACGCAGTTTAGCAAGACGTGATGTAACGATTACTAATGAGGCGGCGAGTGAACTAGCATTAAGAGTCGCTGGTGATGCGCAATTATTTGAAAGTGAAGCAAATAAACTCGCAACATATGCCTCGCATATTACTTTAGATATCGTTAAAGACTTAGTCCCGCGCTCTCAAGTCGAAAAATCATATGAGCTAACAAATGCACTTTTAGATAAAAACCTTAATCGGGTCTTAGAAATTTATTATGACTTTAAAAAAGTTGGTCAAGAACCGACTACATTTATTACAATGATTGCTAATCAATTTAGGTTATACTCCCAAGTATTTATTCTTCACTCCCAAGGAAAAAGTGAAGCGCAAATTACTGACGCGATTGGTGTACACCCATACCGGGTTAAACTAGCACTCCAAGTATATCGAAAAGGGGGGATTGAAGAAGTAAACAACGTATTAGAGCAACTATATGAACTTGATTACAAAATAAAAAGCGGTCAAGTTGACCGATTTTATGCATTCGAACTATTTTTAGTAAACTACTGTAAAAATTAAAAAAGCGCCCAAAAAGGCGCGCTTTTTATAAATAAAGTAAAATTAATCAAGTGAATTAACGGCGTTCATAAGTGAACTTTTTTGTCTTGCAGCTGCGTTTTTATGTTGAATGCCCTTAACAACTGATTTGTCGATTAATGAAATGGCTTCTGGTAATAAAGCTTCCGCGGTTTTTTTATCATTTGCTTCAACTGCGACACGAACTTTTTTAATTGCGGTCCGTACTTTTGATTTAAAGGAAGCATTTCTTTGCCGGGCTTTTTCATTTGTTTTATTTCGTTTAATTTGTTGTTTAATATTTGCCATGTAACTACCTCTTTCATATATGCATTTGCTATTATAACAAAGCACTAGTAAGCAAGCAAGAAAAACCATCTTGCTTTCTCATATTTTATCATAAAAATCATTCGTGTAAAGAAGGAAATCACCATGTTTTGGAGGATTAAACTCGTAATTTTACAAAAACTAGTCCTAAATTAAGACTAAAGCAGAAATATAACCTTGATAATTGTATAATTAGGAATAAGAGAGGAATAATAATGAAAAAATTAAATCCAAGAATACTTTATTTAGGAACACCCGACATCAGCGCTACAATTTTAAGCGCGCTTATTAATAATGATTATAATGTTGTCGGTGTAGTTACTCAACCTGATCAAAAAGTCGGAAGAAAGAAAATCCTTACCCCTCCACCAGTAAAAGAAGTCGCACTAAAAAAAGGAATTCCTGTTTTCCAACCAGTCGATATAAAAAAAGATTATCGCTTCGCGGATGCGTTAAATATCGACCTCATTATATGTTATTCTTACGGCCAAATAATTCCGCAAGAACTATTAGATATTCCGCCCCTAGGATCACTAAATTTACACGGTTCGCTACTCCCAAAATACCGAGGCGCTTCACCGATGCAGGCTGCTTTAATTAACCGCGATAAAATAACGGGAGTTACCTTAATGGAAATGGTATTTAAAATGGATGCGGGGAAAATGTACGCAAAAAAAGAAGTTGAAATTGAAGCAAGTGATAATTACTCATCACTGTCGCTAAAAATTACTAAAGCTGCCAAAGAGTTAATTTTAGCTTCGCTCCCCTTATATTTAAACGGAGAACTAGAAGGGGTTGAACAAGTAGAAGCAGAAGCAACTTATACACGCTTATTAAAAAAAGCGGACGAACATTTAGATTTAACTAAGCCAAAGAAAGAAATAGTTGGGTGGATTAAAGCACTAAGTTTAGAACCGGGCGCGTATTTAAACCGAGATAAAAGCCAACTAAAAATATATGACGCTATTGAAGTTAGTGAAGAAGTAACTGCGCCCGTTGGAACGATTATTAAAGCCGATAAATTCGGCCTGCACCTCCAATGTAAAGACGGGGTTATTGCCCTATTAAAGGTGCAAAACCCTGGAAAAAACATTCTTCACTATAAAGACTTCCTTAACGGTGAAAAACACATACTGAATACCGTTTTGGAGTAAACCAGGGCCTATTTAGTTGATAATTAGTAGAAAGAAAGTAACTTATGTTAAAAAGACTCACTTTATCAGTTCATAATCTTGTTGATTTTTTACTTAGAAAAGGCTCGATTGACTCGCGCGTTTTTAATGTAACTGCGATGACAGAAGGGACCAGGCTTCATGCATTTTTGCAAGCGAAAATGAAAGCCGCCGAAGACCACTATATTGCCGAGTTTTATTTAGAACACACATTTAATCTTCGCGGTTATGAAATTACACTCCAGGGCCGTGCTGATGGGGTAGTAAAGACACTTGATGGCGGCTATATCGTTGATGAAATTAAATCAACCGTCGCTGATTTAGAAGAGTTTCATGAAAATAATGAAACTTGGCACTTAGGCCAAGTCCAATGCTACGCACTTATGCTTGCTTATCTTTACGACCTTGATCAAGTAACTGCAAGACTTACATATTTATCTCAAGTAAATAAAGATCGACTTGTTAAACTTTATACGTACAAAGTAGAACAACTGGAACAAATTGTCTTTGACTTACTTAATCGCTATATCGATTTTTATGATGTCGTTATTAACCATATAACTAAGCGCAATGAAAGTGCTAAATTAATGCGCTTTCCATTTGAAACACTAAGAAAAGGACAAAAACGGCTCGCTGGTTATACATATGCAGTTAGCAAACAAGGGGGAAGTTTATACGTTGAAGCCCCAACGGGAATTGGCAAAACAATTTCAACTTTATATCCAGCCGTTTATAGTTTTTCTGATGAAGTTATTGAAAAAATCTTTTACTTAACCGCAAAAACAAGTGGCCAAGTTATGGCGTTTGATACGGTAAAACTAATGAACAAAAGCGGCCTAATTGCAAAATCAATCGTTATAACTGCAAAAGATAAAGTCTGCTTAAATCAAGGCTCACCTTGTAATCCTGATGCTTGTCCGTTTGCTAAGGACTACTACAGTAAACTCCAAGGAGTGTTGTTTGAAATGTTAAGCGAAACGAATAATTATGATGCAAATACCCTTGAGCAATATGCGCTAAAACATACGATGTGCCCATTTGAATTGCAACTTGATTTATCGCTTTTTTGTGACATTATAATCGGCGATTATAACTATTTGTTTGATCCGCTTGTTTATTTAAAACGCTTCTTTGATACGAGTGAAACAAACTACTTCGGATTAATTGATGAAGCTCATAACCTTGTTGACAGGGCGAGGTTAATGTATTCTGGTGTTCTTTATTCGAGAGACTTTAATAAGGTAAAAAAGTTGCTTAGGCCACTTGAACATAAGAAAATGAAAAGCGCCCTAAGACAAATAACGACACAGATGAATAAATTAAAACGCGAATTCGCCGATAAAGGTGAAATAATCTTAGAAAAATTGCCATCAACTATTACTCGAGCTTTTAATAACTTTATTAGTGCTGGCCAACACATTATGCGTCATGAAGAAGACTTTATTAGTGATGAATTTAGTGATTTTTTCTTCGCCGTTAACCGGTTTTTAAAAATATATGAATATTATGATGATACATATGTTTTATATTTTAAAAGCGGAAAGTCGTGGTGGGAATTAAACTTATTTAACTTAGATCCAAAAGAAAATGTTGCGGATGGACTTAGCAAACTCTCAGGAGCAGTCTTATTTTCAGCTACGCTATCCCCAAGTGATTACTACGTTAACTTACTTGGCGGCAATAAACAATCACCCCTACTAAAACTAGCCAGCCCATTCCCCGAAGAAAACCGCAAAATTCTTGTCGGTCCAAACATTGAAACGACATACAGAAAGCGCGATGAAAGTTATGAAGAAATCGCTGAATATATCGATGCTTTTGTTCATCCTAAAGTGGGAAATTATTTAGTGTTCTTCCCAAGTTATAAATACTTACAATCGGTTGAAACTTATTTAAGCGAAATAAATAAACGCCGTGATTATAACTTAATTGTTCAAAACCGAAATATGAGTAAAGTTGAACAAGATGAGTTTTTAGCCGAATTTAAACTAAACCCGACCCAAACAACAATCGGCCTTGCGGTTATGGGCGGCGTCTTTGGTGAAGGCATTGATTTAAGCGAAGACCGACTTATCGGGGCGGTTGTCGTCGGAGTTGGTATACCCCAAATTGGCTTTGAACGTGACTTAATTAAGGAATATTACGACGAACAATCTAATATCGGCTTTAACTATGCATATACATACCCCGGTATGAACCGAGTCGCCCAAGCAATCGGAAGAGTCATCCGCTCTGAAGAAGATAAGGGGGCAATCTTATTAATTGATGCTAGATACACGCGGAGAAACTACGCCGAATTTATATCTTCACTAACCAAAACATATGAATACGTATACTCACCAGCTGAAATTGAAGAAAAACTTACAGCATTTTGGGAAAACGATCGCTAAATAAAGAAACAACTTATCAAATTTAGTGGAATCACCATACCGATAAATTAATGAATAAACAAAACAAACAGAAAAATGATATAATTTTTAAAGTTAAAAGGAGGGACGTTTGTGGATTATCCAACAAAAAACATACGCAACTTTTGTATTATTGCCCATATTGACCATGGCAAGTCCACTTTAGCGGACCGCCTTATTGAGTTAAGTGGCAATGTTTCCAAACGCGAAATGAAAAGTCAGTTACTTGATAACATGGACTTAGAAAGAGAAAGAGGCATTACAATTAAATTAAATGCTGTCTCTTTAGTATATAAAGCTAGCGATGGTGAGGAGTATTTACTCAATATGATCGATACACCTGGTCACGTCGACTTTACTTATGAAGTTTCCCGCTCAATGGCAGCATGTGAAGGCGCACTTTTAATTGTGGACGCCGCTCAAGGTGTTGAAGCGCAAACTTTAGCAAACGTCTATCTTGCACTCGATAATGATTTAATGATCGTCCCAATTATTAATAAAATTGACTTACCAAATGCAAATATTGAAAATGCTAAAAAAGAAATAAATGACCGTATCGGACTTGATGGTGAAAATGCTTTACTTGTAAGTGCAAAAACAGGTGAAAACATTGATAAAGTTTTAGAGTTAATCATTAATGAAATCCCTGCTCCGACTGGTGAAAGTAAAGCACCACTAAGTGCCCTTGTCTTTGATAGCTACTACGATGCCTACCGCGGTGTTGTTGTTTTAGTAAGAATTAAAGAAGGCGCAGTAAAAGAAGGCGATACGATTAGATTTATGGCGTCTGGTGAAGATTATATCGTTACTGAACTTGGTTACCGTGACCCAGCAGAAGTAAGGCGAAAATCTTTAAGAGCTGGCGAAGTTGGCTACATCTGCGCCCAAATTAAAGATATTCATGATGTCGCAATTGGTGATACGATTACACTCGCAAGCAAACCAACGAAAGAACCGCTACCTGGCTACCGTAAAATTATGCCGATGGTATATTCGGGGATGTATCCAGTTGAATCAAAGCGCTACGGCGATTTAAAAGATGCACTCGAAAAACTCTCGCTTAATGATGCCGCACTATTTTACGAACCTGAAGTATCAAGTGCGCTTGGCTTTGGCTTTCGCTGCGGCTTTTTAGGCTTACTACATATGGATATCATCCAAGAGCGACTCGAACGCGAATATGATATTGATTTGATTTTGACCGCACCAACAGTCACATATAAAGTAAAAATGACGAATGGTGAATATATCGATATTTCTAACCCAGCCAAAATGCCTAAACCGCAAGAATATGAAGCGATTTATGAACCTTTTGTAAAAGCTTCAATTATGACACCACCTGAATTCATCGGGCCAGTTATGGAATTATGCCAAGAAAAACGTGGAGAATACCGCGATTTACAGTACTTAGATGATACGCGGAATATCATCGTTTATGAAATGCCGCTTTCAGAAATTATTTATAACTTTTTCGATAAATTAAAAAGTGTATCAAGAGGATATGCAACATTTGATTATGAAGTATTAGAATACCGTCAATCAAACTTAGTGAAAATGGATATCTTACTCAACGGTGAAATTGTTGACGCACTTTCAAGTATTGTTTACCGCCCGAATGCGTATTACCGCGGTAATAAACTTGTAAGAAAACTAAAAGATATTATTCCGCGTCACTTATTCCAAATCCCGGTTCAAGCAGCAATTAATAATAAAGTTATCGCTCGCGCTGATGTAAAGGCGCTGCGAAAAGACGTCACTGCTCGTTGTTATGGTGGTGATGTTAGCCGAAAAAAGAAGTTGTTAGAAAAGCAAAAAGAAGGAAAAAAACGGATGAAAGCAGTTGGAAGTGTTGAAATACCCCAAGAAGCATTCATGTCGATTTTATCTGTTGATGATAGTAGCGATTAATCTAACGGTAGATATTTAGTAGATATTTAGTTTTGATGTTTAATTTAACCGCTGGTTTTGGTATTATAAAAGCGAGGTAAAAATAATGGCAAGAGAAAATTTAGGTAGCATTCATGTCCATTTTACGGACGAGCACTATGCGACAAAACAAGAAGTTCAAAAACAATTAAAAATAAGTAATGTCGATACATTTTGGAACCGGATTCTTGAATATCGCTCATCATTTACTCGTGACTTAGACTTGACGATGTTAACAAGAGACCAGCTTAAAATATGTTTAACACCAAAAATTGGGGACCGAATTATTCAAATGAGTTTAGGACTTGCAAAAGCAACCCAACAATTTAATAAGTTAAATAAAGCCGAACGGGTCGATGAAATGGTCGAAGATGCGCAGGTCGCAGATATTTTAAGGCAAATCGCAAGCCGCTATAACATTAATGTTGAAGATAGTTTTATTCAAAATGTTATCCGAGATAATGTTTCAACGTTGTATAGTGAAAATTTCGTTTTAGTCCACTATAACAACGTCATTAAAATGATCGCTGAGTCAACATCAAGTCCGCTTGATGAAGACTTTTTAGGTGAAATTTATAAAACAATTAACGGAGGCGCGCAGTTAACGGAGTTTTACCGTGAGGAAGAAATTCGTGATTATCGCCAAAGCGCTCAAGTTAGTAGTGTATATATTTACGCACCAACAAGTAGAATCGATGACATGATGAGCAGTTTGTTTAATTATATTGAAACAAGTGAAGAAGCCTTATTTGTTAAGTTAAGCGCTATTTATTTTTACTTTAACTACATTAAACCATTCACATACTTTAGCGAAGAATTAAGTATTGCCTTTGTTAAAGCCTTTTTAGTTAAAGAAGGCTACGGCGATATCGCTCCTTACTTAGGATTAGAAAAATTACTAAGTAGTGATGATGAAAAACTTGAACAAGCGATGTATAACGTGAAAAAATCAAGTGATTTAACATATTTACTCGTTTATTTACTTGAAGTGTTTGCTGAAGTTCTAAACGAATTCTTAGATACGATTATCAAAGCAGAAAAACAATTATTAGTCGATGAATATTACTCGCTTAAAGTCGATGAAATCGAGCAAGAAAGCCAAGTAAGTCAAGCTGCAGAGCTTCCGCCTCATTTTAGCGAACAAATTCCGAGTGAACAAATAGAGGAAGACCCAATTAAAGAACAATCCTCACTTGAGCAAAGCGTTGAGGTAAAACCCGCGCCGCGTCATGAAGTTCCACTTAGCGCGCAACCAATACAAAGTGAAGTGCCACTTGAACAACCTGAAGTTAAAGAGGAAGTAGTTGAAAAACCAAAACAAGAAGAAGTTCCCGTCTTTGAAGAGCAGCCGCAAGCAAGCGCGCTTTCATTCACACCAGGTAAACCACAAATTGCCATTACAAATATTCCGGTTGAATTAAGTGAAGAAGACGCCGAGCGGCTCACCGCACACCTACTTGAACTTAATCCAACGCTAAAACATGGTGAAGCCTACTTTTACGCAAGACATTGTACGATTGGTAAATATTACACTATTCGCCAATACAAAGAAACAATGGGAGTCGCCTATGAAACAGCAAGAACATCGATGGATAATCTCGCTGAACAAGGATATTACCGTAAAGAACAATTAAAAAACAAATTTATTTATACGCCAATTGTTAGGCGTTAGAAAGAAGTAATGTATGCAAACTTTAATTAATTGGAATAGCCCAGGAATTATTATTCTCTTACTTTTATTATTTTTTGGTGTTATCGTCTTACTCGTGTGGGCGATTCGCAAATTCGTCCCCGGTGTTAATCCTGATAGCGGCGAAAAAATCGATCCTGAAAAGGCACTTGAAGAAGAATTAGACCGAGTTTTAGTTCCCTTTGAAGAAGTAAGCGAAGATGAAGTCGCAAGTGAAGAAGTAAGTAGTGAAGAATAACTAAGTTGAATGAAAAGCAAACCAAAAGCCCTATATATTCATGTCCCCTTTTGTGAACATTTATGTTATTACTGCGATTATCCGCGGATTTTAATAACGAAGCAAAATATCGATTTATATTTAGATAAACTCGAAGAAGAATTAAATTTATATAATCCTGAAGGCGTTGAAACGATATATGTCGGCGGCGGAACGCCAAGCGCCCTCCCATTAGTCGCTTTTAAGCGGCTTTTTTCGATTGCAAGTAAATATAGTAGTGACGTCAGCGAATATAGTGTTGAAGGTAACGTTGAAAACTTAAGTAAAGAAAAACTACTTATTTTAAAAGAAGCAGGAGTAAACCGGCTTTCGATCGGAGTCCAATCACTAAATAACCAAACACTGAAAGCAATTGGAAGAAGACATACAAAAGAAGAGGCGATTGAAGTAATTAACCTTGCTAAGTCACTTGGGTTTAGTAATATTTCAATTGACTTAATATACGGTCTCCCGAATCAAAGCTTAGAAAACTTAAAAGCAGAACTTGATTTATATTTAAAACTAAATTTAAATCATATCGCAACGTATGCACTTGATATATCGCCGCATACGGTGTTTGGAATTAAAAAACTAACGCCAATAAGCGATGAACTAAGTAGGGAGATGTATGATTATATTTTAGCGACCTTAAGAAAACATGGTTATAACCGCTACGAAACTTCAACGTTTGCAAAACCTGGGTATGAATGTAAACATAATCTAACCTACTGGCGTAATGAACAATACTACGGGGTCGGGTACGCGGCTTCTGGCTATATAAATAATATAAGATACGTAAATACATATAATTTAACCGCCTATTTAAACGGAAAATTTATCGGTGAAATAAATAAAGTAACCCCAAGTAATATCGCCGAGTATTTTCTTTTAACTAACCTTCGCCGCGAAGCCGGGTTTTCGCTTGATCATTTTAAAAATCATGTCGGGGTTAACTTCAAAGATATGTTTAAAAAAGAAGCGAAAGCACTTGAAGAGAACGGCCTTTTACATCAAGAAAATAACCGCGTTTTTCTTAGCGATGAGGGGATGATTCGGATTGATTATGTGTTAATTGAGTTAATCAAAAACTTATAAAAGTAAGATAAAACATTGATGAACAGCCGCTTTTACACGTAGAAGCGGTTTTTTCTTTATTTTTTAGCACTTAATCCTTGACAGTGCTAAAATATGCGTTATAATATACTTAGCACTTCAACGTAGAGAGTGCCAAAAAGGAGGTAAGCCAATGAAACTATCACGTCGCGAACAAATATTAAAACTCGTTGTCGAATATTTTATTGAGACTGCCGAACCTGTAGGCTCAAATACGTTAATGAATAAATACAACTTACCGTATTCAAGTGCAACAATTCGCGCGGAATTAAATGCTCTTGAAAAGACTGGGTACTTAGAAAAAGTCCACGCCTCAAGTGGCCGCGTCCCTTCCTCACTTGGGTATCGCTACTATGTTGATAACTTAAGAGATTATACGGTTGATAAAGAAGTAAAGCAGCAATTAAATATGCTACTAAGTGATTCAACCCAATCAGTTGAAGAAGTTATTAATGACGCGTGTGACATTTTAGCGCATATGACTAACTTAGCCTCATTCGTCCTTGGTCCAAGTGCTGAGGAGGAGCGCTTAATAAATATTCAAATCGTCCCCTTATCACCAACCGTCGCAACCGCGATCTTTATTACCGATCAAGGGTACGTTGAAAATAAAACATTTATTATGCCAAACGGGGTAAATGCGCATGAAGTCCAACGGGTTGTTAAATTAATTAATGACCGGATTGCAGGTACGCCAATTTCGCAAGTACTAGAAAAAATGGAAGCACTCCGACCATTAGTAAGTGATTACTTATACGAACATACGGTAATCTTCCAAGTATTACTTGATACATTCGCTAAATTCGCGGCGGACCGACTATCACTTTATGCACGTGACTCACTTTATTCAGGTAGCGAATCATATAAAGATGCAGAAAAAGTCGGCAGAGTTCTAAACTTGCTTGATGATCAATCACTGCTCCACCACTTACTTAATGAAACCGGTGAAGAAGTCCGTGTCTTTATTGGCAAAGGTGGTGACGAAGTCGATACGTCAGTCGTTACATCAAAAGTAATGATTCCTGGTAGAAAACCTGGAACAATCGCAGTAATTGGACCAACAAGAATGGATTATGCACATGTAGTCGCAACACTTGAATATGTCGTTGATGAATTAGAAAAATATTTCCGCCGGTTAGCAAACATTTAAGAAGAAAGTAGGGAAAAAGATGGATGAAATTAAGAAAAATAATGATGAAATAAATGAAACTGAAGAAGAAAAAGTTGAACAAAAAAAGAAAAAGCCTTCAAGAAAAACGAAAATAGCTAAGCTCGAAGAAGATATTCTTGAACTAAAAGCGCAAGTTAAGGATTGGGAAAATAAATATTATACTGCCTATGCTGATACGCAAAACTTAAGAAAACAATATGATGAAGAACAAAAAGATATTCGTAAGTATCGCGCAATTGGCTTTATTGATAAACTATTGCCCGCGCTTGATTCGTTTCAAATCGTCTTATCCCAAGAAGTTAGCGATCCCGTAATTAAAAACTACTTAATCGGATTTGAATATATATACCGTCAACTCATTGAAGCACTAACAAGTGAAGGTGTCAGTGTCATTACCCCAAAAGTTGGTGATGAATTCGACGCAAATACAATGAATGCGATGGAAGTTAAAGTAACTGATGAAGTAAAACCACAAACAATTACAAAAGTTTATACTAACGGCTATAAGTTACATGAAAGACTTATTCGTCCCGCCCAAGTTGAAGTCGCGGTCGAACAGGAAGTCAAAAATGTTGAAGCCGAGGAAACAATAGATGAAGACCATTTAAATTAATATAGAGAGGTGAAAAATTATGGCAAGAAAAGAAGTTATTTTAGGAATTGACTTAGGAACGACAAACTCAGTCGTTAGCTATTTGCAAAGTGATGGAACTGCAAAAGTCATTCCAAACCCAGAAGGGAACAATATTACTCCATCCGTCGTCGCCTTTAAAAACTCAGGTGAAGAAATTTTAGGCGATGCCGCAAAAAGACAAGCCGTAACTAACCCAGATACAGTTTTATCAATTAAACGTGATATGGGTTCAAAGAAAAAAGTTAATATCGGCGCAATTAATAAATCATTTACACCTGAAGAAATCTCAGCAAAAATCTTAGGTTACATGAAATCTTATGCAGAGAAAAATATCGGTCATACGATTCATAAGGCCGTTATTACTGTCCCAGCCTATTTTAACGATGCCCAACGGCAAGCAACTAAAGACGCTGGTGAAATTGCTGGTTTAGAAGTCGTTCGAATTATTAACGAACCAACCGCAGCCGCACTCGCCTATGGTTTAGAAGATACATCACGTGAAGAGAAAATCTTAGTTTATGACTTAGGTGGTGGAACATTTGACGTCTCAATTTTAGAAATTGGCGATGGAACATTCGAAGTTATTTCAACCGCAGGCGATAACAAACTCGGCGGTGATGACTGGGATAAAGTTGTTGCGGAATGGATTAAAGCTGAAATTAAAAAAGAACACGGTATTGATTTAGATGACAAAATGGCGATGCAAAGATTTAGAGATGCCGCCGAGAAAGCAAAAATCGAACTTAGTGGTCAATTAGAAACAACGATTTCACTTCCATTTATTGGAATGTCAAACGAAGGTCCAATTAGCTTTGAAACAAAACTTAGCCGGGCCAAGTTCCAAGATATGACCAAACACTTACTCAAACGGACCGAAGAACCAGTCCGCCGGGCACTTAAAGATGCAAAAATTGCCGCAAGTGAGTTAGATGAAGTCATTTTAATCGGTGGTTCAATTCGGATGCCTGCTGTTCAAGACTTAGTTAGAAAGCTTACAGGCAAAGCACCAAACCTTTCAGTTAACCCTGATGAAGCAGTAGCAATTGGTGCGGCAATTCAAGGTGGAGTTGTTAGTGGTGATGTTAAGGATGTCGTCTTATTAGACGTTACGCCATTAACGTTAGGTATTGAAACAATGGGTGGAGTTTTAACCCCATTAATTAACCGGAATACGACAATTCCAACGACGAAATCACAAATTTTCTCAACTGCAGCAGACAATCAACCAAGTGTAGACATCATGGTTTATCAAGGTGAGCGACCAATGGCTGCTGACAATAAATTACTCGGTCACTTTAGACTTGACGGAATTAAACCCGCAAGACGTGGTCAACCACGAATTGAAGTTACTTTCTCAATCGATGTTAACGGAATTGTTAAAGTAAACGCGAAAGACTTAGACACACAAAAAGAACAAGAAATTACAATTCAAGATTCAAGTGGTTTAAGTAAAGAAGAAATTGATCGAATGATTAAAGAAGCTGAAGAAAATAAAGAAGCAGATGAAAAGCGTAAAGCTGACGTCGAAGTAAAAAACCAAGCTGAATCGTATATTAATATGATTGATGAATCAATTGAACAAGCTGGTGATAGTATTGGTGAAGATGAAAAATCAAGAATCACTCTGCTCCGCGACGAATTACAAACCGCACTTGATGAAGATGATTTAGATACACTTCGAGAAAAAATGGGTGAACTTGAACAAGCGCTTGATGCACTACGTCAAGCCCAAGCTGCTCAAGGAAGTGGAGAAGAACAACCTGATTCAAGTAGTAGCGATGACGATACAATCGATGCAGACTTTACCGAAGATGAAAATTAAGGTAAAATAAACAAGAAAATTTATGGGCTGGGAAGCTCTTCCCGGCCCTTAACTTTTAAATGAAAGGATAGGGAAGTTTATGGCACAAAAACGCGATTATTATGATGTCTTAGGCGTAAGCCGCAGTGCAAGTGACGATGAAATTAAAAAAGCATATCGCAAACTTGCCAAAAAATACCACCCTGATATAAATAAAGCGGATGATGCAGAACAAAAATTTAAAGAAGTTCAAGAAGCCTATGACGTTTTAAAAGATAAACAAACGCGGGCGACCTATGATCAATTTGGTCATGCTGCTTTTGATTCACCTGGTGGCCAACAAGGTGGGTTCGGTGGCTTTAGTGGCTTTCAAGATGTTGATCTTGGCGATATTTTTGGTTCCTTCTTTGGCGGAGGCCGAAGTAGTAGGCAGCCAAGCGGACCAATTCGCGGGCAAAATTCCCTTTCACGGGTAAAAATCTCATTTATGGATGCGGTTAATGGCCGTGATATTGAATTAAATATTACTTACGACGAGCGCTGTTCTAACTGTAAAGGCAGTGGTGCAAATACTGCCGCTGATATTGTCACATGTTCAACATGTGGCGGCAGCGGAACCGTAATTAGCCAGCAACAAACATTATTTGGGACAATGCAGTCACAATCAACATGTCGAGACTGTCAGGGCAGCGGTAAACAAATTAAAGAAAAATGTCACACTTGTAGCGGTGAAGGGTATAATCGAACCAAAACTAATTTAACTGTTAAAATCCCTGCAGGTATTAACCAAGGTCAGCGAATTCGAATCGCTGGGAAGGGACAACGCGGATATAACGGTGGTGAAAATGGCGATTTATTTATTGAAATCCATATTGATCCACATGAATTTTTCCGAAGAGAAAATGATAATATTTATTTAACAATCCCGCTTGATTTTGTCGATGCTGCGCTTGGAAGTGAAATTGAAATTCCAACCGTTTATGATACCGTCAAAATGAAAGTTCCTGCTGGTACGCAACCAGGGACAACATTACGACTTAAAGGTAAAGGTATTAAGGGAATGAAGAGCGGAAAAGCGGGCGATCAATTCGTTAAAATTGAAGTTGAAACACCAACTTCACTTAACCGCAAAGAAAAAGCAGCGCTTGAACAGTTTAAGAAAACGAGCAAGAAAACAAGCGCCTATGATAAATTTAAAAGACGCTTTAAAAAGTAATAATTGATGCGGCAAGTCCGCATCTTTTATTTGAAGCGACTTTTGATAGTGATTTTTAAGTTTTTCCTATGACAATTGCGGACCTAATTGTTATAATAGTTTTGAACTAGGAAGGTGAGCGTTTTGGCAAAATGTAGAAACTGCGGCGCGCAAGTAAATATTGATGAAGTAACTTGCAGGGTCTGCGGAATATATAACCCGGTTATTATTAAAGAACACAAGACAATTGATTTAACGACGACAATTGATCCAGTCGCGAGCGAATATGAACTTTACGATACAAAATCAAGAAAAGTCGCGTTTATATATTTTGTGACGCTTGGCATTTTTGGGGCGGGCTTTTTCTATTTAAAGAAAACAAAACGCGGTATTATTTGGCTTATTACAAATGTCTTTGTTATTGCGGGGTTAACGATTTTAGGGGCGCTAACAAACACCCTTCCGTGGTGGGCATTTTTACTCATATCACTTGGAGTATTTTATTTAATTAACTTAGGATTTGGTTTATATTATTTACTCGCTAGTGATGTTAGGGATGGTTATGATCAATTTTTGGAGTAAAGACAGTGAAATTTATAGTATATACACTTGGATGTAAAGTTAATTCATATGAAAGTGCAGCTCTTGAAGCTGCTTTTTTAGCAAGAGGATATGAAGAGGCAAATAAAGATGATGCGAATATCGTTGTTATTAATACTTGCTCAGTAACAAGTAATAGTGATAAAAAATCACGTCAAGCGATAAGGAGATATATAAGAACTTATAAAGAAGCAATTATTGTAGCAATGGGATGTTATTCCCAGGTCGCGGTGAATACTTTAAAGAAAATTGAAGGACTTGATATTATTGTCGGTACTTCAAGGCGGAGTTTAATTCCAAGTTTAATCGATGAGTTTAAAGAAAACCGCAAGCAAATAATCGCTGTTGAACCTAATAGCAGACAATTTTGTTATGAAGAGTTAGGTGCTCCCGCACTAATTTCGAAAACCCGTGCTTATTTAAAAATTCAAGATGGCTGCGATAATTATTGTAGTTACTGCATAATTCCGCAAACCCGAGGTGTAAGTCGCTCAAGAACTAAAGAAAAAATTATTGAAGAAGCAAAACTACTTACTGATCATGGATATCAAGAAATTATTTTAACTGGTATTGATCTAGGAAGTTTTTCTAATAATGATGGTAAATATACACTCACGCATTTAATTAAAGATATATTACTAGAAGCACCGAGCTTAAAGCGGCTAAGAATTTCTTCAATTGAAGCAAGTCAAATAACACCTGAATTTATTAAGCTTTTAAAAGAAGAACCTCGGATTGCTGAGCACTTACATATCCCCTTACAAAGCGGGAGTAAGCAAGTACTTGCTAAAATGAACCGCCACTATGATCCAAGTGAATATAAAAAAATAATTAATAAGGTCCGTGAAGTCGTCCCTAATATTGCTATTACAACTGATGTAATCGTAGGTTTTCCTGGTGAAAGTGAAGAACATTTCCTTGAAACATATGACTTAATTAACGAAGTCGCTTTTAGTGACCTTCATGTATTTCCTTATTCAAAACGGAGCAGCACTCCTGCCGCTAAACTTAAAAACGAAGTTCCAAGCGATGTAAAAAAGCAAAGGGTGCAAAAGTTAAGTGAATTAGGTGAACGTCTTAGCAAGAAGTACAGTGCAAAATTTAAAGGTGAAAAAGTTGAAGTCATTTTTGAAACATACGACGAATTAACAAAAACGTACCGCGGTCATACCTCGAATTATTTACTTGTTGAAACGAAAAGTAATAAAGACCTTCGCGGCCATTTAAAAGAAATAATTTATTAAAACCAGCAAGTGTCAAAAATTATTATACGCATGAATAAAGGAATTAAGCAATTTCCTTAAACAGTGTCGTAATTTAGTTGACATCAAACAACCACTTTATTATAATAAAGCGCATTAATAAGGAGGTGGGATTATGGCCGTACCAAAAAGAAGAACAGGAAAAACACGTAAAAGAAAAAGAAGAACACATTTCAAATTAAAAGTTGAAGGTTTAACAACATGTTCCAACTGCGGAACACTTATTCCTTCCCACACCGTTTGTCCTGAATGTGGATTTTATAAAGGTGAAGAAGTAATTGTAAAAAACAATTAACGCCACTTTAATAAAACCACAAACCAATTTATAAATTAGTAATTAGTAAGAAAACCGATAAAATCGGTTTTTTTACTTTTAAAAAGATAGAAATACTATTATTGATAAATGGTATAATATTAATATATGAAATGTCCAAACTGTGATACAAAAATTAAATCGAGTTTAACCGCGAAATGTCCTAATTGTGGGTTTAAGTTTGATGAAGCATATTATCAAGAGCAATCTAGTGAATTAGACACTGATGATAATTTTCATACATCTTCAATTGATCCAGAAGACTACCCATCAAGTGGCTTAGTTTTTAGTTCGTTTTTATTCCCACTTATTGGCTTAATTGCGATATTTTTTCGCTCAAAAGGAAAACCTTATACAAGAAAAATATACATAATCGCCACACTGGTCGGGACAATCGCTTGGGCAGCATTATTATTTTTAATTTTTAATCCGCTTGGATAAACTTAGTTCAATAAAGGAGGAAAACTATGAACTATTCAAAATATATTGATCATACCTTACTTAAACCAGAAGCAACACCTAAGCAAATACTTAGGCTATGTAAAGAGGCTGCTGAGTATGAATTTATGAGTGTTTGTGTCAACTCAAGTTATGTAAAACTTGCTAAAGAAGCCCGCGATCAGGCAAAAGGCAATTATAAAATTTGTACAGTCGTCGGTTTCCCGCTTGGCGCTATGAGCAAGAATGCAAAAGTTGAAGAAACAAAAATTGCAATAAGCGACGGTGCAGAAGAAGTCGATATGGTTATTAATATTGGCCAGCTTAAAGCAAAAGATTATGACTATGTCAAAGATGAAATCCGCGCGATCAAGGAAGCATGCGGGGATGTTTTATTAAAAGTTATTATTGAAACTTGCTTACTTACTGAAGAAGAAAAAATTAAAGCATGTCAATTAAGCGTTAGTGCTGGCGCTGATTATGTTAAAACATCAACTGGATTTTCCACCGGTGGAGCGACTGTTGAAGATATCGCCTTAATGCGAAAAACTGTCGGACCAGATATTGGTGTTAAAGCAAGTGGAGGCGTACATACACATGCACAAATGCTTGAACTAATCGCAGCAGGTGCATCAAGAATCGGTGCAAGCCGCGGTAAAGATTTACTCGAATAAACTAGCATATTACTATTAAAATTTAAGATTAATATAAAGATGATTGTGCAGCGTTTATTAGTTTTTAAGCGGAAAACTATATCTTTTTTACTGCATTAAATTACTAACTCAAAATTTTGCTAGTTTCCTAAGGCACCAACGCTCCTGCAGTTACAATTTGTTAGCCGATAACTATATTTGTGTAAAAAGAAAAAAAGGCATTATTGACACAAAAAAAAAGATACAATGAATTTAACAAGGAGCATAGATCATGAAAAAATAAAAATTGTCCTTACTGCTTATCTTAGTTTTTGCTGCGGGCTGTACTTCGCGGTATAAATTAGATGAAGTTTTACTAGATGTTATTGTTGGAGAAGTAGATGGACTTTCAATAATCGACGGTAAATCGCAAGAGTTCAAAAATCACCGAGATTATATAGGTGATGGTATTACATATGATACTTTTAGCAATTGTATAAATGTCATTTATGGCCCACGCTCGCCAGAAGATCCGTTTTATCTATTAGAATCTCGAATTAAAAAGTCGCAAAGTTTAAATGCACCAAATGAATTTAAACTTTTCCCATCTTATCATTTAAGTTCGAAAGTAAAAACTGAAGACATGTATTACACAATCGCAGTTAGGGACAATCGAACCAGGGAAGTACTCCCGCTTTTAGCGATTCATGAATTTGGAGCGCCACGGTATGAAGCGAGGCGTGATGTTCCGCAAATCCCATGTAGTGTAAGACTACCTTATTATTTTGATATTACTCTTTCAACCGAGTTAATTGTTCCACTGGAAATTAAAAGCCCGTTTGTTTCATCAAATGAGATAATAGATTATGAATATAAGCTTGAGTTTTATCTTATGTGGACTAATACTTTAACTCAAGAAAGCGGATATGCTAGTACAGAATGGGTAAAGTTTGAAATTAAGAAGAATTCAGTCCGATATTATCATTGATCTCTCAATTTAAGAATTAACGCTTTCAATTAATAGGTAAAAGAAAACTAATTAATTTAACATATTAAATATGGAAATGACATTGATATTGCATAATCTTTAGGTTGTTTTTTCACTAACGAAACATATGAAAAAGCCCTTATAGCTACTAGCAAACTAGGCATCTAGTTACTTATTGTTTAAAAGGAAAACATCGCAAAATTAATGAGACCAAAAATGATTCATTTTAAAAAACTGGTTAAATGACAACCTAAGTGCAATTTTTATTATTTTATTTCGCTTTTCATCACTATTTTTTAATTTATTGCACTTAGTCTGTCACTTAACACAAGTGATAATAGAATCATATAAAGATTTATTTTAAGATATAATTATCACCCAAGTCTTGACTTTTCCCCTAAAAAGAGTCATAATTTAGGCGATGCCGAGGAGGTTAGGCGATGAAACAATTTGATTACACAAAGTGGCTAAACAAAAATTGGGACGTTGAGATTATTGAATATATTGCAAAAATTCATGAATGTAAAGGTAGACAAGAACTATATTTAAATAAAAAACCAGCTGTATTACAAAACCTAGTTGAACTGGCTATAATTCAAAGTACAACAAGTTCTAATGAAATAGAAGGAATAATTACCACCAACCAAAGAATAAAAGAATTGGTTATGAAAAAGGTAGCACCTAAAAATCGTGATGAAGAAGAGATTATGGGGTACCAAGATGTATTACAAAACATTCATGAAAGCTATGAATATATTTTAGTGCAATCATCATATATTCTCCAATTGCATAGGGATTTATATAAATACTCCGAAAAATCTATCGGAGGAAAGTTTAAAAATGCCCAAAATTATATTCAAGAAAAACTAAAAGACGGAACGAGTGTAATAAGATTTATTCCGTTAGAGCCGTTTGAAACTCCAAAAGCGGTAGACGATATTTGCATAAATTTTAATCAAATGATCACAAAAGAAGCACTTAACCCATTAATACTAATCCCAATATTTATACATGACTTTTTATGTATACATCCATTTAATGATGGCAATGGCAGGATGTCTAGACTTCTTACGACCCTTCTTTTATATAAAAGTGGCTATGTTGTTGGAAAATATATTAGTTTGGAAAAAAAGATTGAAAATAGTAAACAATCTTACTATGATGCTTTAGAACAATCAGGAATCGGATGGCATGAAAATAAAGAAGATCCAACGCCCTTTGTTAAATATATGTTAAGTATCATTTTAGCGGCCTATAAAGATTTTGAAGACAGAGTAGATCTATTTAGTGAAAAACTTCCGGCACTAGAACAAGTTAGAAAGGCGGCAAATTTCAAAGTTGGTAAATTTACTAAAAGAGATATCATGGAGCTTTGTTCTAACTTAAGTAGAGCATCAGTTGAAAATTCTTTAACTGAACTAGTAAGAGAAGGATATTTAGAAAGACATGGAAAAGGAAGATCCACTTACTATGTTTTAAAATATAAAATATAATGTATGTAATTTTTTAATTATTAAATTTAATATAGAAAACCACTTTCTGGAACAATTAAAAATCCATAAATTTTAATGTTCAGGCATTGTTATCAACCGTAGTGAACGCTAACACCAACAAGACAAACGCATACAAACAAGTTTAATCACTACACTCAACATACATAATGGCGACCATTTTTAAAATGATTGCCTCTCACGAATGAATTTAAGAGAAAATACCGAAGACTTTAGAATAAATCTAAAGTCTTTTTTGTAAAAAAGAAAATAGTTTTGCAGGAAGTATTGACTTTTAGAGGGGAATAATTGACTTAAAATAAGCACGATGAAAAAGATGAAAAAGAGAACGAGATATTTATTAATTAGGTTCGGTTATTTAGTGGCGATGTTTATATGTGTGCGATTGATGGTATGACTGCGGCAATAGAAATCTTACCGATTCCTATGATAGTTTTTATAGTTAAATGGAAAAAAAGATGTCCATCTTGTAAACATGGAAAATTAGTAAAAATTACTCATGACGATGCATGAACTATTGTGAGGACACGAAAAGTTTATCAATGTGAACACTGCGATTACATAAAAAAGGGAGAGTAAAAGAAAAAACTGTTAAAATTAATTGACTCTGGTAGAGATATCAGGGTCTTTTTTATAATTAAATATCACTTTTGAAAAATATAAAAATTGGTTAAATGACAACCTAAGTGCAATAATTTCAAAAACAATGATAAAAAGCGAAATAAAACAATAAAAATTGCACTTAGGTTGTCACTAGAGTAGTTTATATTGACAAAAATAATCGATTACGTGATAATAAAGGCAGAGGAAAAGTGTTGCATTAGTCTTAGTGACAGACCAATTGCAACCGATAAATATTGGAAATGATAGACCTTCCTCAGGTTAATTCAAGTTAGATTATTGGCCGTAATCTAACTTTTTTCTTAGAAATTCTTTTAATGTTAATAGCATCTAGGAATTCCTTACCATATTTCCTTAGAACAAGTTCATAAGGAGTGGAATTATTTAATGATTTTCTCACATATGAATTAACATGA
>JAAYSH010000002.1 GCA_012518415.1 Erysipelotrichaceae bacterium | reverse complement strand
TTGAAGCAAGCGAAAATAAGCGCGGTCCATATGAAGCGTTAGTAAATAATGTCCGGCGCGCAAATACGGAAAACTTAGTTGTTAAGTTTAGTGATGGTTTAGAAAAACTTGGCGAACAAGTAAACACGCTTGTTTTAGCAGGATTAGGGGCGACAAGTATTGTAAATATCCTTTTAAAAGATGAAGCAAAACTTGGACAAATTAATAAAATTATCGCCCTGCCGCATAATGAGGCGTATAACTTAAGAAAAGCGCTCGTAGAACGAGGATTTTATATAAGTGCTGAGCAAATAATTCATGATAATGAACTTTATTATGAATTAATTGTGTTTAAAAAAGGCGCAAGTAATTACAGTGAAGATGATTTAGTTTTTGGACCACATAACTTAGCAAATAAAAGCGAAGCCTTTAAACATAAGTGGGAAGAACACTTAAGCAAGATTAACTACTTACTTAGTTTAAATTTAGATAAAACTAGGCGCAGCGAACTTGAAACTTATAAGGAAAGGATAAAAAAACAATTATGATTAATACAAAATCACTACTTATAAAACTTGGAAGAAAGTTTCCCCGTCATTTAGCCTTGAAAAATAATGATCCATATGTCGGGCTTCAGTGCGGAAAACTAAAAGAG
Source organism: Erysipelotrichaceae bacterium (assembly GCA_012518415.1). GTDB lineage: Bacteria > Bacillota_I > Bacilli_A > RFN20 > CAG-826 > UBA5455. Next base: position 2,456 of record JAAYSH010000002.1, on the reverse strand, counting down.
CGGATTAGTAAAATTGTATTATGTCTTGACTTAGATGCTTCAATTTTAGATGAAATTATTGAAATTAAGCCTGATTTAGTCATAACACATCACCCATTTATTTACGGGACACCTGCGAAAGTATTCGAAAGTGATCCAAGTAAAAAACTAATTGTTGATAAGTTAGAAGCAAACGATATCGCGGTATACTCTTATCATACAAACTTTGATGAAGGAGAGGGCGGTATGAATGATGCGTTAGCAAAAGCGCTAAACTTAGAAAACATCCATCAATTAGAAACTTTACCAATGGCAAGAGGTGGCACACTCCCGACCCCGATGAGTGCTAAGGAATTCGCCTATTATGCACTTGATGCGTTTGATGTAAGTTATGGTTTACTAATAGATGAAGGTGAAGAAGTTATCGAAACAGTCGCTCTTATTGGTGGGGGCGGTTCTTATCATTGGTATTTAGCCAAAGATGCTGGTTACGATATTTATATAAGCGGCGATATCCCGCATCACCGGCGTAGAGAAATAACAGTATCAAAGTACAATTACTTAGACTTACCGCATGAAATAGAGCGGATATTTATGCCAACAATGAAAAAAATCCTCCTCGATATTGAGGAGAATTTAGAAGTAATTATTATTGATCATGAAAAGCTACCAAAACTTATTCAGGAAGTTGCTTTAAATGATTAATAACTTCCCTTGTTACATGTAAAGGAGTCGAAGCGCCTGCTGCAACAGCGGCGCTTTTTTTATTTTCGTATTGGTGCGGAGTAATATCTGCTACCGATTGAATATGGTAAACATCCGCATGAGGATGGCTAATTCGGGCGACATCGACAAGTTTTTTGGTATTATTTGAATGGGTCGAACCGACAATATAAATTAAATCAACATCCGCAGGAATATTTTTGACAGCTTCTTGCCGCATCCGCGTTGCCCGGCATATTTCATCATGAATTTCAGCGCCAGGAATATTTTCTAATATATGGTTATGCACATGTTCAAGTTCATTAATTGCTAAAGTTGTTTGATTAACGACTTTAGGTGTTTGATGCTTCACTCTTGAAAAATCAAGTTTATCATTTAAATCGTAAAGAAAAATCCGCTTATCATCGATTGAAAGCGCGGCTTCGGTTTCAGGATGATTACTTTGGCCAATATAAATTATGTCCTGATTATTATTTAGAGCTTCATTAATAATGTCATGCGTTATTTCGACCTTTGGACAAGTCGCATCGATATATGTAAGACCAAAAGAAGTAATCAAATCCTCATAATAAAGCGGATGACCGTGGGCGGTAAAAATAATTAAGGTATCTTTTGGCAAGTTACCAAGATAACTATTATCACCATCAATTGTTGGTCGATTAATAGTCATTATGTTGTGCTTTTCTAGTAATTCAATCACGAATTCATTATGAACAAGCATCCCTAAGATCGCAATTGGCGTATTTGGATGCTCTTTTCTTTTGTTAAGTGCGATTGTTATCGCCCTCATGACTCCTTCACAGTAGCCGTGCGGTTGACATATATGTAATTTCATTTAATTTCCTCATGCTTATAATACCATGAAGCCATGATTTTTTTGTATAATATGAATGATGCAAAATTATCATTTCTCACAGTTCGCCCTAAAAAAGCCACTAGTAGATCAACTAGAAAAGTTAGGGTATATAAATTTAACCCCTGTGCAAAATGCTGTGATTCCCCGCGCCCTGAAAGATGAATCATTAATCGTTAAAAGCGCGACCGGAAGCGGCAAGACACATGCTTTTTTGGTGCCGATAATTAACAAACTTAATCTTGAAGAAAATAAAGTTCAAGCAATTATTTTAGCACCTACACGAGAATTAGCAGCTCAAACTCATCGGTTTGCGCTTGAAATAAGCGAAGCATTTCCTAGTCTTCGCCTTGCTCTACTAGCAGGTGGTGAAGAAAAAAGTCGAAATATTGAAAAACTCGCCAATAATCCCCATTTAATTATTGCAACACCTGGGCGATTAAAAGATCTTGGCTTAGAAGATGATATTACTTCACTTAACAGTGTAAATACACTTGTACTTGATGAAGCGGATATGCTCCTCGATAGCGGCTTTTTTAATATTATTGATGAAATACTTGCTGCTTTGCCAAGACGGCAAATAATGGTGTTTTCCGCAACAATTCCAACCGCCTTAACTAATTTAATCGCTAAGTATTTAAGTACAAGTAAAATTATTGACTTAAGTGAAGATATTCCAACCGCAAGTTTGGTTAATCATCACGCCTTATTTACACGCCATGCAAGTAAGTTTGAGTTAATTACTAACTTTATTAAGTGGCGAAGCCCATATTTTTTACTAATTTTTGCTTCAACAAAAAGCGAAGTCCAAGAAATATATACGTATTTACTTAATGCGGGGTATCAAGTTGGTCAAATTCATGGCGATTTAACATCAAGACAACGAAGAACAATGATGCGA
>JAAYSH010000013.1 GCA_012518415.1 Erysipelotrichaceae bacterium | reverse complement strand
TTTACAAGTATTTTACATAATAGGTAGTAATTTATCGGTTTAGCATTTTAAAAAAATGTATAATCAAACCAGGAGGAAACTATGGAAGCAATCTTACAAGTTCGCAATATTAGAAAAACATTTAAACTTTCAAGAAAGCAACAAAAAATTGAAAAAGATAACGCTAAAGTTCGAGTTGCAGTTGATAATTTAAGTTTTGATGTTTATAAGGGAGAAATATACGGATTATTAGGCCCTAACGGGGCAGGTAAAACAACGACACTAAGAATTCTATCAACACTTATTCAAAAAGATGCTGGTGAAGTACTTGTTAATGGTTACTCACTCACGAATCAAAAAGACAATGTCCGTTCGCAACTAGGATTTTTAACAAGTGAAATGAAGTTAGATGAGTTTTTTACGCCAAATTATTTATTTGACTACTTCGGTCACTTACATAATGTCCCTGAAGATATTTTAAAAGAAAGAAAACAAAAGTTATTTGAGCAATTTGGTATCGATGAATTTAAAGAAGTTAAAATTGGTCAACTATCAACCGGGATGAAGCAAAAAGTAAGTTTAGTTATTTCGATTGTCCATGATCCAAGCATTGTTATATTTGATGAGCCAACGAATGGACTTGATGTAATTACTGCTAAAACAGTCATTGATTTTTTACTTACTTTAAAGGAAGAGGGGAAAACAATTATTGTTAGTACACACATATTTTCTTTAATTGAGCGAATTTGTGATCGAGTTGGCGTTATTATCGACGGTCAACTTGTATTTGAAGCTTCGATGGATGAATTTCGCGTTCCAAATAGTTTAGAAGCAAGATTTTTTGATGAATATAATAAATTTCGAGGTATTGAAGCATGAAAAACTTATGGACGATTATTAAAAAAGAATTAAGGCGGTTTTATACTGACCCTAAGATGCTTTTCGCTTTATTAATGCCTGGTCTTATTATATTTATTCTTTATTCACTTATTGGCGATTACTTTGCGAATGTGACTTCGGGCGAAAATGAAACTTATGTCGTCCGCATTGAAAATGAACCGGAAGGTTATAACTTTCTTGTTGGTGAAAATTATAAGTTATTAGATGAAACACCAAGTGACATCAAAACGTTAATCGAAAATGATAAGGTCGATTTATACGTGGTGTATGCACCTGATTTCTTAGATAAATTAGCCTTAAATGATCCTCGTGATCCGGCGGTCGTTAACTTCTACTACAGTGCTAGTAGTATTAAGAGTATGAATGTGTATCAAATGTATAGCACTATCCTTGATCAAATGCTTGATACATATGTAAGTCGGCCGTTTCAAATTAATGTCGAGGACTATTCGACAAGTGGGTCGATATCAATGACAATTATGGCCTCGATGATGCCGTTTTTACTTATGTCATTCCTTTTTTCTGGGGCAATGGCGGTCGCGCCTGAAAGTATCGCGGGTGAAAAAGAACGGGGCACGATTGCTAGCTTACTAATTACTCCAATTAAACGTTCGAGTATAGCAATCGGAAAAGTTATCGCTTTAAGTCTTGTTGCGCTTTTAAGTGCGACTTCGAGTTTTCTTGGAATTATGTTTTCAATGCCTAAACTAGCTGGTACTCATATTGATTTTAGTATATATTCATTTGGGACTTATGTTTTACTTTTCCTTGTGATTATAAGTACGATTTTACTCTTTATTATGATTATTTCGACACTTAGTGCGTACGCTAAATCGATTAAGGAGGCGAACTCTTTATCGGCAATTTTAATGATTGTGATTATGGCGGCGGGTGTTATTGGACTAATTGGTCCACTACCAAGTAATAACGCTGCATATTTAGTTCCGATTTTAAACTCGGTTAATATATTACGGGTCCTCTTTGGCGGTAAATTTATGTTAGTTCCGTTTGTCCTGACAATTGTTGGTAATCTTGCCTTTACCGCGCTTGGTGTCTTTTTACTAACACGGATGTTTAATAGCGAAAGATTTATGTTTAGGCATTAAAAGCTAATAATACTTAAAAAAAGCACGCCTTAGGTGCGTGCTTTTTTTCTTAGTGTTCTTGTGCCGTGGTGAATAATTTTATCTAAATGCGGGCTACCTTTATTTTTAAATGCAGTAATTAACTCATTTGCTTTAGTTTCATCGACTTTACTTAAT
>JAAYSH010000070.1 GCA_012518415.1 Erysipelotrichaceae bacterium | reverse complement strand
AATTTACTGCAAGGTGTTGAAAACATGCAAAATAAACTTTATAATTTTAAAATGAAAGAAATAGAGGTAAAGAAAATGAAGAAAAATCCTGTAGTATGTCTTGTCGGTCTAGGTTATGTAGGGCTACCAATAGCAGTTTCGTTTGCCCGCAAACTTAAAACGATCGGCTACGACATTAATGAAGAAAAAATTGAAATTTATAAGCAAGGGTTCGACCCAACTAATGAAGTTGGTGATGAAGTAATTAGACAAACAACGGTTGAATTTACTGCTGATGAAAAAAGAATTGGTGAAGCTGATTTTGTTATCGTTGCCGTACCAACCCCTGTTAGAGATGATAAAACTCCTGATTTAACTGCTTTAAAAGGTGCATCAGCCACAACCGGTCGAAATATGAAAAAAGGTGCGATTGTTGTTTTTGAATCAACAGTATATCCTGGTGCAACTGAAGAAGTATGTATTCCAATTTTAGAAGAGACTTCAGGTTTAAAACATGGAGTAGATTTTAAAGTCGGTTTCTCACCAGAACGAATTAACCCTGGTGATAAAGTAAACCGATTAGAAACAATTGTTAAAGTTGTTTCTGGCTCAGATGAAGAAAGTTTAGAACAAATCGCTCAATTATATGAATTAATTATTGATGCTGGTGTCCACCGCGCTGAATCAATTCAAGTCGCAGAAGCGGCAAAAGTAATTGAAAATGCGCAAAGAGATATTAACATCGCCTTTATGAACGAATTATCGATTATATTTAATAAACTTGGTATTGATACAAAGCAAGTATTAAACGCTGCAAAAACAAAATGGAATTTCTTACCGTTTTATCCAGGCCTTGTTGGTGGTCACTGTATTGGGATTGACCCATATTATTTAGTGTATAAAGCCAAAAAAGCTGGATATCATCCTGAAGTTATTTTATCAGGTCGAAACATTAATGACGGGATGGGAAAATATGTTGCAGAAAATATTGTTAAATTACTCGTTAAAGGGAACGTCTTAATTCAAGGCGCTAAAGTTGCGATTCTTGGCTTATCGTTTAAAGAAAATGTTCCTGACACAAGAAACTCTAAAGTAGTCGATATTATCGAAGAATTACGTGAATACGAGATTGAGCCGCTTATCGTTGATCCAATCGGCGATCAAAAAGAGGCGAAATACTTATACGATATCGAGTTCACCGATATTAAAGATATTAAAGACATGGACTTAATCGTCGTTGCAGTCGCCCATGATGAGTTTAAATCATTAACAATGGATGACTTCGACTCAATGCTTAATCCAAATAACGAAAAACGAATCTTAGTTGACGTTAAAGGATTATATAACCGCGAACAATATGAAAGCGAAGGATATATTTACTTCCGTCTTTAATTATGGGGTATAAAAATATTAAATTTCCAAAAAACACAACATTTTTAGTTACTGGTGGCGCGGGGTTTATCGGGTCAAATCTTTGTGAAGCCTTACTTGAAAAAGGGTGTAAAGTCCGCTGTCTTGATGATTTATCGAATGGATTTAGACATAATATCGAAGAATTTTTGACTAATCCAAACTTCGAATTCATTGAAGGTGATATAACAAATTATGATGTTTGCCTAAAAGCCTCGAAAAATGTTGATTATATTCTCCACCAAGCTGCATGGGGCAGTGTACCGCGCAGTATTGAGATGCCGCAGTTTTATGAAGTAGTTAATATTCAAGGAACGTTAAATATGCTTGAAGCAGCCCGAGTTAATAACGTTAAAAAATTTATTTATGCCTCAAGTAGTTCGGTGTACGGCGATGAACCAAATTTACCTAAAGTAGAAGGAAAAGAAGGAAACTTACTTTCTCCTTATGCCTTAACTAAACGTGTAAATGAAGAGTATGCGAAACTTTATACAAAGTTATACGGATTAGAAACGATTGGACTACGCTACTT
>JAAYSH010000069.1 GCA_012518415.1 Erysipelotrichaceae bacterium | reverse complement strand
CCATAATTGGATCAGCATTTAAGCGGTTATAAATACTTAAAGAATTGACACCTGTATGTAATTCATCGAGTTGCTTAAATAAAATATTATAATAAGCCTCACTAAATGTGCCTGGTATTTGTGAGTCAAGTTTTTCTAAATCTGCGTCACTTATATAATTAGCAAAGCCGCGGTCAATTCCTTTATAGTCTTTTAATCCGTAAAAATAATCAAGTGTAAATAAAAGACCATTTTTTGACGCTTCGCGAACATCTAATGGTGCGAGTTTTGCATTAAATTCTGACTTTCTTAAGTCTTCCATTTCCTCTTCAGAAAACTCTTGGAAGAAAAATTCATAATCATGTCCGTTATATATGATGTTTGTTTGGTTAGTTGCACAAAAGAGGGTATTTAAAATTGGGAACGGGACGAGAACTAAGTCGTTATAATATAAAATATCAAAATTATATGGCTGTAGTTTAAAAGTGACTGCATCTTCTTTGGTCGCCTCTACGCCTGCCCATTCACTATGTGCGCCATAATCGGTTACTTCGATTGCTTTTAAGTGATTGAAATAATCCATTGAATTAACTTTAAGTGTTTCTTTGGCCCAGTTAACTGTTAAATCATATGGGTTATTGTTTGCATTCCACTTATATGTTGCTTCGTTAATATTTGGATTAATATCAAAGTTAAATCCTTCAAGTTCATAAAAGCCATCGAGACCTTGAACAAAAGTTGCTAAGTCAATATAAGGTACATTACCTTCTTCATAAAAATATGAAGTTATACTTTCGTTGACGAGGTTATATTCTTTCGTATGGTTATTAAGCGGAATTTCTTGTTTAATTAAAGTCAAATCGTTGTCATTAATTGGTTTAATACCGCAACTAGTAAATAATAAACTAGTGATTAATATTACAGGTGTTAGTTTTTTCATCTCCATATCCTTCTTTCGACTTGTATATTTTATGTTGTTTTGTCCAATTTAACAACAATTTATTAAATATAACGACTAAATATAATTATTCATTTAATCCTACGGTCATAATACTTACAATATCATCAAAATCAGCACTTAACTTAAAGTTTTTATAATTATTAATTGGAACAAAAAATACTTCACCTTCATTTGAAGATGTAAGTGTTCCTTTATATGTATTAGTTCTAAATAAAATAACTAAATCACGGCGGTTAATCCCATATGATGTCCAGGAGTAATAACCCATGCATTTTAAATTACTTACACTTAAGCCTGTTTCTTCTTTTACTTCTCTTATTGCTGAGGCAGTAATGTCTTCTCCTAATTCAACATGGCCGCCTGGAAAATTTAGACCAGGCCAATCGTTTTTCGTTCGATTAACGACAAGCATCTCCCCTTTATCGTTATATACCATTGTCATTGTTGTTAAGATAATTGTTTCTTTTATTTTAGTCATATTTACTTCCGTTCTAATTAATAAATAATAAGGTTTTATCGCATATCATTTTAATGTATTTTGGTCATATTTAAAAGGTTGAGGATTATGTACGTTTTTTTAAAAAAATTCTAGTTAACTTTTTTATTATCGCCACTAAGATACTAATCAATAAAATACTTGTGCATAGATTGCAAAATATGTTGGGCTTAATTACAATACTTTTATGATTAAAGGAGGTAACGTGTATGACTTATTATATTGCTTATGGTTCGAATTTAAATTTATCACAGATGAAAAAGCGCTGTCCGGGAGCGAAGCTTTTAACTGCTTTTATGCTAGAAAATTATGAGCTTGAATTTAAGAAAGCACCGATGAATAAAAATGCTTATGCAACAATAACTCCAAGTGGTGGGAAAAAAGTTCCTGCTGCATTATTTTCTTTAACTCCTAAAGATGAGGACGCCTTAGATTTATACGAAGGTGTAATCGGGAATCTCTACTATAAAAAAACAATAACGGTTCAATTATATGGCGAAAATATTGAAGCGCTTGTTTATATAATGAATTTAAAGGCAAAACCAATGTATCCAAAAACTAGTTACATCAATACTATCTTGCAAGGATATAAAGACCATGGTTTTAATGAAGCGTATTTATACGAAGCGCTAGATAAGGTTAGTGAATAGATTGTTGACACGCTCATTGTTAAGTATTTAAAAAACCTAGGATTTCTCCTAGGTTCTTTTTTGGTTTACAAAACTTTCATTAATTTGAGCTAAGTTTCCAGTGACCATCAGTATAAATGTATTTATACCGTGTTGCACTTTTACTAAAGACTAAATCATCACTTTGATCGTATTCGCCATTATTTAAGACGAAAGCGAAATCATTGCCGCTATGAGGGATATCATAATAATATCCTTGAGCATCTTGTTTCATTTTCTTACCCGGCCAAAGTGTTGCTTCAACATCATTGCCAAAATAGTGGATGTACAAATCACCCCAGTCTTCACCTGAGACATCAAAGTGAATTCTAGTAACTTCTTCACCCTCATTTTGAGCAAGCAGTTCTACTAATTCGGCTTTGCGTAAACTTGAATATCCGACTAGTCCTCTTTCTTTAGCTAACTCTTTTAATTCTTTAACTGTTAAGCTTTGATAATCTATCTTTTTCATTTTGTGTACCTCCTAGTGAAAATATTAATTTACAATTTTATTTTAGGATATCAACCGTAATTGTCAACATAAAAGCGTTTTCATTATTTAATTTTTTGCATATTTAAGCCGTTTTTTACTATTTTGTCCTCTCCTAGTTTGCTTAATCCAAGTGCATTAACTACTTAAAACTATCTGATTTTATGCTGCAAATATCTCGAAATATTAAGTTCTTGGAGAAAAGCTTAAAGGGCAGGCGATTGACTTATAAGGTGGTGCAAGTTATAAAAGTCCTTGCAAAACAAGGTCCATTTTAATTTACGGTTTAGATAAGTGCGTAAATGAAGTAAAATAAAAGTAAGACAAATTATACTAATTGTTTCTTTATTTGTTAGGAGCGCTTACGATGAAAAAATTTCTTACTAGTGCGTTAGCACTTTTACTAACTCTAACAAGCTGTGGTGAGACACCGCCGCCTGTTTCTTTGCAAATAAATAACGATTCATTGCTTCACATGGTGATGGGAGATGAATTAATCCTTGATATTACGTATACGGGTGATGATCCGCTTATTTTTGAAAGCTCAGATCAAAGCGTAAGTGTTAATGAAGTCGGTTTACTTACTGCCGTTAGTGTCGGTAGTGCGGATATAAGTGTTAGAGCTGGAGATTTATTTGATTCAATTAGAATATATGTAAGTTATCCTGAAGTTATCGAATTAAGTGTCAGCCGTAATATTATTAGAGTCGATGAAACCCTAAATTTAATTACAGAAGGCTACGGCGAACATCATCATGATTATAAATATGAAATCGTGTCTGGGCATAATAATGTGGAAATTGATGGTTCAACACTGCGCGGTGTTAATGTTGGTTTTGTCACATTATACGCGTATTTTAATCATGTAAAAAGTAATGAGATTACTATTGAAATTATAAGTAGATCTGGTCTTAATCCAGATATCCAAATTACTGCTGATAAATATTATATTAAGCCGTTTGAATACGTGACTTTATCTGCTTCTTTTCTTTCTGAGCAAGGAAGTATTTATCCGCTTGAGTTTAAACTTGAATCAGGTGGGTATTATGGCCGTTTAACCGATAATATATTATATGGTTTGCGTCCTGGTTCTGTGAGTGTTTACGCTGCATTTGGACCATACCGCAGCGAGTCAATCAAAATTACAGTTGTCGAAGAAGGTGTCATCCCCGATAGTATTACAATTACTGCAAGTTCGACAATTGTACCTGAGGGTGAGCATGCGACTTTAAGCTTTAGTGTCACTCCAAATAATGCGAGTCGGTTAATTAATTATATTGCGATAAGCGGTGCAAATAATGTCCGGGTTGAAGGGGACCAACTATATTCATTAAATGGTAAACCATTTACAATTGTTGGAATTATTGATGGAGTTAAAAGTAATCAACTTTCATTTAATGATACTGATATCGGCGGAGATATTTATAAAAATATGACGAAGGAAGAGTTTTATCAAAACTATACTCCTGCAAGTAGTTACAGTGATGCGTATTTTCGAAGTTTATACGGCTTTATGTCAGGGTCAATCGCACCCCAAGACCAACATGCGACGATTGCTAGTTATCAACCAACTAAAAACGGTAAATTACTAAGAAATACTTCACAACTATTTGATGATAACTATAATACTTATTATGTTGTTGATAGTTACGGTGAAATCGTAAATACAATTTATAAAGGTGGCGGTTATATCACTCTTGATGAAGTTGCCGCTTATATTTTCGCCTTTGGTGAAGTACCGGCAAACTATATTGAAGATAAGAGTCAGCGAAGCGCACCAGCGACAAGTAAATGGGGTGAATATGTCCGCTTAAATAATACGTACTTCTCTGGCGATGTTGAGCGATATCCTTATGAACCAGTATTGCCAAATATTCGTGGTGCAGGTGGGGAGTTATATTACTATGAAGTTGATATCGGGACGACTGGTACGGACTCAGACCCGCGCTATCCAAGCTTACCCTATAATACTGGTTCCTATATTAACCGCGGGGCAGCAAGAATTGTTTATACACGTTATGACGGTGATAATAATCCAATTACTAATTTAGATGATAAATATTTGTTTTATACATATAACCACTACAATGACTTCCAAGAGTATTTAAACTATTCCAATGGCTGGGGTGAAATGTTTGGCAATATTACTGGTGGTGGTGAGATTTCTAGCTACACAAATTATAATCCGACCCCATATGTTGAAGTTGAACGAAGTGACTTTACTTTAACTTCTTCAATTACTGCGCGTAATGAGCGATTACTTAGCTTACCGCCAAAATTTAAAAACGAAGATGAATTACTTGTATTAATTTAAGATAAGTTGTTTTTTAAATTTTTTATTATGCTAAAATGTAAACGGAGGTTTTATTATGAAATCAAACAATAAATTTATGGACTTTTTTGATGAGAAAAAAGGGATTTGGATTAAAATTTATAAGTGGGCAGTAATTGTTGTCTTCTTCCTTTTAATTCTTACTACATTTGTTATGGCAATTGTTGTAGCGGCACAAGATCCAAATACAACGGATGGTTTAACTGGCGTCGGCGGCTTCTTTTCCGTTCTTCTTAGCGGTGCCCTTTCAACCTTTTTCTGGCTTGTTGTTAATATGTTACTAATTAACGCTTTAAACAACTTACAAGAAATCAAAGTTAGTAATGCTCAAATGCGGCACTTAATGTTCCAAAAATCTGAGGAAGAAAAAGTCGAAGTTGAAGTTATGGAAACTAGCGAACAATAACCATCTGCGCCTAATTACACTTATGCATTAAAAAAACCTAACTTAATTGTTAGGTTTTTTTGTGCTTAAACTTAGTAAATTAAATGTAAGGCATTTAAATTAAAAGCCTAGAATAACTCTAGGCTCATAACTAATTAACATTTTAAATAGTTAGGGAATTAGTCTTTCTTCTTAAGATTCATGTATGAATATCCACCAAGCAGTAATAGGCCTGCGCCTCCGATTGTAAGTGCAAATACGGCTTGAGCATTATCATCACGTCTGGAATTACTTAAATCAGGTGCGCGTAAAGGTGTTGGGATGTTATAGAAATTTCTTAAGTAATTTAGCCTTTGTAAACCAGTTACTCCACCTTCGAGCTCAAGAGAATTAAATTGACTTTGTTCGAATGTTGACATTGCGTTATATGTATTAACGGCATTATTTGCTGAAGCTTCACTGCAAGCTTTTTCCCTTGTGTCAATCGAATCCGCGAGATTAGTAACAACCGTTGTTGTTTTTGGTGTGAATGCTACTGCCTCATACTTGTTATTATCTTCCCACACCGTCTCATTCCAGATTTCATAGCGATATTCATTTGTATAAGTTTCTAACTGAATATCAACCGTTTGATTCCAAACGTGATTATCAGATCTTCTAGCTCTGGCAAATACTACTTTTGTTGTGTCAATTGGGACATCGTAGTAATGAAGTTCATTCTTGCTATCATATTTCATTTCAACTCCTGGCCATGTTGTCTGAGAACTTCCACCAAAATAGTGAATTGTTGCGGATACGTTCGGGTCCGTTGCCCACCAGTCAACATAATCGGTATGCATCCAAACTCTTTTTGTATTAGTCGCAGCAGCCTCTACTACTACAGGTTCATCATTCTTTTGCATTCCACCGAAAAATAATCCACCTAAGATGGTAATAAAAGACAAAAATTTAAGTGATAATTAGATTTTACCAACCATACCAGTAAAATTCGTGAGCATTTTAGCAATAGATTTTACTGACTCCGGATTTTCTTTATTTAACCAATTTTGAATAACCCGGTAATATCCATAAATAATAAATTCGATTAAATAGTTATAATAATCATCACTACTATTAAGTGGAATAATGTGTTCAATATAATTTCGGATAAATGATGATTCTAATAGCATTAAGGGGAATTCAGGATCGACGTTATTATTAACAAGTAACCGCGAGAATTCCCGGTTTTCTTGTAAGTATTCTAAGATTACTGAAAGTACCTTATAATTGTTTGCTTGATCATGTGTACTTAAGTAGTTAATATTTGTATAAATAACTTCAACTAGTTCTTCCTCCATTTCGGCTAAAAGCGCGAATTGATTTTCATAATGCTTATAAAAAGTTGAGCGATTAATATCAGCGACATCGCAAAGCTCACGGACAGTAATTTTATGAATATCCTTTTCTTTAAGTAATTCGATTAAAGCGTTTCTTAACATTTTCTTCGTTAAGACAACTCGTTGATCTTCTTTTTTGTAGTTCATAATTTTTCCAACCATTTTCTAAGATTTTGTGACTTAACAAACACATTTATTAAAGGTGTTGAATAATACTCCAAAACTAGTTTTAAAGTTTTAACACCTTGCTTGTTAATCGACACATGTATATTATACTTAAAATAGAGAAAGAAAACCACATAAGTATAACGAGGTGAGCACATGAAAAAAATCGCAAGTTTTATAGTTAGGTTTCGGTATTGGTTTTTCGGCTTTATTGTTGCGCTCGCAGGTGTGTCGGCGTTTTTATTAACGAAAGTTAATATAAATTACGATTTAGTCAAATACTTACCAGAAACGTCACAGATGCGTGTTGGCATCGATTTAATGGAAAATGAATTCGGTGATACGAATCAAAGTACGATGAAAATTATGATTAAAGATTTGAGTGAGAGTGAAAAAACTGCTGTTTATGAATCACTTACTCAGCTTGATTATAATATTACTGTATCATATGATGCTAAGTCTCCAGATTTTAATAATGAAAGTTATACACTTTATTTTGTCAACGTTCCTGATGGTCCGCATTCGGATTTAGCAAGTGATGTTTATGATGATGTTGTTGAAATTTTAAAGCCTTATCAAACTTATTATGAAGGTAATATTGTGGAGGCAAAAGATAATTATATTGTTAGGATGGTAATTATTGCAGCAGTCGTTGTAACGATTGCCTTAATTATCCTTAGTCAATCCTGGTTTGAGCCGATTATCTTTTTAATTAATGTCGCTTTTGCGGTTTTAATTAATATGGGCACGAATGCGATGTTCCCGCATGTATCAAATATTACCTTTTCAATCGCGGCGATTTTACAACTTGTGTTATCGATGGACTATGCCTTAATGATTATGGACCGCTACCGCCAAGAAAAAGCACTTAATCCTGGTGATAATATGAGAGCAATGAAAGTTGCAATTGCAAAAGGCGCTCAATCAATCTTCTCGGCCTCATTTACAACGATTGTTTCTTTATTATGTCTCTTGTTTATGACATTTGGCTTTGGACCTGATGTTGGTTTAGTTCTTTCAAAAGGTATCTTCTTTAGTTTACTAACTTCGTTAATTGTCTTACCAACACTTATTTTATGGAGTGATAAACTAATCGAAAAAACCTCGAAGCGAACATTTATTCCTTCGTTTGCTAAAGTCGCGGAAGTTGGTTATAAATATCGAAATATCGTTCTTGTTACATTTTTAGCCATCGCAGGTGTTAGTACTTACTTTAGTTTCCAAGCCAAATATGATTACTATCTGCCGCCGATAACTGATGACCATGAAATTGTTGAAGCCCAGTTTCCAACGCGGCAAGAAGTTGTTATTTTATATGCGAACGCTGATGAAGCAAAAATTCCTGGTTTTGTGGAAAAAGCAAATGCGGAAGACGCGACTCGCTCAATTGATGCGTATGCAACAACTTTAGGAATGCCGCTTAATTACTCGATGCTTGCAAGTGCTTTAGAAGTCGATGAATTAATTGCTAAAGCTTTAATATATGATTATCAAGACGGCGTAATTGCGCCACTTACTTTAAATGAACTTGCTACCTTTATTAACGACGATTTAGCGGCAAGTGAATCATTCTCGGCTTTCTTTGATGAAGCTGCGAAAGAGCAAATTGGCTTATTAGTTACTTTAACGGATAAAACCTTTTTAAATACTGAGCATGATGCCAATACACTTGCACCGATACTTGGAATTGAACCTTCGATGCTTGGCAACTTAATTGCTTTTTATAATATGAGTATTGGTCAGCCTCTTAAAGAAACGGCGACTTTACCTGATTTAGTTGGGTATATTTTAAGTGGTACTAACCCGTTAATCGATTCGGCGATTACACCCGAGCAAAAAGAACAATTAGGTATATTAGGCGCAATTATGGATTCTGCCTTAAATGATCAAAAACTAGCTCCTGAAGAGCTAGCAGCGTTCATTGCTCCGTTTGCTATTGATGGCGTTTCTGCTGATTCGGTCACAGGTATTTACATACTTTATTATGCGAATGTTAATGTTACCCCTGCTGACACGGTCGGTATTTATGATTTATTTACTCATTTAATGTCAGGTAGTATGGCAACTAACCCACTATTTACTGCGTTCATGGATCCTGGTGAACTCCAAGCATTAAGTGATAGTTATGATTTAATGGTTGCCGGCAAACAAAAGTTGATTGGTAATAATTATTCACGGCTTATAATTACAACTAATTTCGCTGGTACTGGCGAAGAAAGTATCGCATACGTTAATCGCTTACAGGCGTTACTTGATGAGCAAGGTATTGAATACTATTTTATTGGTAATCTTGCTTTTACTCATGAGATGGAAAATTCCTTTAATGATGACTTGAATTTAATTATGATTTTAACAATTATCGCGATTTTCTTAGTTGTCTTAATCTCATTTAGAAACTTCTTCATTCCATTATTGTTAGTTATCTTTATTCAAAACTCGATTTTTTTAACGATGAGTTTAACCCTGCTTACTGGTACGAACTTATACTTCTTAGCGATTATTATCGTTCAAGCGATCTTAATGGGAGCCGCGATTGATTATGCACTGTTATTTACAAGTTACTACCGGAGTGAACGTAAAGAGCATGATGTGCTTACTTCGCTAAAAAATGCTTACAAAGGCTCGCTACCAACAATCTTCACTTCTTCAATAATTTTAATTACGGTTACAGTTGCAGTTGGCCTTGTTTCTAAAGATGCAATTATTAGTTCAGTTGTTTACACCTTAGCAGCTGGGATGGGTATTGCGGTCTTATTTACAATCTTCTTCTTACCACCTGTTATTGCAATCTTTGATAAACTCATCTTAAGCGACATCTTAAATGTATATAAAAAGTGGCGAAATAAAAGAGCACTTGCAAGTGAAGATGGGAGTATTGAAGTAAGTGATGATGAAATTATAAGCGAAGGCGAAGATGACCGCGAAGCTTAAAAAGAGCGATTAAATACTAACTGCTTGCGGCAATTTACAAATAAAAAAGTCGCTTTAAGAGCGACAAATAAGTTAATGGTGCCCCCTGCCAGAATCGAACTAGCAACTGGTCCTTACCATGGATCTGTTATGCCATTTAACTAAGGGGGCATTATTGCCTTACTATTATAACGAGCAGACAGCATATTTGCAACAAAAAAAGCCAGATAGTAATTATCTGACTTTTTTAAACATAAATTTAAGCGTTTAGACGCGACATACTTGTTTTGTTGTATCGTCATATTCGCCCCAGATGCGGCAGGCGAGATTATAATCATCGATAAATGGATTACGATTTCTTTGATATTCGAAGATTACTTCATTTCTAAGATAATCTCTTTCTTTAGTTGGCTGGAATTCAATATTCCATTTTAAGAAAGTAGATAAGTCGCCTGTTTGACCGATGCGGATATATTGCGGATACATAAGTAACATATATAAGTTTACCCGAGCAATTTCTCCTTTTGATAAGTCGGTTGGTTCAATAACTCCAGCGGAAGTATTAACGTTTACGTCAGTTTGACGTCCGACTGAGTCTTCAATGAAGGAAATGTACGTTGGATATGGTACTTCTCCAAACTTCATCGTGCCTCTTTTCGAGTTAACTAAGTAGTCTTCTGCAAAAATGTTGGCAATATCAGTTGATGCGTTTGGTGAACCGTATGGGTCGTTTTCTTTATGCGTTGCATTTTGTAAGAATGAACGCGGAACAACGTGTTCACGGTTATATGTGTTTGCTTTTGTTTCGTTAATGTTACCTTGTTGATTAGCGAATGGAATGAGGTTGCGCGAATAAATTCCGCGAATCCATTTCACACCGTCTTCATCAACGTATAAGTCTGCTTCTTTAACCGCGTCCCAAACGTTACGTCCGCCTCCAGAGTATTGGATAAGCCGGACAGTGCTTTGGAGTAACTCGCGTAGGGCAGTTTCAAGTTCTTCACCTGCGAGAGTGTCAAAATTTGTAATGCCTGCATAATAAGGTGCAGCATTTGGATCTTCCATGACCCCTGCAATTGTTACTTCGCTTGTTGGTACGTAGTGTTTGTCTCTTAATTCTCTTTCGCTAGTTTTTTCACTTGAGTCAACCGAGCTTTGAGTGCTAGTGTCATTGCCGCCGCAGCCAACAAGCAAAAGCGGAAAGATTGCTAATGATATAAGTTTTGCTTTTTTCATAATTAGATTCCTTTACTTCTTACTTTAGTATATTCATTATATACAAAAAAAGACTAAATGTTAAGTGTAATTAATTGTAAACGTACATTTTCTTTGCTCTTTAACTTTTAGTCTTTACTTTTATTTGCTAATAAATTAATTATTTGCTTGTTACATGTTTAACACGATTATCAACTTCAGCCTTTTTGCCATCGTTGAAGCGGTCAGTTGTGCCGACTAAATAACCGGTAATTCTTCTTATTCTTTCAAAAGGAACACTATCATAATGATATGCGAGTGTAACATATTCGCCATCAAGGGTAATATCAAGCTCCTTTAAAGTTTGTTCGTGTTCTTGTGTAAGCGCATAGTCGACGTATGCTTGCTTTTCTTCTTCTTTTAGCATTCCGCCGTAAACATTAACTTTTAACATTTTTTCTTTCCCCCTTATTGTTAATTTTCTAGTTTTATTATAACGAATGAATTTTAGGGGATGGTTAAATATGCTTTGCAAAACTTGGCTAATTTTAAATCTTTACAATTCGATATCAAAGTTAGGAGTTTTTAAAACCCCGCCTGGGGCGGGGTGGTTAAATTTAAGCGACAGCGCTGTAAAATTCATAGCCGTTTTCGGTTAAATCCATCGTATATTTAAGCCCTGGTTTAATTTGATTACTTAAAATGGCTTCAGCAATTGTTGTTTCAATATTTTTTTGAATAAATCGCTTAATTGGTCTAGCACCGTATTCACGGGTGAAACCTTCGCCTAAAATGTGCGCTTGTAAGACGGGAGTGAAATCAATCATAATATTTTCCCCTTCTAAATGGTTACTTAAATCAGTAAGCATTTTCGTCACAATTTTTTCTTGCGTAATTTTTTCTAATGGTTTGAAATAAACGATTTCATCAATCCGGTTTAAAAATTCAGGTCTAAATGTCTTTCTGACAAGCCGGTCAACTTCTTTGACATCATCGTTTAAGAAGTATTCACTACCTAAGTTACTCGTTAAAATAATGACCGTATTTTTAAAGTTTACAACTCTACCTTGAGAGTCGGTTAAATGACCATCATCTAAAATTTGAAGTAATAAGTTAAATACTTCTGGGTGCGCCTTTTCGACTTCATCAAATAAGACAATCGAATACGGGGCACGACGAACTTTTTCGGTTAGTTGTCCACCTTCTTCATAGCCGATATATCCTGGTGGTGCACCAATAAGCCGTGAGGTTGAGTTTCGCTCCATATATTCAGACATATCAATCCGAACGATATGATCTTCACTGTCAAATAAAGCGTCTGCAAGTGAGCGAGCGACTTCGGTTTTACCAACTCCAGTTGGCCCAAGGAAGAGGAAACTTCCAATTGGCCGATTTGGATTAGCGATCCCTGCTCGTTGCCGTTTAATTGCATCGGACACGAGAGCGACTGCTTCATCTTGACCAATAACACGCTGTTTGAGTTTATGTTGCAAGTTTAAAACTTTTTGTTTATCACCTTCAACGATTTTTGCAACCGGAATACCGGTATCACGGCCGACGACTTTTGCGACATCATTTTCATCCACAACTTCACTAATCATCATATTATCAGCGACTTCGCTTTGATGCGCCTTGATTTGCTCTTCTAATGCGGGGATATCTTTATATTGTAGTTGCGAGGCTTTTTGATATTCGCCTTCGTTAAATGCGGTTTGTAGTTCGAATTTCTTTTTATCAAGGTCGATTTTTAATTGCTTTGCTTCAGAAATCTTTTCTTTTTCCGCTTCCCACTGTTTTGTTAGTGCTTCACGGTTTTCTTTAGCAAGGATTAATTCTTGCTCAAGTTTAACTAAGCGGTCCTTACTTACATCATCTTTTTCCTTGCTTAAAGCGACTTTTTCTACTTCAAGTGATGTAACTTTTCGTACGGCTTCATCTAATTCGGCTGGCATTGATTCAATATCTACGCGGGTAGCCGCACATGCTTCATCGATTAAATCAATCGCTTTATCTGGTAAAAACCGGTCCGTAATATAGCGGTCACCTAAAGTCGCTGCACTAATAAGAGCACTGTCAGTTATTTGGACACCGTGGTGTTGTTCGTAGCGCTCTTTTAACCCGCGTAAAATTGTTACTGTATCTTCTACGGTTGGTTCTTGAATAATGACCGTTTGGAATCTTCGCTCTAAGGCGCGGTCTTTTTCAATGTGGTTACGGTATTCTTTAAGTGTCGTTGCCCCAATCGTGGAGATTTCACCGCGAGCGAGCATTGGTTTTAACATATTTGAAGCATCCATTGCCCCGTCACCCGCTTGACCAGCACCAACAATTAGGTGAACTTCATCAATAAATAAAATGATTTCATGATCACTTTCTTTAATTTTATTTAAGACAGCTTTTAAGCGTGCTTCAAAGTCCCCACGAAACTTAGAACCAGCGAGTAAGGCGCCCATATCTAATTCATAAATTTCTTTTGTTTCAAGTGATTTTGGAACATCACCTTTAACAATTCTTTGGGCTAGTCCTTCAATAATTGCCGTCTTACCAACGCCTGGTTCACCAAGTAAAATAACGTTGTTTTTTGTTTTTCTTGCTAATATTTCAATAATCCGGCGAATTTCTTCGTCACGTCCTATAATCGGATCACTTTTATTTGATTTCGCGTCATCTGTGACCATTCGTCCGAATTTTTTTAGTACATCTGGGTCTTTCCCATAATCCGGGAACATTTGTTCCATCATATTCATAATATCCGTCTCCTTTTTTGGCACTTACAATAACTGAGTGCTAAAATAATTATAGTCGATTTTTAGCACTTGTCAAGTTAGAGTGCTAAAAAGTAGTTAATTTAGCTGTGGTTCAAGCGCCTTTTTTACGACTGGACTAATAAATGATTTAATGTTTTCAAAGAAGGCGGTAAAAGTAGCCGTATAATAGCCAAGGCGATTAAATTCCGCATATAAGAGGCCGATTAATTGCTCGCCTTCTTCTTCTTTTTTATGTGTAAATGCGTTAATTATCTTAGGGAAGAGTTCGCTTATATATTTGTTGCCGGCTCCATCGATGGCAAAATCAAAGTGTGCGTCTGTAAATAATTGTTCATTTACTTCAGGCATTGGCGAGTAGGCGAGTGCTGCGAGTGCAAGTGCGGGCCCAACCGCCATATTACTTGCACCTGGTAAAGAGATTATAAAATTAATAAATTCTTGGATGTTACTTGTTTTAGCAAGTGCACTTAACGAAGCTTCAAGCACATCAATAACATAAGCAGATTTTTTCAGTTCATTCGGTGATATTTTTCTTAAACTCTCACTTGGCAATTCTACATTATCTTTTCGATATAGCGTGGGAGATATTTTCACAAAATAGCGGACCGAGTTTTTATGTTTATATGCTCTTAATTTGCTAGCGGTCGATAATATTGCCTGATTAAGCGCCTGATCAATTTGGTTTTTGTTTAACTCTTTATTGTAGTTCAGTCTTCGTTTTGCTAATAGTTCAATAATTACTGCATAATAAAATAAACTACTAATAATCGCCCGTTCGCTACTATGCGTTAGTTTTACTTGGGCAATTAAACTATTAATAACTTCGTTGTTATTAGCTGCGGATGGGCCATGAATGACAAAGTCATTAATCGCTTTTGGAATTACTCCAATTAAGAAAGAGGCATCATTATCAAAGTCGGCACTTCTGCCACTTGGTTTATTTGGGTCGTTTTTATATATTTCTAGCGCCTCACTTAGAGTCCGGTAATATGGGTACCCACTAATTTCAGTTTCAAGCGGTAAAAAGCCTGCCAAAAAATGATCAACTTCATTTAAAAAGTATTTTGCCGCACTATTTAGTAAGTTAAGTGTTAGTGGTGCGGTTATACTTTCATACTCCTTAAATGCACTTTCAACATAATAATATGGGGTAAATAATATTTTGATTTCCATATTTAAATTTTAGCATACTTGCTTGATAATTAAGTTAAGATGCATTTAAAAGTTTGTAAAAAAAATGCCGCATAATGCGGCATGATTTTCCTTCAAGCACTTAAATGTCTAATGATTCAAGCACACTATAACCAAACGCTGATGGCGAAGTAGTCAAATGATAATCTTTATGTAATTGCAAGTTAACAATCCGTCCTACATAGGCGCGGTTTGTTTTTTCACTTTCATCTAAATTTGTTTGGATATATTCATCTGACGTGCGATCAGTAAGTTTTGATAGTGATTTGATTCCTTTTAAGAAATCACTATAAGGTTGTTGTGCTTGAAGGTGTTTGTTGTTCTTTTTCATGAACATTACCTCCTTTTGTCCATTTGGACGATTTTACTTTAACGAATAAAAGAAACTAATGCAAATATGTAAGGGCTTTATGTAAACACTTACATATTTACAAATTAAAAAAGCCGCTTGTAATGCGGTTTTTTTAACTTAACTTTACATTAACTTTACTTAAATTTCGCCTTACTTTAAGTAAGTTTAAGTATCTTTTTTCATCGTTTCGGCGAGTTTTTTGAATGCTTGAAACGTTTCTTCACTCATAAAATGCTCTAAGCGACAAGCATCGTGACGGGCTACTTTAACACTTACACCAAGATCAATTAGTAGTCTAGTTAATAGTTCATGGCGCTCATAAACTTTCTTGGCGATTTCTTCACCAGTTTCAGTTAATAAAAGCGCGCCATCAGGGGCAAAATCGAGTAATCCTTTAGCTTTAAGTGCGTGGACAGCTTGCGAAACCGTTGCTTTTGAAACATTGCGTTCCTCAGCAACGTCGACTGAACGTACGCTTTCTTGTCGAAGACTTAAATAATAAATACTTTCTAAGTAGTCTTCTTGTGCTTCATAAACGACCCGCTTCTTTTTCATTAAGAGAGGTGCTCCTTTGCTAAACGTAGTAGTTTTTCAACAGTTAGATCAAGTTTTGATTCTAAATACACCTGCGCATATTCAATAACTAATAAATACTTCTGCTCTTCAAATAAGTCAGTAATAACATTTTTAAGTGTTCGAAAGGCAACTTCACTTGGACCAGGGAAAAATCGCTCGCCTAAAAACAAATCGCGAACTTCCCGACTTGATAGCGTTGGCGGTTCTTCTAAGTTTAAAGCGATTAAAATCGCATTAATCTCATCATTTGTTGTTGGGGGCGGGTTATCACCGTAACGAAGTGATTCGTGGTAGCATGCATAGGCTTTTTCATATTTACCGTCTAAATAATATGAATAACCAACAAGCCGAAGCGCGCCACCGATACTTTCAGGTTGAATCGCAATATTTGCGGCAAAAGATGAAATCATTCTTAGCCGTTCAACGATGTTGCGAGATTTAAAGTATTGGCCGATATATAAAAGTGCCGGCATAAAAACCGGATTCCACTGGTTAGCTTGGGCAAGCGCGTTAATTGCTGCTGTTTCATCTTCCCTTGCTAACGCGACTGAGGAAAGAATAAAATACGCTTCACTTAACGGGACTTGGAAAATTTCAAATTCGGTAGAAATATTTAAGACTTCCCGAATTAATTTTTCATCATAATCGTTTGTCGCAGTAAAGGCGACCTTTGTTGTTTCATCAACTTGTTCATTTACTTCACGGCGAAGTTGTTTAATCGCTAAATGGATTAATTTATAGGCGCGGTCAGGGTCATAGCCTTCATCAACTTGTTTGGCTCTTTCCATTAAATAGGTAACCCATCCAACTGAGTTTTCACGCATATCTTGAGTAAATTGAGCGATGTTTTTTGGTAATAATTCATCTAATTCATTAACGATATAGTGAAAAAGTTCGCTGTCCTCATTTGTATCAGAAAAATATATTTTTTCCCAAGCTTGGATAAAATTAATTCGGTCTTTTGTTTTATTACCAGTTTTACTTGCTTCAAGTTGTTCGATTGTTAGTTGAGTTTGCTCCATGAAATGCTCCTTTATTAATTAATTTTCGCCTTAACTTCGTCGATAAGTTTTTTAATTTCTTCAAGTG
>JAAYSH010000012.1 GCA_012518415.1 Erysipelotrichaceae bacterium | reverse complement strand
TTTAAAGCTGCAGGATATCGCTTTGTTTGGCTGCTTATTTTGGCAGTTGTAAATATTCCGCTTATTCTAATTACGGGATTATTTGAAGAGGTGCTAGCTAGTTTTGCGATTTTAGTTATGTTCCAACCACTTATTTTAGCCTTATCTGGAAATGTCGCAACGCAAACACTAGCTATTACGTTGTTGTTTTTAAATAAAGAGGGTGGTTCTGCCAGGAATCTTGCAAAACGTGAGATTGGCGCAGGTGTAATAAGCGGTGTTGTTTTAAGTGTCGTTGCTGGACTTGCCGCCGCTCTAATTGCATACATAATTAAGTCACCTTATATTTGGCAAGTTGGGCTAATGATTGGATTATCATTATTTTTATGTGTAGCAATCGCACCCTTTATTGGCTTTATTGTTCCGTTTACACTTAATAAATTAAAAATCGACCCTTCAGCAGCAAGTGGGCCATTAATTACTTCACTTGTTGATCTTATCGCAATTATTATTTACTTTGGTCTTGCTACATTAATTTTAGGAGGGATGATTTAATGACAATTGATTTTAATCGCTCCGATGCAACGTTAAAGCGTGAACTAAACAAATTACATGGTGTTGATTTAGCAGAGCTTTTTACTGCTTCTGCTGATGGAGAAAAGCAGCGCATTTTAAGTGTGATTGATATTAAGACACTCAGTAAAATGATCGTCGAATTAGATGATGATCTGCAAATTGATGTATTTAGAACACTAAGTAATTCAACACAAAGCCGCCTATTAAATATACTTAAAAATGATGAAATTAGAACACTATTACTTGGTGCAGGCGAATTAGAGCGATCATCATATTTAGCGAATTTAAAGGCCGAGCAACGCGCTCAAGTAAATCAACTACTTACATATAGCGAAACACTTGCCGCTAGTAAGATGACAAATGAATTTATTGTTATTAACCAAGATATGTCGATTAAAGATGCGACGCATCATGTTGTTACAAAAACCGATGAACGCCACTATATTGAGACAATCTTTGTTGTAGATGAAAACAATCACTACTGCGGAGCAATGAATATTAAATCTTTAATCATTGCTCGTCCAAGTGATACATTAAGTGACCTTGTTAGTACTTCTTACCCTCACGTAAATGAACAATCTTCACTTGAAGAAGCGGTTCAATTAATTGCTGATTATGACATTAGTGCAATTCCGGTAATAAACAGTTCTAGTGAAATAATTGGAATTATTACTGCTGATGATACATTTGAAGTTTTAGATGAAATTTTTACAACTGATTACCAAGCTTTTGCTTCAGTTAAAGCTCATGATAGTGATTTAACTGCACTCGAGCGAAGTAAAAGGAGAATTCCGTGGCTCTTAGTCTCAGTTATTTTAAATATTATTATCGCTTTTTTACTAATGCAGTTCGAACATACAATTTCAACATTTATCTCTCTTGTTTTATTCCAGCCACTTATTTTAGATATGGCAGGAAATGTCGGGACGCAGTCACTTGCGGTTACAATTTTAAGAATTGATGAAAAGGAACGCTCTAAGTTTATTTGGAAAGAAGTCTTAATTAGTTTTTTAAATGCTTTATTAATGAGTTTAATCTCACTTGGACTAGTATATTTAATTAATAACTATGTCTTCCCGAATAATGATACACCAACAAATCTGCCGCTTGTTGTTAGTATTTCCTTATTAGTATCAATGACGGTTGGTGGAATGAATGGAGTATTTTTGCCGTTATTTTTAAATAAGATAGGTGCTGATGAAACAATTGCAAGTGGGCCACTACTTGTTTCTTTAAACGATTTTCTTGGGTTATTTATATATTTTGGTTTAGCAACAATTTTACTAATGTAAATCGAAACTTCTTTACCGATAATCCTTGAGTTTTTATTTATTTTTTATATACTAAGAAAGGATTAGGAGATATTATGAACCGCAAGAACGCTTCAAAAAACCAATTACTACGAATGCCAACGTATTTATATCATTTAAGAATGCTTGATGAGAGTGGTGAAAAATTTGTTACTGCACCACAACTTGCACGTGCACTTGATTTAAACGTTGAGCTTGTTAAAAAAGATTTAGCACTTGTTTCAACTTCTGAAGGCACGCCTCGTGTTGGTCGCGAAGTCGGACAATTAATTAAAGATATTATTTCCTTTTTAGAATATGATCAAACAACCGAAGCAATTTTAGTTGGCTGCGGTTCGTTAGGTAAAGCTCTTGCTTCATATGAAGGATGGAGCGAGTTTGGCCTAAAAATTGTGGCAATTTTTGATAATGATATTTCTATTATTGGCCAAAAAGTAAACGGACTTACGGTTCTTCCACTTGAGCGAATCAAGGAAGTCCAAGAAATATATAGTGCGCCAATTGGAATTATTACTGTTCCAAAAGAAGCCGCACAAATAACTGCAGAACGACTAGTAAAGGCTGGTTGTAAGGCGCTTTGGAACTTCGCTCATGTTCATTTAATGGTTCCGCGGCGAATTGTTGTTCAAGATGAATCAATGGCTTCTTCTTTAGCAATCTTAAACCACCGACTTAAAGAATTAGATAGTTAATTATTTAGATTTAAAAATAAAAGGCCTAGCGATTTGCTAGGCCTTTTTCGTTTACATTAATAAATCATCGTATGATTTTAATTCAGCGATCAGTGGTTTTATATACTTTTTGATATTACCTTTTTTAAATGGATTATCGAGACGTGCTTCTTCGAGTAGTTTAACAAATGGGTATCTTCCACCGAGTTTACATAAGTTAACATACTTATTCCAGGCGCGGCCGTAGTCTTCTTCCATTTCTTTGGCAAATTGGAATGCAACAACTTGAGCGATTGTATAGTCGATGTAGTAAAACGGACTTGTGAATATATGTGATTGCCGCATCCATCTTCCCCCATTTTCAAGAAACTCGTTATCACCATAATTAATACCAGGCATATATTTCTTTTCAATTTTTCGCCACTGGGCATTTCTTTGTTTTGGTGTTACATCGGGGTTTAAATATACCCATTCTTGGAACTCATCAACTGCGACTCCATATG
This sequence comes from Erysipelotrichaceae bacterium, assembly GCA_012518415.1. Classification (GTDB taxonomy): domain Bacteria; phylum Bacillota_I; class Bacilli_A; order RFN20; family CAG-826; genus UBA5455. The sequence goes on along the minus strand of JAAYSH010000012.1, from coordinate 4,140 downwards.
GGAGGAAAAGTAGTGTTCCTTCGATGTGTGAAAATTTAAATTTATCCGTGTCTTCTTTAAATAATTCATCGATATAAGGTTTTGTGAAATATTCCATACTCATCGAATGAATTTCACATGCTTCAAGTGTTGGGGATAAATACTCAGGCACCTCAATTCCACGCGCCACATAAGCTTGATAAGCGTGACCGACTTCATGAGTAAGTGTTTCAACATCAGCTTGCGTACCATTGAAATTAGCAAAAATAAATGGGGTTTTATATCTTGGGAAGTAAGTCATATATCCTCCACCCTCTTTACCTGGTTTTGCATCTAAATCAAGCAAGCCTTTTTCAACCATCATATTGAAAAATTCACCGATTTCCTTATCCATTTCGTTATACATGTTTAAAGCTGCGTTTACTAAGTAATTACTATCACCTGCAGGTTTAGCATTACCACTTAAAAAGTTTAGTGAGTAATCATAGTAGGCGGGATTATTAATTTTAATTCGCTTAGCTTGCCTTTTTCTAAGCTTTTTATAAAGCGGTGTAACGTGAGCCTTAATTTCGTTTCGATAAATCGCAACATCTTCTGGACCATAATCAAGGCGGCCCATCTTAAAATAGCCAAGTGGGACATACGTTTCAAAGCCAAGTTTATTTGCCATTTTATGGCGAAGTTTAACAAGGTCATCATATATTTGACCGAGTTCTTCTTCATGCTCATCATACCAGCCCCAGTAAACTTCGTTTGCTTCTTTCCGCGTTTGGCGGTCTAAATCGCGCATAAATCTACCGATTTGGGTAAGTGTGTACGTATTTCCACGAAACTCGACTTTACCGTTTGCAAGTAGTTGACTGTACTTTGTCATTATTTTATTTTCTTCTTGCAAATCTTCGATGATTTCTGGTGAGAATGTTTTTAAATTATTTTTAATTATATTAAATAAATGCTCACCATACTCATCAATTAATTGCTCTTTAAATTGAGAGTTGTCGAGTGCTCTACCATATTCATCCATAATCGCGTTTATATAAGGTATAATTTCATCTAAAACATCATTTGCCTTAATATATGTTTCATCTGTCGTGTCAATAGAATAGCGGACAGAAATAACTGTCATATCAGTTGAAAGTTCACTGCTAAATTCGTTCATTTTGTTAACAGCAGCGATTGCTTCCTCGACATTACTTGCTTCTTTTAGCGATTTGATAATACTTTCGCCTTGTTTTTGAATTTTATTGATGTTTGGTACATTAAGTGGATATTGTGAAAATTTCATCTTGAGTTACTCCTTTACAATTAAACTTGGTTGATCCATCTCTTTTGGCACTTCTTCGCCAAGTAGTTCAATAATCGTTGGGGCGATGTTACTTAACTTGCCGCCTTCTTTCATTAAACGTAAGCCTGGAATATTAATGGAAAAATGGACGGGGTTTGTTGTATGGGCAGTGAAAGGTAAACCTTTTTCATCAAGAAATTGCTCACTATTGCCGTGATCAGCAGTAAGAATAAGTGTTCCATCATTTTCTTTTAACCACTCAACAATTCGTCCAACTTGGGTATCGACAGTTTCAACTGCTTTAATTACCGCTTGTTCAATTGCCGTGTGACCAACCATATCACAATTAGCGTAATTTAAAATAACGACATCTAAATCTTTTTTATCTAATTCCTTAAGGAGCGCATCGGTAACTTTACTTGCACTCATTTCTGGTTGTAAGTCATAGGTCGCGACTTTTGGTGAATCAATTAATACTCTTCTTGAACCTTTAAGTTCTGGTTTTTCGACACCGTCATAATTAACTGTGCCATCAAAGAAAAACGTAACGTGCGCATATTTTTCAGTTTCAGCAATTCTTAGTTGCTTATAGCCATGGTCTGCTAACCAAGGACCAAGCGGATTATCTAAAGTTGGAAGGGCAAAAGCGATTTCACCTTTAACTGAATCTGCATATTTCATCGTTGAGACATAAAATATATTATTTAATTTATGTTCAGGTGCATATGGTTTAAATACGGGTTCTCCATCTTTATTAAGCGGCGGATCTTCATAAAATGTTGGATTTGTAAACATTGTCGATATTTGAATCGCGCGATCTGGTCTAAAGTTAAAGAAAATAATCCCATCATTATCTTTAATTCGACCATCAACATTTTCGTTATACGTTGGTATTAAAAACTCATCACTTGAATCCATCTTTGCTTTTGGTAAGACATTTTCATATTGGTCAATAAAATAGTCGCGGTAATTACTAAAACTTGGACCATCATGATCAACCATCAACCGGTAATGACGGTCATTACGAAGTAAGTTTTTATCGCGGTCCATCCCCCAATAACGGCCGCCGATATCAGCGATTTTACCAAAATTAAGTTCTTCCATTACTTCACTTAATTTATCAATATATGTAACGCCCGCTTTGGGGTCAACGTCGCGGCCATCCATTAAACAATGAACATATACATCATCAAGACCTTCTTGTTTCGCCATTTTAATAAGAGCGATAATATGATTTAAATGCGAGTGAACGCCGCCATCAGATACTAAACCGATTAAATGCAATTTGCTTTTTTCTTTTTTAACATGCTCGATTGCTTTTAAATAAGCTGCGTTTTTATAAAACTCTCCAGACTTTAGTTGGTTGTTTATGTAAGTTAAAGATTGATAGACAATCCGGCCTGCTCCCATGTTTTGGTGGCCAACTTCACTGTTACCCATTTGACCCTCAGGTAGACCAACCGCCTCCCCGCTTGCTTCAATTAAAGTATGAGGGTAAGTTTTAAAGAAATTATCTAAGTTAGGAGTGTTTGCAAGGGCGACTCCATTCCCATGTGTTTGTTTGCGATATCCTAGCCCATCTAAGATTGCTAATATGATTGGTTTTTTCGCCATAATATCGTTACCTTCTTTCCTTTATTATTATACTGCTATTTATAAATATATAAAGGATAAAGCACGTAATTATGTCAATTAAATTATTAATATAACAAGTTAATCTTGATTTTCTTTAAGTAGAATTTTAACTCGTTTATGCCCGCAACATAAGAGGAACTTTGACTACAATAACTATCGATGGTAAAATTAATTGACAATAAAGTGAGGAAAACATTATGAAAAAACCAATTATTGGCATATTGTATGACTTTGATAAAACGTTATGTACTGATGATATGCAAGCATATGACCTAATTCCTTCATTTGGAATGACTCCTGATGAATTTTGGGGCTTAACCCAAGAATTCACCGACAAATATGGGGTTGAACGGATTTTAAGTTACATGTATGTAATGGTAAAAACTGCTGAAAATAAAGGGATTGCCTTAACACGCGAATACCTTAATAAGATGGGTGAAAACATTAAGTTTTTCCGTGGTGTACGAAATTGGTTTAAGCGGATTAATGAATATGGCGAAGAGTTAGGTGTTAAAGTTGAACACTACTTAGTTAGTAGTGGTAATAAAGAAATTATTGATGGGTGTGAGATTGCGGATGAATTTGTCGCAACATTCGCCTGTGAATTTTACTACTCCCCCGACACCGGTCTACCCGTTTGGCCAAAGACAGTGATTAATTATACAGCTAAAACACAGTACTTCTTTAGAATCTCAAAAGGTGCACTTGATACGACCGATGATGAGACAGTTAATAAAAAAGTTGAAGACCGCCGTATCCCTTATCGAAACATCATTTATTTAGGTGATGGAGTTACTGATATTCCAATCATGATTTTAGTTAAAGATAACGGCGGTAAGGCAATCGCGGTTTACCAAGAAAGTAACCACGACCTGGTTAGAAAACTCTACGAAGACGAACGAGTTAACTTTATTTGTAAAGCTGATTATAGTTCTGGTGGGGAACTCGATAAAATTGTTAAATTAATTATTCAAGAAATCGCAGTATCGCATCAGTTATCGAAAAAACAAGAAAAAATGTCTCAATAGAAAACTAGTAAATTTAACCAAAGGAGACGACTAAGGTCGTCTTCTTTTCTTTATGCTTAACTAGTAATTATCGCTGCTTCATACTATAATTAAAACTGAATCGAGGGATACCTATGATTAATGCAATTATCTTAATAGCAGGAGCAGGAACTCGTTTTGGTAGTGAGCGGCCTAAGCAATTTTTAAGCGTCGCTAATAAACCACTTTTTATAT
>JAAYSH010000068.1 GCA_012518415.1 Erysipelotrichaceae bacterium | reverse complement strand
AAGCGAATTAAATCACGGCAAAACTGGTGTGAATGGTTTTGAAGGATTTGGTGGTGTTAATATTGCTACTACCTTATCATTATCAACTGCATACTATCCGCGTTCTGGCGGTTTGGGTATGGGTTCAGCGAAAAATCCAGGTAGTCTTACAATTGGTTTTAGCGAAGATTATCAACCGATTAAAGTCGAATTAAAAGTTAATGATAGTTCTGGCGGCACAATTAGTGTTAATGCAAGTTCATCAATTAAGTCTTCTACTCCTGGTAGTTTAGGGACAAACTTAAGTAATCCTTCCGATGGAACCCCATATATTTACGAATTTAGTGCCCCGATTTCACAAATTACCATTTCTTCTACTAAACGAAACACTTTAATGGAAATAACAATTTACCTTGAAGGTGGCGATAGCGCTTTAGCAGATGCGAATGCCTGGGCAAATACTTTCTTAGGTACGACTGCTAGTGGCTGTGCGGAGCAATCTAGCGCGATGTTAAATAGCGAATGGGGTAGTTTAAAAGCAAGTTACAGCGCCTTAAGTGCTGAAGCAAAAGCTTATATTTTAAACGGACTACCAAATGCTGGTGGTGATGCAATTGAACAAGCGCTAGCAAGATATAACTTCATCATTAATAAGTATGGTTTAGAACATTATATTTCTAATCCTAACTTAAGTTTCCTAACTAATGAAATTAATCAATATCGTTCTGTTTCATTAATTGTCTTACTTTGCTTTGCTGCACTAGCACTTACTACTACAGTAGTATTGCTAAAACGCAATAAGAAAAATAATTAGCAAGTACTTAAGTATAATAAAAGCCCCTGGATTAATTAAACCAGGGGCTTTTTGTGTAAGTTTTTTTTAAATTTATGCAGGCGGATTATTTCTTAAACTTTGGGTGATTAAATCGTAGTATTCACTAAAGAGGTTCGTTGATTGGAACCCATTTGTTACTTCGTGATTGTTGCCATTTAATGTAAATGTTAGTGCGTCATAGTTATCCTTATATTTATTAAACAAATCATTAAATGTTTCTTTTGAGAAGAAATCACTAGCTACTACTGCTTGAATCCTATTATAGTATGCATTTTGCCACGCTTTATTTGTTTCAATATTATACATTCCATCTTGACTATCGATGATCGTATACATAAATAGGCGATTATCTTGCTCGTTACGATTATTACCTTGTAGTTTTGAATGGAAGGGTGAAAGGTTTGCCATACTAAGACCACCATCATCATTATAGCCAAGGCCAAGCGCCCAATCGTAATCATACGGAATAAAGTGAGCTTTGCCATTACTTGGGAGGAAGTAAATGTAGTAATTATTACCGTTGTTGCGCATATCGTCTTGATTGCCGGTTAAATAAGCGAGTGCAGCATAATTAAGGAAACTTGGCATATCCACGACTGCTTCAATTGCTTCGATATATTCACTTGGTGTTTTTGTTTCGTTATCTTTTAAAACTTTCATTAAATTAATTAATTTAGCGTGCGCCTCACTATGGGGAAGTTTATCATCATATTCTTTTGCATCATAGCGGGGTTCATATGGAAGGAATTTATCTTCTTCGCCAATGATTAAGTTATTGTTTTCATAGTCTTCAAAGCGCAAGTTACCTTTGTTATGATCGTGGGTAATACCTGCTCCGTCCCAGCCGACCTTATAAAGTTCACCACCTGCTTCTGCACGAGAAAAGTAGCGCCTAATTAAATGTTTATTTATTGGTTCATTAATTGTAATAACACCCATATTTGATTCGTTAGCACCGCTTTTTACTTTAACAGCTGCGAGTGTTGAATTTTGTGCAATTAACCCTTCTTTTTGAAAAAGCGAGAAGGCGAATTGTTGATTAATCATCGAATGATCTCCAGTTTTATACATTTTAAAGTCGAGTTTTTTATGGCCGCGACCTTCTTCATCTCGTAAAAACTCTCGGTCATCACGAATAACCCATTCAGGGTCTGTTTTGGTCCATGATTTATAAATGTTGTTACCATAATTTTTATATATTTCATCATCCCAAAGTTCATTAAATGACAGTTTAAAACTAAACGCAGTATTAACAACATCACCATCCATAAAGTAATAGTTTCTTGAAGAATTACCGCGTCTTCTCATTCCAACTTCTTCAAATACTTCTTTTCGGCCATTAATGTCAAATGTTACTGTGACTGGCCAATATAAATCGTTTGTTGTAATTGAATCGATATGACCGTGTTGATCCATTAATTTCCATATTGCAGGGCTTGCTTCAATTTCCATCATAATTTTTGTATCAGGTGACCAAAATTCAACGTAATTAGCGTTTACATCATATCTTGCTTCGCTTGGATAAGAAAAACCGTTATACATTTTATATTTCGGTGCCTCTGTTTGCGAAGTTGCAACACTAGGTTGCTCACTTGGTGTTTCTTCACTAGGTTTATCTTCGCTACTAGTTGTGGCAAGTGAGTCCGCTTCACTTGAAGCGTTACTCGTCTCCTCACCTAAAGAAAAACTACAGCCACTTAAAAGTAGAGTAGCGACAAATAGTGGAATCAAAGTTTTTTTCATTTTCTTACCTACCCTTCTACTCATTAATAAAAACTAAAAAACTATTTAAGACATCATTTAAAAAGTTTAATGTACTTTCGTTAATTATTTTGCCGTTTTCATCAAGTAAAGATGCGGAGCGAGCGATATATACTTCTGGTGTGTTCATTACTCGCATATTAAAGAAATGGAGTATTTGTTTAAGTGCTTGCGCGGCTCCAAAACCTCCAATTTGACCAGGTGATTGGGCGATAATTAATGCAGGTTTTTTTGCCCAAACGTTATTTCCTGGTGGACGTGACCCGATATCGAGTGCGTTTTTAAGTGCTGCACTGATGGAGCGATTGTGTTCTGGTGTGACAAATATTATTGCATCGACATCTAGAACTTCCTTTCTTAAGCGCTCATACTCTTTTGGAGTAGGTGCGAGCGTATCATAGTCTTGAGAATATAACGGAAGATCATTTATTTGAATATGTTTAATTTTGTAATCTTCAGAAATTAATCCGACAAGATTATTAATTATTTGTCCGCTATAGGAGTTAGTTCTTGTTGAACCGTTTATAATCCCAATAGTTTTCATAATTTTAATTTTTCCTTTCTTATACTATTAAACCACAATTTTCATCGAAAAACTATAAACAGGCTTTGTTTGTTTTTGTTTGGTTACTTAAAATAATTATTTAATCTAAAAAAAACGCTTTAGTAGCGGACGGATTATTTCTTGGTAGGGGATATCGGACTTGAACCGACAAGGTGAAAGCACCGGCAGATTTTGAGTCTGCTGCGTCTACCGTTCCGCCAATCCCCCATCGCTAAATAATTATAAAATACTTACTATTTCAACACAATAAAAAACTCGCTTTACTAAGCGAGTATGTTATCCGCTGGCGCGCTCGACACGATTTGAACGTGCGACCCCCACCTTCGGAGGGTGGTACTCTATCCAACTGAGCTACGAGCGCATCGGTGAATATAATATCACATATCGATAAAATGTAAATTAAGACTAGCCTAAAAGAACATCTAAAACCATCATGACAACAAAGCCAGATAAAACGGCGAATGTTCCAATATGTGTTTCCCCTTCTTGAACTGTTGCAGGAATTAGTTCCTCAACAACAACATACATCATTGTTCCAGCTGCAAAAGCTAGTAACCAAGGCATTGCCCCAACTAAATAATTACCAAGAACAATTCCAATAATTGCTGCGACTGGTTCAACTGCGCCGCTTAAAGCACCTAAACCAAATGATTTGTGTTTCGATTTAATTGTTTCTGCCATTGGGAGTGATACTGCCGCGCCTTCGGGAATGTTTTGGATCCCCATTCCAATCGCAAGTGCAAGTGCACCAAGGACGGTAATACCACCATCTATTGCTAATTCTGGATTATTTGCCGCAGCAATCGCTGCTCCAAAAGTAATACCTACCGCCAAGCCTTCAGGGACATTATGAATAATCATTGCTGAAAACAATTTCCAGGACCGACGGACTGATTTTGCTTCAATTCCTTCTACTTCACCTGTAACTGCATGTTCGTGGGGTAAAATAACATCAATTAACCACATAAATAAAGCACCAAGGGCAAATCCGATAACAACCGGAATAAAACTTAGCGCCTCACCATAAACACCTTCAGCAGCATAAGAAAATGCTGGAATAATTAAACCCCATACACTTGCAGCAATCATAACTCCAGCCGCGAAGCCTAAAAAGATTGTATTCAGCCTTGGTAAGTGTTTCTTTTTAATAAAATATACAAAAGCTGATCCAATCGTAGTTGATAGTCCAGTAATTAATACGCCGATAACGACGATCCACCAATCAATAGTTTGCATAATTCTTAATATAAGTCGATGCGTGCACGCATACTTACTCCTCCTTCATTATATCCAGCGATATCAATATGCTTACCATCTCTATTGTAAGCAATCTTGAGTGTCTCACCATATTTTACTTCACTAACATAATCGATTTCAAAAGTTTTAATATTTTCATCGATACTTAATTCTAACGCATCTAAAATAATTCGTGCATATTTTGTATTATTTAAATGCTTATTTTCATCTAAGTCAGTAAATTTAACTTCGTGTTTCATTTTATCTTCATTTACTAAAGCGGGAACATCTTTTAATTTGTTTAATGGTTCCTTAAAGTTTGCTTGTTTAAATGTAGTAACAGCATAACTAACAACATTGCCGCGTTGAATCATTCTTGTTTTATAATCAACAACAACCCAAAGTGATGTGCCTTTAATAAGTGGTGTTCCATCGACATTATAAATCAAAAAATCACGGTTATGTTCAACTCGCCCTGGCTTTTGTGGCCATGTGATAACTTCGATATCAGTTAATCCGCTTAAATCATCAGTTAATACTTCATACTTTGTTCTTAAAATAAGTGCAATAAACCCCTCTTTTAATAAATCATCATAGCCAAGTCCGAGTTCAACCATTTGACGTTCGTTATTATCTTGGACGAAGTTTAAAATTGCTTCAGGAGTTAGGCGATTGTTAAAATCGCGGTCATTAACTGTAACTGGATATATTTTTTTGTATACTAATTCGCTCATTAATTAACCCCTTTATCTTATTAAAATAATGTTCCGAATATTCTACCGATGCGGCCCATAACTTTTTGCCACCACGGGAATTCTTTAATTTCTTTTTCACTAATTTTTAAAGACTGCTCTAAACACTCTTGGAAGTCAGCCTCAACCGTTTTAGCATAGTCTTTATCGGCGACAATAATACCATTTTCATAATTTAAAAACAGACTGCGGAAGTCATAATTTACCGATCCGGTGTTTACAAATTCATCATCGGTAATCGTCGCTTTTGCATGCATAAATCCGGGAGTATATTCATATATTTGAACTCCTTCTTTAATTAACTTCTTATAATAAGATCTGGCGACCCAAAATGGGAGGCGTTTATCAGGAGTGCTTGGCATAATAATAATAACTTCTAATCCGCGCTTTGCTGCGAATATAATTTCTTTCCGCAATGATTCGGACATAACTAAATACGGTGTAAATACATGGACATATTTATGTGCTTGCGCGATTTGTGAGACGAAGAGTTGTTCACTAATTGCCATTTTGTTGTCAGGTAAGTCAATATAAGGAACCAGATAGTTATTTATTTCTTCCTCAACCTTATTTTCCCGCATATATTTTTCTAATTCCATTGGCTTTTTGCGGTCTTTTCCTAAAATTGACCACATTTGTAAAAATTGAGCCGTCATTGTATTAACAGCGTCGCCTTCAATTTTAACAACCGTGTCTTTCCAATAGCCAAACCGGTCAATTTCATTAATATATTCATCGGCAAGATTAATCCCGCCTGTAAAAGCGACTTTCCCATCAACGATAAACAACTTACGGTGATCACGGTTATTTTGATAAGGAGATACACTACTAGATAGTGGAGCGAAGACTTTTACTTTAATGCCAGTTTTTCTTAAGTGCCGATGATAATTTCTTGGTACTGAGGTTAGGTGATTAAGGCCATCATATATTAGTCTCACCTCGACTCCTTCTTTTACTTTTCTTCTTAGTATTTCAATTATTTCACCAAACATCTTTCCGCCGGCAATAATAAAGTATTCTAAGAAAACAAACTCTTTTGCATTTTCTAATGCTTCAAGCATGTAAGGATAAGCATCTTCTCCAACTTTATAATGCGTGAGTTTTTGATTAGCGTTTACTGGTGCTGCAGTTTGTTCATAAAGTGCGGCAAATACCCCGCCATAAGTAGGATAATCTTCTTTCATTCGTTTAACAATTTCCACGTTTTGAGGCAATACTTCCTTCGTTTCTTCTATTCGCTTATTATATCTTTTAATAATAATCTTTGTGTTAGGGAACATTCTGACCCACACATATAAAAGCGAACCAAAAACAGGTAAGATTGCGACCGTCGTAATCCAGGCGATCTTATACGATATATCTCCTGGTCGTCTTAAAATTGCAAAAATGACAACAAGAACAAGGATAAAATCAATTAACATCATTATTAAGATAAATTCATTAATTAAATAAATAACCGCAAGAACGATAAATGCAATTTGAATAAGGATTAATAGTAAAGTAATCGCTCCTTGAGTTAAAAAGGTGCGATTAATTAAAGAATGCTTCCGCGGTCTTAATATAGCTTTATCACGTTTCTTTTTATTTCTATGTCGCTTAGTCTTTTCTGCCATAAATTAACTCCTTGATCTTTGGCATTATTCTCATATATTTTAATCGATTAGGAAACTTTTACAAATATTAAGTTAGTAATACTAGGCATTATTAAACAACTTTTACTTATTGTAATAAAAAACACCCGCAAAAGCGGGGTGTTTTCCTAAACAAGTAAAATATTATTAAATATAGTAATTGTTACACTTGGACCTCTTGGTATTTTTCTTCTCGTTCAAAAAGCCTAACAACGTATGAACATGTTGGCTTAATTTTTAACCCGTTTTCTTTGGCGAAATTTACGAGCTTTTCCACAAGTGTTAATGCGATTTTTCCGCCCCGATGAGCAGGATCAACGTATGTTGAATACGCATTAATCACGTTACCACCTTCATCTTTCCAGGCGATTATTCCAATTACTTCGTTTTCAAAATTAACGACAATTTTCTTTTCTGCTTCTTGTAGAACATATGTATATTTCATGTGCAAACCTCATTTCTTATTTGATATTTTTATTATATCTAATTAAGGTAGCATCAGCATAAATTACGCATAGCGATTATACACTTATTAGTATAAACTCCTGCTCTTTTATCGTCCAATTGGGAATATTAATTATCGGAGCCAGATAAACCAAATTATTTTAAAGTTATTTATACCAATATCAATTGCTCTGTTTGCGTATTTATTTATTTTTGCTCAAATGCAAAATACATAACTTGCATTTTTTATGCGTGTATATTAATCTTTAACCATAAAAATTAAATATATTTAATTTTTTAGGTAATTCGTCTATTTTAAAGAGGGGTAAAGGTAATGAAAATCAAGCAAAGGCGGATAATATTAAATGTTGGGTTTGTTATAGCATTTGTTTTACTATCGGCATTCACTGGTCGAACTTTAGCCTATTGGTATAATGACATTACTGCTCCTAATGCACAGACGACTGAAGCCTATATTGTTATTGGCAGGTGGGGGGAAGTTAATATCACTGAACCAAAGAACTATGATCCAAACGCGACATATAAAAAAGGTGATGTTGTTAAATATCAAGGGTGGGCTGGTGAGTTTTCTTATTTAGTCCTTACCGATATCCTTGAACCAGGAACTCCTGGTCATGATCCAACAACGCACCCTGTTCCACTACCACCCAATTACGCTGAAATTACCGAGTATTATGTACAAACTAACTACTACAGCAAACATGACGTCGTCATATCTTGGAGTGGTCCTCAAGGTCAAGGAACATATTATTATAACAAGGATGCACCTTATGTTCCTGGGGATAATGATTCGCCATATCCTGATAGTAGCTGGACTTTATTAAGTAGAACCCAAGATTTTGATTATTATTTTTATAATTTAATGTATAAAGAAGGTGATATTGTCAAATTTTTCAATGGTCCTGATCAAGAAGAGGTCCAATATCGCTCGTTAACAAATTTCAATATGAATAATCGACCACCTGCGTCCTTAGGTATTCATTGGGAGTTATATACTCCGTAAGTTTAATAAGTTTAAAATTTATATTATTTTTAAAAAAACATAGTTGCTTCATCATAAATTAAAAAACCGCTTATAAGCGGTTTTTAGTTCATATGGTGCGGCTAAGAGGACTTGAACCTCCACGAGTCTCCTCACTAGATTCTAAGTCTAGCGCGTCTACCAGTTCCGCCATAGCCGCGTGCTATTTATTATAGTTAAGAGTTGTTTTTTTATCAACAAGAAAATACCTCTAGTTATTTTTTTTACTAGAGGTATTTGATAATGTCGCGATAATAGTTATTGGTTTTTGAAAATACTAATTAGTTCATCAACACTTAATACTTCAGCATCATAAACATCTTTTAAATATTTAATTCCACTGACGTGATCTTCTTCGGTAAATGCATTTGTCGCTTCTTCAGCAACATATACTTTATATCCGTATTGGTATGCATCCGCTGCTGTATGTCTTACACACATATGTGTATGTAATCCTGCTAAAACTACGCCATCAACTTTTAATTCACGAAGAAGTAAATCTAAATCTGTTTGGAAAAAACCGCTATAACGTTTTTTAGGTACAACGTAATCACTTTCTTGCTGGTTTAATTCGGGAATAACTTGTGCGCCTTCACTGCCAACAAGTGCATGATCACCCCACTTCTTTAATTCGTGGTCGATACCTTCGTGGTGAGCATCATTGCTAAATATAACGGGAATCCCATTTTCACGTGCGCTATCTAATAAGCGGCTTAATGGTTCGATTGTCGCTAATCCGCGTTCACACTTTAGAGCGCCATAAACAAAATCATTTAACATATCAACGACAACTATTGCTAATTTTTCTTGCATAATTTCCTCCATCTGTATTGTATTATACCTTAATACATTGTAAAAATAAGGCTCTATACATTGCAAAGATAAAACAAAACACCGCGACGCGGTGTAATATATATAATGGTGCCGTCTAGAGGACTTGAACCCCCAACCTACTGATTACAAATCAGTTGCTCTACCAGTTGAGCTAAGACGGCTCCTAATTGCGCTTTTCTATTCTATATAATATTTATCTTAAATACAAGTATATTGTTTAAAAACTCCTTAACATATAAAATTATCCGCCTTTATTACGCTAACTGGCTTGAGTTAAAAAAGAAAGATTTTATATTAATTAAGATGTGGATTTTTGTTGGTGGGCACTAGGGGTTTCGAACCTCTGACCTCTTCCGTGTGAAGGAAGCGCTCTCCCGCTGAGCTAAGTGCCCATATAATTTATCAGTTACATAAAACAAAATTTTTCTTTAAAATGAGCCGCAAATAAAACAACTCCTTTATGTCAAAATATTTTAGTATGAACCAGAGTTGGAATATATAAGATTTAGTATTTGAACAGCGACTCAACATTTAACTTTCACTACGTTTCAACTATTACTTGTTCAAACTCCTCGGCTAAGTTTACCGCCCAATTAACTTTTAGCATTAAAACAATTCCAATAATTCCCTTAACGAGGTCACCTAGTTGAACAATTAAATATATATAAATTACATCAAGATTCGTTTGTGTAATTAAGATCCAGGCGATTGGAACTGCATATAACCACATCGAAATAACATCTACAATAACGACGTATTTTGCCTTACCACCGGTTCTAAGTGCTCCAAAAGCAACTGATGGAATTACAAAGAAGGGGAGGAAAGCACCGTAAACAAGAAGCAATTGCGTTGCGAGTTGTTTTTGCAACGGATCAACTTTTTCAAAGGCATGAGGAATAACTCCGCTTAAGCTCATAAGAATTAAGCCAAAGACTAAACCTGCGGCCATTCCAAAAAATAGTAGCCGTTTCCCGTTTACTTTTGCTTCTTCAATTTCCCCTTCACCAAGAACATTACCAATCATAACAACAACCCCGACTGCGAGTGATGAGTATAGGACTTGGAAAAAGTTAGTAATTGATCCAAACACATTGAACGCACTTAATACATTCGCCCGTTCAGCATAACTCATGGATAAAACAACCATACCTATGCCCCAGGCCATATGATTTAAAAACATCGGAATGCCTGCTTTAATAATTTGAGCGAATAATGTTTTATTTATAACGAAGTGTCTAAATGTTGTTTTTAAATTAATAAGTTTTACGCGCTCAGCCAGTATTAAAACAATTATCAATTCTACCGTTCTTGCGATAATTGTTGCGACTGCAGCACCTAAAATCCCCATGTTCGCAGGATAAATAAGAATATATCCTAGTCCTGTTTGAAAAACTAAAGCAATACTTGTCGCTATTAGGGGATAATGCGTTTTTCTAATTTCTCGAAATGTCGACCCATATGTTAAAACGAAACCAAGCGGAATATAACTTATAAAGATTAATGGAGCATACTTGCTCGCATCATCCATAATACCTGGTTTGTTTAAATCGTTTCGCGCAAAGAAACTAATTAGTTGTTCACCGAAAACAAAGACTAACAACAAACTTACCGCAATAGTTATAAAATTAATTACTAGTTTGGCGCGGTGCGATTCACTTACACGTTTTCCATCTTTCGCCCCATAAAATTGCTGTACATATATTGAAGCACCCATTACGACAGCTTGAGCGAGAATATTAAAAACAAACGTTAATTGATTAACTGCGTACGTTGCACTAACAGCCTCGTTTCTTAAACCGCTAACAAGTAAAGTATCAACAAGTCCAATCGAAAATAAAACCAGTGCTTGAATAATTACTGGTAAGGCGTACTTGAAGAATGTTTTAAAAAACTGCTTGTTAGGTAAATAGTCTCTCATATTGCTTATTTTACTGCTTATTGCACTTAAAAACTAGTATATTTTTCCGTAAGTAAAAAAACATTTAACACTACAAAGTAAAGAAAAGAATTACGCTGCTATTTCTATTGTTTTTTGAAAATCGATATAAATTGGTTATACCCATCTTTAAATCTAATTAATTACTTGGATATGAGATGTAATTAACAGCTGTGCACATTGAGATAGGTTTGCGGGGATGTGACTCTTACTCACTGGTGTAGCTAATTGAGCAAGGAAATTATCTATGCAAGAAATGTATTTTTGTTTTTTTCTTGCCTCAATTATCGCATCAAAAGGTTTTCAAACAATTTTTCTTCGACACATTAATAACATCTAAGAACTTATTAACAAATTTGTATTTCTTTTGTGCTTGACATTATTTTTTTATCTGATAAATTTTATGTGGTGGATGAGAAATCATTCATGGGCCTTAATGGTCATTACAACAGAGTGGAGAGAAATCTCGCTCTTGCGCCCTAAGTTATCGCTTAGGGCTTTTTTTATTCTTACGTTTCTTTTTTTTTGGAAATACTTACTCTCTTTGCCTTTTTGAAAATTCATGAAATATACACACGAATAATACTCGGCTACTGAATACGGCTGAAATAACTGCAGCCGTCAACATCGTTGATAAGCGACTCGGGCGATCCTCTTTAACAGCAACACTTGACACTTATTATCACACTTCCAGGGAAGAGGAAATCGAACTTTTAGTTGGTTTTAAAAACGATTAAAAACTTTTGATACCCAAAAGATACCCAGAAAATAAAAAACCCGCTCTATGAGCGGATAATAATATAAATGGTGGGCCTTAGTGGACTCGAACCACCGACCTCACCCTTATCAGGGGTGCGCTCTAACCAGCTGAGCTAAAGGCCCTTTTCGCATTAAGCATGCTTACTAAATATATAACAAGGCGAAGTATTTT
>JAAYSH010000011.1 GCA_012518415.1 Erysipelotrichaceae bacterium | reverse complement strand
TAAACTCGTTGAAGAATGGATTGTTTTTTATAATTCTGACCGAATAAAAAACAGGAAGTCTTAGTGACATCCTGTCTTTCGTTAGGCTTTTTTTAATATGTGAACTAAATGGGGTTCACTTCATAATCTTCCCCTTTTTGTATTTAGATAAAGTTTAAACTGTTTCGGCAGGTAGCTCAGCTTGAATTGGCGTAGCAACTAAATGAATCGCGGCGAATTCTCCAACACCTAAGTGGCGGTCGTTTCCTTGGAATACGTTTGCCTCAATAATAATTGGATTCGCAGCACTTAAACTCGTTGAGTTTGGGTCTTTGTTTGGATGTTCAACAATCCATTCAACCCGAACATCATCATAGTTAAGTTGATAGGCTCCGCTTTCATCTTCATAAATTAATACACCTTCTTCTGGTGTTGAGAAGTTTACTAAATCGGGAATTGCAACTAAGACATTACCTTCAGCATCAACGATATCATAGTAGCGATATGTTATAAGTCGGTTAACTTGTCCTTCATTAATCATTTCATCGATATTAGCTTGACCAACTTCAAATGGACGATTATATCGAAGTGAATATTGCAAACCATCAACTTGAACGACGATATCAAATAATGGGTTGCCATCAATCGTTCTTTCGTTATTATCTTCATCTAAGTAAATTTGGGCAATAACGATTGACGCGTCAGTATCTTCTCTTATTTCAATTTCAAACGCTTGGATTTCTTCACCAATCGATCCATCATCAGCGGTTTTAAAATAAATTGAAGCATAGTCGCCTTCTTTAACTTTATAGTTTGCTTTGTCTCCTAATTCCTTATATAACTTTTCATTAAAGTTATACACTTCAAGCGCATGTGCTTCATCAAGTAATACTTCTTTTTCTTCAAAGTTATAAACAGGATATGGTAAAGCAACGATTTCGCCATCAACTTCGATTGATGATGCGGCAACTATTGTTAAATAATATAACTTGCCATCTTTTTCCTCAAAACTTCTTAATTGCGCATTCGCGGTTGAATCTCTACCATCAAATTTAAGTTCTTCATATCTTGTCTTTGAAGTGTAGCCTATCTGAGCGACTTTTTCATCATCAAGTCGGATTCGCTTTTGATCTGCGGCAGGGATATCTACGAGTTCACCTGAGTTATCATATTGCGTAGTTGCTTTAAAATATACTTCAACATCTTTTCCTGTTCCTTCGTACTCAAGTGTTCCACTTACATCACGTACTTCATACGCATTTTGACCATCAAAATTCCCCTTATCAGCATAATTTTTTGCATCACCAAACCCGGCACAGCCACTTAATAACAAAAAACTTGCTAAGAAGGTAAAACCAGTTAATTTAAACTTTTTCATATTAAATATTTTCCTCCACTGAGTTTTAACAATTAAATTATATCACTTCCCGACAATATTTCCATAGTAAAGAAGAGTAATAATAAACTTCGTCACTTTTCAAAGTTAATACAACGGAGCGTTTCAATAACCTTGAAAACTATAAATATCGTAATGATGTAAAATACATATGTACCTTTCTTCAAAGGAAAGGAGGGAAATGAAGGGACAAATGCAAGTGGGTAATCATTTAAATTATTAATAAAAAGCCAAGAAATGATTTCTTGGCTTTTGTTATGTTTTAACACAACCTAACTTAATTGATTAAATTAATTGATTCGTCTTTTCTTATTAATGAAGTAGTAGCCTGCTACAAATGCTAAACCGGTTGCACCGATAATTGTAGCGACAATGACATTGCTTGATGCTGATTCTGTCGCCGTTTTATTATTTCCAACTGCAGAGCCACCATTTAATGCAACCCAGGCTTTTAAGTACTCGAATCGTGCTCGTGCACTTGCAAATACCTCTCCTGGTGCCGTTTCAAATTCTAGTTTTGCTAGTTCGGATAAGGCCTCGTACTTGGCTTCTAATTCATTTAAGATCGCACTACAATTACCCGCTGCATTCGCTCCTGAACCTGTTAAAATATCGTTTGCAAATGCAAGGGCATCTTCTTCATATGTCGTATATTCAATATCTAATCCATATAAGTAGGCGGCAATATTTGTATTGTTGCGAATAATAATTTCGTTATAAAATACACCTTCAAACACATAGGCGGCAAATTTAGGATCGGCGACCCCGGATGTACCAATAGTTTGGACATCGGCATTATTAACTTGGAGCGTAACATTCGTTCCACTTGTTGTTTTACGTGCCGCATATAAAGTTACTTTAGAAATATTAATTTGATCATCAAAGACTAACTTGATGTTACCTTTCCCACTACCACTACCAAGTTTTAATGGTTGGATATCGCTAACACTATTATTTACTCCAGCATAGTAAACTCTTGAACCTTGCCCAATTTCGTCTTCTTGAACGATTACACTTGTAAGTAAAGTCGTTGGAGTGCTAGTAAATATACCAACAATATCTGAACTTAGTGTAATTGCTGATGATGAATCATTCGCACCTGTATAAGTGTCACCAATAGTAACAACAACATCTGTTGGTAAAGTTAATTGCGTAACATTAACTGTAAAACTTGATGAGCGAGTTACTCCACCTTCCGTATAACTAACTTCAATTGCTTTCATTCCATTTGTGGCATCTGCTTCACTAAATACATAGCCTGCTGCTGGCGTCGTTGTAACTAGGTCCGTAACAATTTTACTATTTCCGTGTTCATCATAAGCGGTTACAAGTAAGCCGCTTAAATCGATAGTGTCACCATTATAGTATTCTTTATTAACCTCATCACTATTAACTTCAATTGATGTTAGGGTGCCAAAAGTTACTTCTGGACCATTTACCCAGCCGATGTTATCAATCGTTACTTGTTTTGAAGTCGCATTTTGAATTCGGACAACCGTACTTCCAGAGTATGGTGTTGCAAAAGTATGGGAGAAAGTTTGAATTACTCCATTTTCATCTTTTAATGCTGTTTCTCCGTCTACGATGCCATTAATTAGTACTTTGAGTCCTCGATTGCCTGCACCTGTATAAGCCTTCATCCACTCAAATTCAATGTATGAAATACCATTTTCTAATGTGAACTCAATATATCCGGCGCTATCGCCTAACATTAAGCTTTTGCCGTCAATATTATAGCCTTCGTCCTTACGGCCCTTAGCATATGAAATTTGAACAAAATCGCCCTGATAACTTCCACTTACATAAGAAGTGCCTGTTAATCCATGGTTTTCAAATGTTTCCCAACCATCTAAGATAACGGCCTCCTCTACCGTTAAGGTAACAGATCCGCTGATTCCGGGTGTTGTTGACGTTGCGGTTATCGTAACGCTACCAGGGTTAACTCCCGTAACTAAACCCTCCGCATCAACAGTCGCGATGTTATTATCACTTGATGACCAAGTTACTGAAGGGTCTGCAGTATTTGGCAAAACAACCGCGCTTAATTGCAATGTTCTACCATTTTTAAGAGTAGTTACTCCGCCTTCAGAGGAAACAGTAACCGATGTTGCTGGATCTGGATCTGGAACACCAGTTCCGCTTAATGAATAACCAATTTTGATATTACTCATCCGTACTTGACCAGTTCCAACATTCTTTAGGTAAAACGAAGTTAGATCTGCTAAAGGAGCTGTTACGACCGAACTTTCGTCACTTTCAGCTCCATTTACAGATAAGCCGGTGTTAGTTGATGTAGTAATTTCAACATTTTCCATAATATAGCCCGCTGAAATACCAATTGTAATTTGTCCGCCGTCGCCATCAGTCCCCTGATACAAACGAACTTCATTAGAACTGTTGTTGAAAATGGAGTGAGTGCCGGCACTATTGCGATTATAAGTTACCGTTATTGTCGCTGGTCCATTATTTGTTATATTCAAATAATCTGTAACAATTGCGCCATCCGCCATATGGCTAGTTTCACTCCTAGCGCTCTTGAAACTCACTTCATATGTGCTAGCGGCCTCTACTTTAGTGGGATGATTACTAGTTAAATGAAGACTTGCCCCCCCCACGAGAAGGCCGAAAGTTGCTATTCCTAGCATTAACGACATTCTTTTTCTTTTCATTTTCTATCTCGTATTATCTAATCGTACCTAGTTTATGATTTGATAATACATCCTTTCTAAATTTTTTTTATGAACATCCACCTTAATTATATAACATTAAACATATAATTAATCAATAGTGAAATTTAATTATGTTAAGTGACAGACTAAGTGCAAATGAAAAACAATTAGAAAATATAAATAAAAATATTACAATTTGAATATAGACCTTCCTCAGAAATAAAGGAGGTTTTATTTATGGCAAAGAAAAATAAAAAAGCCGCTTGTAAAGCGGTTATTCTCATAAATGGTGGGCACTGACGGGATCGAACCGCCGACCTTCTGTACGTCAAACAGATGCTCTCCCAGCTGAGCTAAGTGCCCGTGACTGCTGATATATTATAAGCAATGATGATGTGAAAATGCAAGTAGAAAATACTTTTTAGTAAGTTTTTGCCTTTTATTAGTGACCCAATATAATAAAACCCCGTTGATAGACAGTTAATAAACTAACTATACGGGGAGTTAAACTTGCTGGTGCCGGCTAGAGGACTTGAACCCCCAACCTTTTGATTACGATTCAACTGCTCTGCCAATTGAGCTAAGCCGGCGGATGCCTATTTATCTTATTTTATTCTCTGCTAATGTGCAAGTATATTTTTTGATTTCTTCTTGATTTTATCATATATAAAAAACGCCCCAAGTTAACTTGAGGCGCTTTTAGTAGTTTGATTATCTACGTTTAGTTTTGTTTTCTTCGTTTAATAACGATTAAGTAACTACCAAGTAATGTTGCTCCAACAACACTAATAATGAGTACTAAAACTAAGGTCTGGTTATTTGTGTTACTTACTTGTTGGTTAACAGGTGTAACACCAGCAGTATATGGATCTTGTCCAAGATGTGCTGCCCATGCTAAATAACGTGCTCTTGCATTAGTAATGTTTGTATCGGTTCCGTTTTGAAGTTTTGCTAGTTCATCAGCAGTGAATTCTAAGACTTGCGCTTTGTAGCCATCAAATCTATCGATACATTGTCCATCGACATCG
>JAAYSH010000010.1 GCA_012518415.1 Erysipelotrichaceae bacterium | reverse complement strand
GTGGTACATCATATTTCTCACTAAGCATTTTATATGATGCTTCTCCTGAAAAATACTCCTTGATTATCTTTTCCTTAAAATCAGGTGAATATTTCTTGAATTTTTGACCTTTGCTCGCCATAAAAAACCTCCTTGGGTTTAATTATACCTCAGGAGGCTTTTTTTAATATGTGAACTAAATGGGGTTCACTTCAATTACTTCCCCTTTTTGTTTATAGCGATTTTCCAACGTTTTATAAATAAGGTAAAATAAAAGGGGATAGATATGGAAGAAAAAATCAAACAATTAGCAAATATTATTAAAGAAGGAAATAATATCGTCTTTTTTGGAGGGGCGGGAGTTTCAACCGAATCGGGTATACCTGACTTTCGCAGTGTTGATGGTTTATATGGTGAGGAGTATGATTATCCGCCAGAATATATTATCTCCCATACATTTTACAAAAGGAATCCAAAGGAGTTTTACCGCTTTTATTTTGATAAGATGATTTTCCCAAATGCACCTGCAAATGCCGCACATATCTATTTAGCTGATTTAGAAAAGCGAGGAAAACTTAGGGCGGTTGTTACCCAAAACATTGACGGATTACATCAAAAGGCCGGATCAAAAAACGTCTATGAATTGCACGGTTCTGTCTTAAGAAATTACTGCGAAAAGTGCGCTAAGTTTTACTCCCTGGACGATATTTTAACTAAAACTCCATATCCTGTATGTGACAAATGTAATGGTATTATTAAACCTGATGTTGTTTTGTATGAAGAAGGTTTGCCAGTTGATGTGTTAGAAAATTCAATTAAAGCAATCGCAAAGGCGGATGTATTAATTGTCGGCGGAACTTCTTTAAAAGTTTATCCTGCGGCTGGTTTAATAAATTACTTTAACGGTGATAAACTTGTTATTATCAACAAAACCCCATCACCTGCGGATTACCAGGCGGATTTAGTTATTAATGGTCCAATTGGCGAAGTATTTAAAACGGTAAGTCAAATTGAAAAAGGTGAACTATAAATTTAATCGAGATTTAACAACATTATTTTAAATATACTTTATTATTTAAGCAGTGTTTGATAATATAAATATACAGAAACGAAATAATTTCGTTTGTTTTTGCACTGATGGAGGTTCTATGAAAAATTATCGCGATTTATGCATTGATTTGCTACAAGAGCGAGGAGTATCATTGCACAGCATCGCGGAGGTTGCACGATATTTGCAAGCTGAATATCATGAAAATTTGCAGGCTGAACAGTTTTATTCCTCAATATATTCTGTTTTAGACAAGCGAGAAGTTCAGTTCGCCGTTATGGTCGCGATTGAAATGGATATGCAAGCTGAAAACCGAAATCTCTTTAACAAGGAATTAGAGGAAATATTACTACGTGACGAACCATTATTTGGTGTTGATGAAGTAAATGCCTACGGAATTACTAACTTGTACGGATCAATCGCCTTAACTAACTTTGGTTATATCGACAAGTTTAAATACGGTATTATTTCCGAAATTAACGCTCGAGGAAAAGATGGGAGCGAGTGTCATACATTTCTTGATGATGTAGTTGGCGCGATTGCTGCCGCTGCCGCATCACGTTTCGCGCATGGTTATCACAAAAAAGATGAACCATTCGAAGAATAAAAAAGTGAGGAGGAACAAATGGATTTAAAACTTTTATTAACTGTAAGTGATTACTTTAATACGAGCTACGGCTGGGCTGATTTTGCAATTGCAGCAATTATTAGTGGTTTATTACTTGTGTATATATATGTCCACGTTAAGCGCTGGATTCCCCGGCTAATTTATACTCTTGGTGTAATTACTTTATTAGGTGCTTCACTTTTAGGTCTTCGAGCCACGAGTATGATTTTAGTTGTCGTTCTTGTTTTAACTGGTGCCCTTATGGTAATTACAAATGCGGGAGAGTTTCGCGGAGCGTTCTCGAACCAACTTAAAGGACAATCTTCAATTCGGCCATCATTTTTACCTAAACGTGCACGAGTTAAAAAGATTTACGATAAAGATGAGTTATATCATGAAGTCGCTGTTGCGGTTGAACATTTATCAAAAACCAAAACTGGAGCGATTATTACTTTTGAAAAAACAACGCCGTTAAACGATGTAATTAAAAACGGAACTTTAGTAAATGCTCCCGTATCAAGTGAAATCATTGAAACGATTTTTTATGTAGGAACAAGGTTACACGATGGAGCGATTGTTATTCGTGATGATACAATTCTCGCTGCAAGTGTTTACTATACCGCGACAACTAAACCATTAAACGGTAAATTCGGTTCTAGACACCGGGCCGCGATTGGTATTAGTGAAATTACTGATTCAATTACCGTTGTTGTTAGCGAAGAAACTGGAAGAATTTCAATCGCTGCCGCAGGAGAACTTGAAACGGTAGGACTCGATAACTTCCTTCGAGTTTTCCGCGAACATATGGAAGAGTAATTAAACACGGGGAACCGTATTTTTTATACTTATTAGGAGACAAATAAATGCATTTAAAATATTTTGGTACGGATGGGATTCGTGGTGTTGTTGGTGATGTATTAACAACAAAACTAGCTTTTCGAATCGGCCGCTATCTTGGTTATGACAGCGGCGGAAGAAGACGCCGGATATTAATTGGCCGTGATACAAGAGCTAGCGGTGATTTATTAATGACTGCTCTAGCAAATGGAATGATTTTATCAGGAGCAGATGTATTTGATGCTGGTGTAACATCAACACCGAGTATTTCTTATTTAGTTGTGGAAAAGGTATTTGATTTTGGAATAATGATTAGTGCCTCACATAATCCTTTTTATGATAACGGGATTAAGATATTTAATCATGAAGGTGAAAAAATAAGTGATGCGATTGAAAAAGACATTGAACTATACATCGATGCTGAAGAAGATTATTTACCAAAAGCCACTTATGAAGATATTGGTCGCTTAATTTATGCACCGCACTTAGTTGATTCCTATGTTGATTTTCTTTATAAAAAAGGTAAAGGAATAAAGTCAAACTTTCGCATTGCAGTTGATTGTGCGAATGGATCAGCATCTTCAATTGCGCCAAAAATATTTAACCAACTTGATGTGCGTGCCTCATTTATTCATAATGTCCCCAATGGGATAAATATAAATGATAATTGCGGGTCAACCCACCCAGAATGTTTAATAGAAAAAATTAAAACGAAAAAGTATGATGTCGGCTTTGCTTTTGATGGCGATAGTGACCGCGTTTTGCTTGTCTCACCAGAAGGAGAACTTATCGATGGAGATGCAATCATTTATTTAAATGCACTTAATATGGCTAGACGTGGTAAGTTAAAAAATAACGCAGTCGCTTTAACGGTAATGTCTAATTTAGGTGTAAAACAAGCACTTAAAAAACAAGGGATTAGTGTTGTCGAAACAGCAGTCGGTGATAAATACGTCCAACAAACATTAAAGGAAAAAAACCTTTCTTTAGGCGGTGAACAAAGCGGACACATCATTTTTGCTGATGATTTATTAACTGGTGACGGTATTTTAACAGCGATTAAAGTACTTAAAACAATGCACTTTGAAAATAAGTCGCTCGCCGAGTTATTAAAAGACTTCCAAAAATATCCTCAAGTGTTAATAAACGTTCCAGTAACTGATAAAAAACAAGTAATGGAAGATGAAGCACTAGCTAAACTTATTAAAGAAGTGGATGATGCTTTAGGTGAAGAAGGACGCTTATTAGTACGTGCGAGTGGAACAGAAAATTTGATTCGTGTTATGGCAGAAGCAATTGATAAAGGTAAATGTGAAGCGGCAGTAAATAAAGTCGTTACGTTTATTAAAAATACATTTGAATAAAGCTAATAATCATATTTATTTTATTATGGCGAGTATCTCGCCATTTTTAATTTATTATGCATAAAAATTGTTTATAATTGTATGTATGGAAACAAAACATTTTTATGACTTATTAATAAAAGTGCAAAGTGTTGCAAGAATTGGTCTAACGTTTTCTCGTGACCCCTATGCATTAGAAAACTATCAAAAGCTCCTTGATTTAACTACGGAGTTTTTAAATGATTTTCAAAACGTTGATTTATCACCGAATGGTTACTTTGAAAGAAATATATATCCAACGCCAAACGTTAGCGTAAGAACTGTTTGCTTTAATGAAAATGGTGAAGTATTACTTGTAAAAGAAGCAAGTGATGGAGGATATTCTTTGCCTGGTGGCTGGTGCGAAATAGATGAAAGTCCTACGGAAGCCGCAAGGGGTGAGTGTTTAGAAGAAGCCGGCGCGGACGTTGAAATTATTCGGCTTGTTGGGGTTATAAATCGCTCGCCATTCAAATCACCTACAAGCGTAAGAGAGTATGCACTTATTTTCGAAGGAAAAGTTAAAGGTGAACTTAAAGCCCATGATTATGAAATTATTGATGCAAGTTTTTTTCCGCTTGATGATTTGCCGCCTTTCTCTAAAAAAGTAACAAAAGAAGAAAATATGCGGATGATAATGGCCGCGAAAAATAAGAAAGTGATTTTTGATTAAGAAAATGAAGAAACCCTGGTATAAATACGCGATCGGCTATGAAATATATCCACTAGCCTTTGCGGATAGCAATGACGATGGTATTGGTGATTTGCAAGGAATCATATCAAAACTTGACTATTTAAAAGGTTTAGGAGTGAATTTGCTTTGGATTTGCCCGTTTTTTGAATCCCCAATGGATGATAATGGATATGATGTCTCAAATCATATGAAAGTTGCGAGTGAGTACGGTACAAACGAAGACTTTCGTGAGTTAATTAAGGAGGTCCATAAACGTGATATGTATATTATTATCGACTTTGTCCTCAATCACACATCTGATGAACATCCGTGGTTTATCAAAGCACGCAACGATGTAAATTCAAAAGAACATAATTACTACATTTGGCATGAAGGCAAACTTGATGAGAACGGCAACCGCGTTGTCCCCAACAACTGGCGTGGTTTCTTTAGTGATTCAGCCTGGGCGTACGATGAAGTCGCACGTAAATATTATTTAAAAATCTTCTCAAAAAAGATGCCAGATTTAAATTGGGAAAACCCGGAACTTCG
The DNA here is from genome assembly GCA_012518415.1 of Erysipelotrichaceae bacterium. Lineage (GTDB taxonomy): Bacteria > Bacillota_I > Bacilli_A > RFN20 > CAG-826 > UBA5455. The sequence goes on along the minus strand of JAAYSH010000010.1, from coordinate 12,324 downwards.
CGAAGAAATTTACAAAATCGCTAGAACTTATTTAGACTTAGGTGTTGATGGTTTCCGCCTTGATGCGATTGCTCATTTAGCAAAAGACCTAACTTTTAAAGATAGTAAACAACAAACTGAGGCGGACGGCTTGACGTTAGATGTAAATAAGTTTTCAAATCGGGATCGGTTATTTTTCTATTTAAATGAGTTTAAGGAGCAAGTACTTGATCATTATCCAAATGCTTTTACAATTGGTGAAGTCGGAGGCGGCTCCTCAACTAAAACTGCATTAAAATATGCGAATTTTGAAGATGGCGCCCTTAATATGGTATTTAACTTTGATACGTGCTGGGAAAACGGGGCCTATGGTAGTGAACATAAAAGCGACGATGAAATAGTAACTAATGTCCATAATTTAAAACACATTTTTGCCCGCTGGTATAATGATTGCCACGGCAAGGCTTTAATGCCAATTTATTGGGTAAATCATGATCATCCCCGGGTTGTTTCACAGTATGGCGACCCAAAAAACTACCGCAAACAAAGCGCAAAAATGTTAATTACACTGTTATTATTTATGTATGGGACTCCATTTATTTATCAAGGCGAAGAAATTGGAATGTCGAATGTCGACTATACTAATTTAGATGATTTCGTCCGTGATGTTAGTGCAAGAAATTATATTGAAGAAGCTAAAGCTCGTGGTGTAAGCGAAGAAGATATGTTAAAAACTTTACGTCGGTCATCAAGAGTAAACGCCAGAACTCCGATGCAGTGGAAAAATTCTAAGAATGCCGGATTTTCGAGTAATGACACATGGTTTAAAGTTATTGATAACTATGATGAAGTAAACGTTGAAGATAATCTTAATGATGAAGATTCGATTTTAAATTATTATAAAAAAGCGATTGCACTTCGGAAAAAGCCACGTATCGCTGATGCGGTACTTGATGGACCATTTAAACTTATTAACGAAAACCATCGCGATGTTTTTGCCTATGAACATAGTGGTCCAACGCATTTACTCGTAATTGCGAACATGAGAAACTATCCCGTTAAATTTAAAGATGGTTATTTAAAAAGAAAATTAAAGTCATTACTGCAAAATTATGATAATTTAATAATAAGAGATGATGAAATATATTTACCACCTTTTGCGTCAGCTTTATATGAAATCGAGGAGTAACAAATGATAAAGTATTATAATTTTTGGCTTCAAAAAGAAATTGAACCACAGGTATTATATAATTTTTTTACAAATAATTTTGATGTCTCACCAATTCGATTAAGAATGATTTCAAAAAGGACAGGAGTTATTGAAGCGGATGCCGAATTAGCGTTTGACCTCCATTCAATTTTACCTGTATTAAGCAGTGATATTGGGAGCGGAATTGTTTTTGTTATTTCGCCTTTAGATAATGATATCGGTCACCGCGCAGTATTAAAGGCAAGAAAATTAGGTGCAGGTATTTATGAACTCGCGGATGTAATTTTACTCCTATTAATTGATGGTGACTTTTCTTTAGTAAATGCGCTCAAAGCACAGCTCCACAATGTTGACCATGAATTAATTGATACAGCAGATATGTTTATTCGTTGCGGACTTAATGCCTCACTTGCAGCAAAAAAGTTATATGTCCATCGCAACACATTTAATTATCGGCTTGGTAATTTTATTAATTTAACTGGACTTGATATTCGCGATTATGCGAATGCTCAATACTATAAATTAATTAGACTTTTACAACTTACAAAGTAATTTGTGCACGGCGCACAAATCGTTTGGTGTTCGTAATGTTATAATAACTTTGACAATAAAAAAGGAGACATAATAATATGGCAGAAGTTATATTGAAAGACGTTGGTAAGCGCTATGAAGGCTCACCGGTTAATGCGGTATCTGAATTTAATATTCATATTGAAGACCGCGAATTTATCGTTTTTGTTGGTCCGTCCGGCTGCGGTAAATCAACGACTTTAAGAATGATTGCAGGACTTGAGGACATTACCGAAGGAGAATTATACATCGACGGCAAGTTATGTAACGACGTTACACCAAAAGACCGAGGAATCGCTATGGTTTTCCAAAGTTACGCCTTATATCCACATATGACAGTTTATGATAACATGGCGTTTGGTCTTAAAATTCAAAAATTACCAAAAAGCGAAATCGAACGCCGAGTTACTGAAGCGGCCAGGATTCTTGAAATTACTGAATTACTTCAAAGAAAACCTCGTGCACTCTCAGGTGGTCAAAGACAGCGGGTCGCGCTTGGAAGAGCGATTGTCCGTCATGCATCAGTCGTATTAATGGACGAACCACTTTCGAACTTAGACGCAAAACTTCGGGTTCAAATGCGTTCGGAAATTATTCGTTTACACGAACAAATGGGTGCAACAACAATTTATGTTACCCACGACCAAACTGAAGCGATGACAATGGCAACAAGAATTGTTGTTATGGATCAAGGTTATATTATGCAGGTAGGTTCACCAATTGAAATTTACCACAAACCAAATAACTTATTCGTTGCCTCATTTATCGGAAGTCCAGCGATGAACTTCTTCCACGGCATCGTTCGTGGTAATAAGGTTGAATTATTCGGCCAAACAAAAGAAGAAGTTGATCCAAAACTCGCTGAATACATTAAAGTTGAAGGCACAGAAATTACAAAACCAATCGGTCATTACGAATTCGCACTTAGCAAAGAAGAAACTGATGCTTTACGAGAAAGTGATGATGCTGATAATAGTATTCCTGAAGAAATTAAGGCAAAACTTCCACTTCGTGAAGACGGAGAAGCTAGGGAAGGAATTTGGAAGTTCGTCGATAACGGCAAGAAAACAGCAGAAGCATTATTTGTTGAATTAGAAACATTCTCAATTGATAAAGCAGATGTTGAATATGTCAGAGTAGACGACAATACAATTCTTTTACCAGGTGAAAGAAAGAGTATCGATATTCCAAAAGCATTCCAAAGCGAACTTGACCCATATGATAACGAAATGGTTATCTTTGGCATTCGTCCGGAAGATGTTCGTTATGCAGTTGGAGATATCGTTGATGAAAATCCAACAACCGCAGCAGAAATTCATGTAGACGTTGCTGAATTACTCGGCCACGAATACATTTTACACGGTGATTACTGCGGACAAAGAATCGTTTCTAAAGTTCCGGTTATTGATAACCATTCAATTAGAATCGGTGATAAAGTTAAAGTCGCATTTGATATGATGAAATCTCATTTCTTCAAAATTGATACCGAAGAAGAGAAGAAAACTTTGCCACTTGCAGAACAAGGAAAAGTTATTATTTAAGCGAACTACTTAATTAACTTAACAAAAGCCCCATTATGTAAAAATAATGGGGTTTTTAGTTGCAAAAGCCTATTTATTTACTGCTATCAAAAAAAGTCCTACTTAATAAGTATTAGACAATCAACGTTTTTAGTAAACGGTTATGTCTAAAAAACTGCAATTAAGTGTGAAAGGGCTACCATTTTTCCTTGATAACATAGTTATTTTAGTTATAATAAAGATGGTCTTAAAACAAAAATTACTGAGCGATCGATTGTGGGGAGGGTTAAGCCCTTAACTTTAATATATTTTCGCTCATAGTTATGAAAGGAGAGTAATTTATGTTTAGGAAATCTAAATTAGGCTTTATAGCTATCGCAGCACTCTTGTTAGCAGGCTGTGGTGGCGGCGGCGGTGATGATGTTTCAACAGACCCAGTCTCTTCACAAGGCGGCGGGGGCGAAGTTGCTGATTACGTCAAAGTCGACATTACCGATACGAAAGTCGTTTCAACGGTTGACAAGGCATTTAAACCTGATGCAAAACGTGAAAAGATGTACTTATCCGTTTGGTCCGAAGTTGCTTCACACGAATTATTTATGAGAGTTGTTGGCGAATTTACTAAAGACTTCGCATACGACCCAGATAATAATGTCGTATATGAATTTACAGTCACATTTGGTGATGAATTCACTGATACAGCAACAAATATTGCTGCTGACTTATCAACCGCGCCAAACGTATTCGGCTTCCCCGATGACCACGTTTCAATTTTATATAACGCGGGAGCGCTAGCAGAATTAACTGGTTCAAATAAGCGCTGGGCTGAAGAAAATAACGTCGCATCAGCAGTTTCAGGCGGAACGATTAACGGTAAACTTTATTCGTACCCACAAACCGCTGATAACGGAATTTATTTATACTACAACAATGATATTTTAAGCCTAGAAGACGTAGCTAGCTGGGATAGCATTATTGATGCTTTAAAAGCACATAGTGAAACAAGAACTGACGGGTTAAAATCCAAAATTATTTTCCCATTTGGAAACGGGTATTATAACTCAGCTTTCTTCATTGGTAAAGATTACGATATCGAAGGAGCAGAACCAGTATTTGCTTATGATCCTGCAACAACGACAATGACGACGACCATTAATGATGAGCGCGGTCAAAACGCAGCTCGCGGTATGGAAAGAATTCTCCATACTCCAGGCAATGCGGATTACATTATCGATGGTGATGCTGATGGATCATTAGCGAAGTTCTCAAACAAAGATGCCGATGGTAATCCAATTGTTCCTGAAATTCTCGTTGGCGTTTCAGGATATTGGAACGTAAAAAACTTTGTTGATTTATTAGGAGATAGCATTTCTGCTACAAAGTTACCAACATTTACACCAGTAAGTGCAGAAGGAGAATTACTACCACAAATGCAAATGGGTTCATTAGCAGGTAGTAAACAAATGGGTGTTCTCCAATTAGGTGCTGCTGAAGCACAAAAAGAATTCTTCTCACATCAAATTGCACAATATTTAACAAGAGAAGACACACAAATTAAGCGCTACCCACTTGGATTTGGTCCAAGTAACATTAATGCTTTAGAAGACCCATCGGTCAAAGAAGATATTTTCTTAGCCGCGCTTGCAGAACAAGGTCAATTTGCTATTGCACAATCAACAAGTGTCTCAGGTACATTCTGGGAGGCAGCTGAAGCATTTGGTACAGCAGTTGTCGCTGGCGAATACGCCGCTGGAACTACCGTAGTAGACTACTTAGATGCATTCGCAGAAGCAATCGCACCTGAAAACCCAATTTAATTGAATTGTTAGGGCGAGCAAACTTTGGTTTGCTCGCTCTATTTTGTTTTTATTTAAAATGATGTAGAGGGAGTTAAAATTATATGGAACATCAAAGCGTTAAACCGTTGAAATTCTTCCCTTGGCTTGGACAAACATTATTAGATAGTATCGTGAAATTCGGAAAATGGTTACTCGATGTTATCTGGGCTGTTGTTAAAGCATTTATAAACATATTTGTCTATGCGTACAAAGTTATTTTGTTTGTATTCCGCTTTGTATATAATTGGATTAAAAACTTGGTCCACATGTTTGTTAAAGGGAATTGGAAAACCCGATTATCTTATGTATTCATGGGCTCGGGTCACATATTTAATGGACAAATAGCAAAGGGACTAATTTATTTAGTTTTACAAGTCGCCTTTATCATTTATTTATTCCTTCCAAGTGGCGGTATCCATTGGATCCAACAAATTAACATCTTCAATTCTCCTGGCGGAGACGGGATGATTTGGATTGGTGATTTAGGAACGACTTATTCTTATATTATTAATAAACCAGGGTTCGGCATGGACCCATACTTATCAAGATCGATTGGTCAAAACGCATCAAACTCAATGCTTATTATTCTTTATTGGTTATTGACTGTTGGATTAATTATTGCTTTTATTGCCTTATACAATGCAAATATTAAGGGCGCATATAAAATTCAAGTTTTAAAAGAAAACGCACGTCATGTCCCAACATTTAAAGAAGAAGCAAGTCAATTGCTTGATGAAAAGTTTCATGTGACAATTTTGGCATATCCAGTTTTAACGATTTTAGTATTTACGATCTTGCCATTAATCTTTATGATTTTACTTGCATTTACGAATGCGAGTTTACATTACTTCCCACCTGCGAGTCGATTTGCGTGGGTTGGACTTGATACGTTTACGAAATTATTTGGAGACTCAGGCTCATGGGCGTTCGCACTTGGAGAAATCTTAAGTTGGACGATTCTTTGGGCAGTGTTAGCAACGTTTTCCAACTATATTGGTGGAATGATTTTAGCGATGATTATTAATAAAAAAGGTATTAAGTTCAAGCGGGTATGGCGAACATTTTTCGTTATATCAATTGCAATTCCGCAGTTTATTACGTTATCGATGATCGCAAAATTCTTAGGGTCGGACGGTCCACTTATGAGTTTATTAGTCCGGATCGGTTGGCTCGATAGTACAGTAAACATATTTGCGACTACTGCGTCAGCAAGAACAGCGATTGTCTTAATTAACATGTGGGTTGGGGTACCTTATACGATGCTTATTACATCAGGTATTTTAATGAATATTCCTGATGAACTATATGAATCTGCCCGAATTGATGGTGCGGGACCTGTTCGCCAGTTTTTCAGCATTACCTTACCGTATATGCTTTATGTAACGGGTCCTTATTTAATTACACAATTTATTGGGAACATGAATAACTTCAACGTTATTTTCTTCCTAACGGGCGGAGGACCAGACCAAACTCGAGGCGGAGTTACATATGGTAAGACCGATTTACTTATTACGTGGCTCTATGACCTTACAATTGGCGGTGTCCGAAAAGAATATGCGATTGGTTCGTCGATTGGAATTATTTCCTTCTTAATTAGTGCATTTATTTCACTAATTATGTTTAGCCGATCATCAGCAGAAACACAACAGGGGGACTTTGCATAATGAGTACAATTAATCAAGCAGCAGTAGCGGATAATAAGAAAATTAGAGCTCCTCGCGGATTTAAAAACGTCCGCTTCCGAAGGGCAGTTGCTAATACTATTATTTATATTGCCTTAATCGTTTTGTCAATTATTTGGATTTTCCCAATTGTGTGGCTAATTTTACAGTCATTTAGAGCTCCCGTATATAGTTATGTTATTGATGGAGCTGGTCAAGTTAGTGTTGTTGCCTCAAATATGGGGTTAACACCAGTAACACCACCGACAGGCGTGTGGAGTTGGCTTGGTTATTTAGTACCGCAACGGTGGAGTTTAGATAACTATTATTTGTTATTTGCTGATACCTCACGGTATAACTACTTAAAAAACTTTACAAATACATTTATTGTGGCAATATTCACATGTATTTTATCGACAGTCATCGTCTTATTAACCGCCTATGCATTTTCCCGGTTAAACTTTAAGGCAAAAGGTCCTTTCATGCGATTAATTTTAATTATCGGTATGTTCCCTGGCTTTATGGCGATGATTGCGATTTACTTTATTTTAAAAGGTATTGGGTTATTGCCGCAAACATCTGCGGACCGTAAGCCGGTTGCTAACTATTTAATCGCTCTCATTTTAGTTAATACTAGTGGAGCAGCAATGGGCTATTACGTATCAAAAGGATTTTTTGACACAATTTCTTACTCAATTGATGAAGCGGCGATGATTGATGGCGCAAATCGTGCCCAAATTTTCTGGCACATCACCCTCCCGCTTGCTAGGCCAATCGTTATTTATCAAGCACTTACCGCATTCATGGGGCCCTGGGGTGACTATATTTTTGCCTCGACAATTACTCGTGAATATAAAGATGCGTGGTCAATTGCCCAAGTTCTTTATTCAATGATTGCTGGACTTGGTGATTTACCACTTTATTTCACAAGATATGCGGCAGGTTCAGTTTTACTTAGTGTACCAATTGTTATCTTATTCATTTGGTTACAAAAATACTATGTCAGTGGTGTTACTGGCGGAGCAGTTAAAGGTTAATTGTGCGAGTACATTTAAGCAAACTTGGGCTATTATCAATTCTTTTACTTTCTGGTTGCGGGGGTAGTAGTGATGACGTCTCGCAAGCTGATAGTATCGATTTAAACATTCCGCAAGATTATGAAATTAATTTAGATGTAAATAATCGTGGCGGTGTATATTATGAAATTTTTGTCCGTGCTTTTGCAGATTCAACGCAAAGTTTAGATGGTATTGGTGATTTCCGCGGGGTCGAAGAGAAGATTCCTTACTTACAAGACTTAGGTGTTGAAGGTGTTTGGTTAATGCCAATCATGGAATCTAGTTCATACCATGGCTACAATGTAGATAATTACTACGCTGTTGAGCGAGATTACGGAACAATGGAACACTTTGAAAGTATGATGGCAGCTTTCGATGCAGCAAATATTGATGTCATTTTAGACTTAGTTATTAACCACACTGGTAATATGGTTGAATATTTCAAAAAATCAGCTGCCTACGTTACTGGAAGAGATAGAAGTCCAGAAAACGAAAGATACGCTGATTGGTATACGTGGAAAGATTATAACCCCGGACCTGGTACATCAACCCAGGGAACGTACCGTCAGTTTGAAAATACTGGTTATTACTACTTAGCGAACTTTGATGGCGCGATGCCTGATTTAAATTTAGACAACCCCGAAGTTCGTGAAGAAATATTAAATATCGCCAAGTTTTGGCTTGATAAAGGCGTCCACGGCTTCCGCCTTGATGCGACGCTATGGTTTTATGAAAATAATACAAGAAAAAATATCGAGTTTTTACGCTGGTTTTGTGAAGAAGTAAAAAAGATGCATCCAGAAGCATATATTGTCGGCGAAACTTGGACAGGTGATGCACTTGTAGCTGAGTATTATGAATCAGGAATTGACTCGCAGTTTTGGTTTGGAGGCGCAGAAGTTAATGGATATTTCCATTCTGCCGCCTTAAATAACAACGGCAAATTAATAGCGCAACAAATTGTTAATTATGATAAACAAATTAAGCGATTTAATCCCAATGCACTAAATAGCGCATTCCTTTCAAACCATGATAATAACCGCTCTGGTGGCTATGCTGCATTCGATAGAGATGAAGGCAAACAAAAACTCGCTGCTTCGATGTATTTGCTTACACCTGGTGTCCCATTTATTTACTACGGTGAAGAAATTGGACTTAAAGGTAGTGGAAGAGATGAAAACAAGCGTCTACCAATGATTTGGCAAGAAGCACATACAACTCATGAAACAACTCCGGTTCGAGGTAGTGATTACCAAATGCGCTATCAAGTTAATAAAGGCGCGCATGATTTGCTGGAGGAGCCTTTCTCACTTACAAATCACTACCGCAAAGTTATTTCGATTCGCAATGAATATCCAGGGTTTAGACGTGCAGACGTTGAAGTATTTGACACTGGTATCGTCCCGTTCGCTGGACTTAGATTTATTGAACCATCTTTTCCAAACGGGGAAATAATTGTTATTCATAACGTCGGACTTGAAACTCGTACAATCGATATCGATCCAAGTTATGTAATTATTGAAGAAATTAATACGGAACAACTACGACCGATTTTAGAAAACGGTAGCTTAACGCTTGAGCGAAATTCCACGGTCATCTTGACGAAAGGAAGCTAATAATGAGAGAAGCTGGATTACTACAACCTGTTGCCTCGCTACCAAGTAAGTTTGGTATTGGTGACTTTGGGCCGAGCGCTTATGAATTTGTTGACTTAGCCGCTAAAGCGGGGGTGAAGATTTGGCAAATTTTGCCACTAAACCCACTTGGATTCGGTAACTCGCCATATCAGCCTTATTCATCAAAAGCGTTTGATGAAATATATATTTCTCTTGAACGGCTCCAAGAAAGAGGCTTAATTAAAACCGAATTAAAAGAATATAATCCACTTGCAGACCGGATTGATTATGACGGAGCCCGTAAATTTAAGTTGCCGTATTTAAAAGAAGCGTTTAAAACTTATTTTGCCGAGAATCGTCGCGGTTACAAAAAGTGGCGCAGCGAAAACGAATGGGTTTATAATTACGCAGTTTTTCGCGCCTTAAAGGCGAATAATTATGAACAACTTTGGACCGCTTGGCCAAAAGAACAAAAACTTTGGATTAAAAACGGTAAGTTTGATATTACCCCATTTAAAGATGATATTGAATTCACAATGTGGTTACAATTTGTCGCTTATAAACAGTGGATGGCACTAAGAACATACGCAAATGAAGCTGGTATAAAAATTATGGGAGATATTCCATTTTATGTCGGAATTGATAGCGATGATGTTTGGACAAATCAAGAGGCATTTAAATTAGATGATGAAGGTAATGCAACGTTTGTCGCGGGCGTTCCCCCAGATTACTTTTCAAAAACTGGTCAACGCTGGGGCAACCCAATTTATGATTGGGAATATTTAACAAAAACTAATTATGCATTTTGGGTTGACCGCCTCGCATACAATGCAAAATTATATGATATTATCCGTATCGATCACTTCCGGGCCTTTAATGACTACTATGAAATTCCTGCTTCAAGTGCGACTGCAGAAGTAGGTGAATGGGTTGATGGTCCTGGGGAAAAGTTTTTCGATGTAATTTTAAAAGAAATTAAAGATATCGAAATTGTTGCGGAAGATTTAGGTGATTTAACCCCTGGTGTCTTAGAATTACGTGACAAATACAACTTCAAAGGAATGAAAATTGGTCAATTCTCATTTAACCCAGCGGATGAAAAGAAACATCTTTGGGACGAAGAAGACCGTGAAAACTTAATTATTTATACAGGCACACATGATAATGAAACAATTCGGGGTTGGTGGGAAAATCAAAGCCCTGACTTTAAACAAGCAGCGGTTAGATTTTTAGCTGAACTTGGCTATCATCCTAAAAATGATGTAATTGATAACTTCTTATTATTAACATTTGATAGTATTGCTGATTTAGCAATTATTCCAACCCAAGACTTACTTCGACTAGGTAATGAGGCAAGGATTAATACGCCTGGTTCGATTGGCTCACCAAATTGGGAGTGGAAGTTAAGTAGTTTTACACCATTAATTGATCGGCTTGGGTTTTTAACCTTATTAATTCGACGGTCAAATCGATAAAAACCAAAAGGAGAAGAGATTATGAAAAAAATCAAACGGTTTTTGGCACTTAGTGTAATTGCACTAACGATGACACTACCAATATTTAATACTGGTAGCGCAACATCACTGCAGGCACTAGAACCTGCACCAGAAACTCCAAAAGTGTATGATGAACAAACGCTAGTCTTACACTTGTTTAGGAATGATGAAAACTATGCTCAAGCTGTTGATATGTGGGTTTGGACATATGAACCTGTTGGTGGAGAAGGTGTCGCTCATCCGTTCACACACCGAGATAGTTACGGAGTTTATTTAGAATTACCTCTTGTCGGTACAAATATTGAAGGTGCGACAAAAATTGGGTTAATTAACCGTAATGGTGGTATTTGGGATAATGGTCAAACTGCGGATATGATTTATGATTTATCAACAGCAGTTTTTGATGAAAACAATGCAAAACACCTCTATTTTGTTGACTTAGAGTCAACAATTTTTGAAAGTATTGCAACTGCCCTTGCTGGTAGGCTTCTAGGTGCATCCTTTAGAGAGCAAACGGAAGTAAGAGTTAAAACTAACTATGAAATTAATAACGCTGTCTTTAAAGAAGATGGAGTTATTATTTCGTCCGCAATGGGGCCATCATTAAAAATACCTGATGAATACGCTTATGAAACATTTATTACTTTAGATAGTGCATTTGTACCTGATTTTAAGAAATCATACTCAGTTGAAGTTACATTTGTCGAATCAGGTAATGTCGTTGAAGGCAATGTTTCCAGTGCAGGCTTATTTGACACAAAGTACTTTGAAGACACGCTTACATATGATGGAAGAGACTTAGGTGTTACATATGGGCCAACAAGTTCAACTTTTAAAGTATGGGCACCAACAAGTGATGAAATCGAATTACGCATTTATAGTAGTGGTACAAGAGCAGCACTTGATGCTCAACTAGGTAGCGATGAATTTGATGCATATCCAATGACCTTAGGAGAGAAAGGTGTTTGGAGTGCAACGGTTAATGGCGATTTACACGGCAAATACTATACGTATTTTGTTAAAAACTACGCCTTCCCACTAGGAATTGAAGCAACCGACCCATACGCAAAAGCCGCAGGAGTTAACGGTGATCGCTCGATGATTATTGATTTAGCGACAACGAACCCCGATGGGTGGGATCAGGTTGAATTACCAACGGTGAAACCAACGGAATTAGTCGTTTATGAATTACATGTTGATGACTTAACCCGTGATGAAACATGGACAGGAACTGAAGCTAATCGTGGTAAGTTCTTAGGCATGATTGAAGAAGGAACAACATATACCGAAGGTGATATTACTGTTACAACCGGCTTTGATCATATTAAAGAATTAGGTATTAATGCTTTGCAAATCTTACCGTTTTATGATCAAGC